>NZ_JBEXET010000066.1:0-25165 GCF_040606415.1 Streptomyces sp. NPDC005423 | reverse complement strand
CCAGCGTCGGCGATCTCCACCGGACACGGGGCGGGTACAGGCCGGTCAGCAGGCGCTCGACGCCACCGTCGAGCATCTCGCGCATCCCCGACCAAGGTGAGCGTCACGCATCGCGTCTCCGCTCCGCGAACGCTGTGTGAACCCGCGAACTTCCCTTTCAGCAGGGCTGAGTGGCTCCGCGGGTGAAGCCGTCAGGGTTGAGGGTGAGATTGGCGTCGGAGATCCACCCCTCGGTGCCGGTGCCGGCGATCCGCGCCCACGTCCATGTGTTGCCGTAGTCGTTGACGGTGTAGCAGTGGTAGTAGAGGTAGGTCCCGTTGTACGTCTGACCGGTGTTCGAGCAGGCCGCGTAGGGGCCGGACTTCAGGGCGTAGGCGCCGGTGGAGGAACCGGAACCGTTGTCCTTGTTGCTGTGGCTCCAGCCGCTGCAGCTCACCGTGGCTGTGGCCTGGCTCGGCGCGGCGAGCGCGAGGCTCGATGCCAGCGCGAGGCCGGTCGTGGCGAGTGCGAGAACGGTCTTCCTCTTGGTGCCCTTGAACGTGCTACCTGCTGTCATGAGCTTCCTCCTGAGAATGGGCGTGGTGTCCGCGTCCTTTCGTCAGCCTGTCCCACCCGGACAAGCATGCCGACTTGTTTCAACCTGGCTTGAATCACGGCCCCCTGAAACAATCGCGGGTGATCTCCAGGCATGGCTCGCGACGGAGGAATCGTGGTCTACCGGATCCATTTCACGGCGGACGATCTGGCCCGGACCAGGGTGTCGGAGGGGCCGAGGCCGATGTTGGAACTGGCGAACGCGGTGCGGGTTCTGCAGGACCGGAGTCAATCGGTCCGGTACGAGGTGTGGCGGCGCCGGGCCCGTGCCCGGTTACCCCCGCAGGCGCGCCTGGCCCTCGGGCTGATCCCCCCGCGCGGTTGGACGCCGGACTTCCTGGCCCGCGGGCAAGCGGGCAGCCCACAGGAGCTGCTGGAACAGATCCGCTCCACCCCACCGCAGGAGATCCGTCAGACCCTGGCGGGCCTCGCGCGACGCCAGCCGCTGCCGTCCTGGTCCCGGCAGTTGGCCGATGATCCCCGCGTGCTGCAGCAGTTGGCGGACAGCATGCAGGTCCTGCACGCTACGGTCCTGGGTCCGTACTGGCCCTGCGTGACAACCAGCCTCGCCGCCGATCGCGCCGTGCGGATGCGCGAGATGCTCGACGGTGGCGTCGAGCGCCTGCTGACCGGCCTGTACCCGCCCCGTGTCCGGTGGAGATCGCCGACGCTGGAGATCGCCATGGCCTCCGGCATCGAGGGTGACCTGCGATTGATGGGCCGGGGGCTGCTGCTGGTGCCGTCGCTGTTCGGATCACAGGCACCGGTCATCGACCCTGATGCGGAGCCCCAGCCGTTCTTGACCTACCCGGCCAACTACGGTGCGCTGTCTACCCCCCTGACCCCGTTCTCCGAGGTGTCCGTGTCCCGCACCGCGTCGGCGGCACTGATCGCATTGCTGGGCCGGACCCGTGCCGCCGTCCTGCATGCCATCGCCGCACATCCCGGATGCAACACCGCCGAACTCGCGGGCGTGCTGGGCATCGGCCCCTCCGGAGCCAGCCAACACGCCACTGTCCTGCGGCAGGCCGGACTGATAACAACTCTCAGACACCGCAACAACGCGGTGCACACCCCCACCAGCGCCGGCCTCAACCTCCTCCTGCACGGCACCTGAGCACCTCCCGCGATGGAGCACGCGCTGATGCGCCGGCGGGCACCGCACGATGAACGGCACCGTGCATCGCGCCGTGCACGGATCAAGGGGAAGCCCTCGTCCTGTTGCACCGAAATCACGACCACGGCCATCGCGCTGGTTCCCCTGCCTCTGTGACGGAGCACAGGATCAGACGGAGGTGTTGGACCGTCACCATCCAGGCTGTCAACAACCTTGACCTCACCACCTGGGAAGCCAAGAGCGGTTCAGGGTTACGTTCGTGACGCCCAACCTGTCGGCAAGTACAACCCCGGCGCTGTCGACGGCCAGGCGACCTCGGCGACCTGACGGTTGTGGGTGACCAGGTCGGCGGGCAGGAGGCCGTTCGTCATGAGCAACTCGGACTCGTCGTCAAGTTCCGCCGCCAGCGTGACGATGCTCCGGCCTGCCCGGCCGGGCCGAGGCGGCAGCGGCGCGTAGTGCGGCTTCCGGATGGCGGCGCCCGCCGCGGCCCACGCCGCCGGCGACCCGTTCGACGGCCCGCCGAGGCGCCCGGGCGTCGTCCCCGGGAGGGGCGACGGTCGCGAGCACGGACGGCTTGCGCCACAGGACCTCCGGAGTCGGGACCGGCGCGAGGGACATCGCCTCGACGTCGACGTCGAGGCGCGCCGGATCGGCGTCCACCTTCAGGAACACGTCGCCGACGCGCAGGGTCGCGCGCTCGGAATGGGCGACGACGACCTTGGCCTCGTCCAGGGGCGTCCAGTGTCCCGGGGATGGCCGCCGATGTCGCCGGGTTTATCGCGTCCGATCACGCGGCTGACCGCGTCCCGCTCCGACGGCTTGACCGCGTCGACAAGGGCGACGGGACTTCGTCACCGCCGCGAATGTGCGGGCCGAGCGGTCGATCCTCGGCGTGCTGCGTGCTGCGTGCTGGATGCGGCCGGTGAGCGCCAGAACCTGGCCACCGTCCTGCGAGAACTCGACGTCACCGGCGCCGTATTCAAACGCGTCACCACCTTCGACAACGACCCGGCCGACCCCGCCGCCACCCCCACCCCGGTCCGCTGCGTCCTGCGATCCACATGAACCGCACGCCCACACCGGCAGTGGTGTGGGCGTGCGGTTCCCCGGCCGTATCTGGAGCCGTCAGCCGGCGACCCTGCCGAACAGGTGGTTGGCAGGAGCTTCCGGATCGTTGCCGTAGAAGAACTCCGTGACCGCCTGGTGGAATTCGGCGCGGTCCAGCGCCCCGGAGCCGTCCCGGTCCAAAGCGGCGAAGACCGCGGCGCAGTCCTCGCCGGGAACGCCGGCGACCGAGTCGAACATCTGCTGGAACTCCGCCCGGTCGATCTTGCCGTCTCCGTTGAGATCGACGAGGTCGAAGAAGCAGTTGGTCACCGGTTCGATCTGCTCCGGGTACAGGGCGGGGTCGGTCAGGACCCGCTTGAACCCTTCGGTCATCTCCCGCAGATCGACCTTCCCGTCACCGTCCTGATCCATCGGGGCGATCACGTTCGTCCAGAACCCGTCCATCCCCTCGGTGAGCAGGCGGGCGGTCGCGGAGTTCGGCGCGGTGTCGCGGGCGGCGATGTAGCGCTCGCTCATCATTCGGACGTCTCGCTGGGTGATGAACCCGTCGCCGTCGACGTCGGCGCCCCTGAACCACTGGCCGTACTTGAGGTCTTGAAGTGCAGTCACGATTGCGCAGAGTATTCATGTCATTACGCAAGCGCAAACGGGTAGGGGAGAGCCTCTCGGCGGCCAGGGCGGGCTTGCTACGCGCTTGACGATATGTACTCGGAAACGTGCCCGAAGAGGCAGGGGGCTCTCGTGTCAATGTTCGAGGTGTGGTGGTGTGAAGGCGAGCACCTCGGTGACAGGGCCGTCGTAGGGCTCGACGTCGACCAGCGCACTGAGGGCACTCGGTCCTTGGGACAGACGCGAACACGGTCGATCCGCCGTGAGAACGTTCGGATTGCCGTGGCGGTCCAATGTTCCACTCAGGCCCGGCTGCACCGGATCCCACCACGCTCCCGTGGACAGTTGTACGACGCCTGGCATGACGTCGTCCGACAGGACCGCGCCCGCGAGACAGCTTCCCCGGTCGTTGTGGACTCTTACGATCATGCCGTTCTCGATGCCGCGCGACGCGGCGTCCAGCGAATTGATCGTCACGGGCTCACGGCCACGGATCTTTGAACTGAGGCTGTGGCCACCGTTGTCGTACTGGCTGTGCAGGCGTGAGGCGGGCTGATTCGAGATCAAATGCAGCGGGAATCGGTCCGAAAGTTCGGCACGAAGCCATTCCACTGGTTCGAACCACGTCGGATGCCCGGCGCAGTCGTCGTAGCCGAACGAGTCGATTTCCTCGGAGAAGATTTCGATCCGGCCCGAGGGCGTCAGCAGGGGAAAACGCTGCGGATCTGAGCGAAGCGCCTCGAAGCTGCCGGGAAACGGTCCGGTCAATGACGGCAGCTCAGCGGCGGAGCTTCGCCAGAAGTCGTCGAAGCTCGGTAAGGCGGCATCGTCGCCGAGTCCGGCCGCCGTCTGCTCGTAAAGGTGTCGCACCCATTCGATCTCGGAGCGCGACTCCGTGAACTTCTGCTCGTATCCGAGCCGGGAGGCCAAGGCGGTGAAGATCTGGTGGTCGGTGCGCGACTCGCCCGCCGGCTCGCGGACTTTCGGCATCGCGACGAGATGGGGGTCCGAGAATCCGGCGGCGAAGTCGTCGCGCTCCAAACTGGTGGCGACGGGAAGGACGATGTCCGCGAACTTGGCCGTCGTGTTCCACCAGGCTTCGTGCACCACCACCGTGTCAGGGGTCTGCCAGGCGCGGGTCAACCGATGCAGGTCTTGATGGTGGTGGAACGGGTTTCCTCCGCACCAATAGATCAGGCGAAGCTCGGGCAACGTGAGGCGCCGGCCGTCGTAGTCGATGGTCTTACCCGGATGCAGCAGGGTGTCGGCGATCCTTGCGACAGGGATGAAATCCGGAACGGGGTTTGCAACTTCGGGAGGTGTCGCCACGAAAGCGCGGCCTCTGGCAACGCCGGTCGCGTCCATCGTCGCGTAACCCGCACCCCACCCGCAGCCAGGCCGACCCATCGAGCCCGCCATGGCGGCCAGCACGACAGACATCCAGATCGGTTGTTCGCCGTGGTCCGCCCGCTGCACCGCGTAGTTGACCATGATGAGAGAACGCTGAGTGGTGAGGCGGCGAGCGAGATCGGTGATCGCCTCGCGGCTGATGCCCGTGATCTCCGCTGCCCAGGCAGCGTCCTTCGGGACGCCATCGAGCTCGCCGACCAGGTAGGAGACGAAACGGCTGAACCCGACGCAGCACCGGCGGAGGAAGTCCTCATCGTGCCACCCGTTGACCAGCATCGTGTGTGCGATGCCGAGCATCGCGGCCGTGTCGGTGTTGGGGATGACGGGCAGCCACTCGGCGTCGAGGAAGCCGGCGACGTCGCTGCGGAGGGGGCTGACGTTCACGAACCGCACCCCGGCCGCACGGCACTGGCGCTGTAGGTTCTGCGTCTGGTGCCTGGCCAGCCCACCAGGGTTGATCTGGCTGTTCTTGAGGGCCAGCCCTCCGAACGCCACCACAAGCTCACAGTTCTCGGCGATCTCGTCCCACATCGGCATCCGGGACTGGTAGCTCCACGGATGCCCGCCGATCACATGGGGGAGGATGACCTCCAAAGCCGCGGTGCTGTACGTGTTGCGAGAGTCGGTGTATCCCCCGCCCAACGCCAGGAACCGGTGGAGTTGACCCTGCGCGTTGTGGAACGCGCCCGCACTCGCCCATCCATAGGATCCGCCGAACACCGCGCTGTCCCCGTGCTGTGAACGCACTCGACGGAGTTCATCGCTCACCAGCGTGATCGCGTCGTCCCAGCTCACCTCCACGAAGGCGTCCGCGCCTCTGGCCGTGTCGTGGGCGCGCGGAAGGCCGTTCAGCCAGCCTTTGCGCACCGCGGGGCGCAATACGCGAGCGCTGTCGTCGGCGGCCGCCACCATTCCGGGTCCTATAGGCGACGGCGCGGGGTCATCACCCCTCGGCTCGATCCGCACCAACCGGCCGGAGTCCACCACCGCGATAAAACTGCCCCAATGCGTCGCAACCGACATGCGTCGTTCCACCACGCATCAACTCCATCCCTGAAGTTTTCTTACGCTCGGACAACGGTTGCTCACGTTGCGGGGGCTTCAGTTCAGTCGACGGCCCACGGGACGGAGACTTCCCTGACGGCCTGCTGCCCAACCCCGTCGGTGCGCGCGACTGCCAATGCCCGCACGGAAGCCCCGGCCACATCGACTCGCATCGGAGGGAGACACCTGTCGGCAAACGATGGCACTCACAAGTACTCATGCACCGCCCACAGTCGCGAGGGGAGCGTCAGTCCCTGGTGGCACCAGGGTGCGGCCGGAGACCGTCCATGAGCAGGTCGAGCAGGCGGCCGGCCTGGGCGGGTTCTCCGGATTTGGCGGCGACGGCGAGCATGCCGAGGATGCCGACGGAGACGTCGTCGGCGCGAGCGTCGGCGCGGATGTCTCCAGCGGCGGCGCCGGCGTCGAGGATCGCGGTGATGGCCGACAGGAGCTTCTGCCGTGTGTGAGCGAGGGAAATCTCGCCGGAATCGATCATGGCGAGCAGGGTCTCGGTCATGCCGTGCTTGGTGGCCTGCCACTCTCCGAACAGGTCCATCCACAGGCGCAGCGCCCGCGCGGGCGGATGGTCGGCGAGCAAGTCGCTTGCCCCTGCGGTCAGTCGGACGACCTGGTCCTGATACACGGCGTCGACCAGCGCTTCCCGGGTCGGGAAGTGGCGGTAGACGGTGGCGACACCCACGCCCGCCTGCCTGGCGATCGCGCGCATCGAAGGCTCGGTGTCGGAGGTGGCGAAGGCGTGGGTGGCCGCCGCGAGCACTGTTTCGCGGTTGCGCGCGGCGTCGGCGCGCAGCTGCTGGCGGGCAACGGGGGAGGGGTCGCTGGTCATAGCTAAACGGATCGCGTTCCAATTGGGTCGGTCATCGGGTTAGTCTAGGGCCGAGCAAAACGGAACGCGTTCCGAATAACCCTGGAGGAGACCTGATGGCCGAACCCGCTTCCGCGCCGGGCACCATGCGCACGGTGCGCTTCCACGAGAACGGCGAGCCCGCCGACGTCCTGCACCTGGAGACCGTTCCCGTGCCAGAGCCGGGACCCGGCCGTATCCGCGTCGCCGTGCACGCGTGCGGACTGGCCCCGGCCGACTGGGCGCTGTGCCGCGGACTTTTCCCCGGGAGCCTGCCGCGAGGCATCGGCTGCGACGTCTCGGGCACCGTCGATGCCGTCGGCGCGGGCGTCACCGACGTGGCCGTCGGCGACCGCGTGTTCGGTACCGCCGACTTCGCGGGCCAGCCGAGCGCCGGCGCGGCCGACCGTGCCGTCATGGACCACTGGTTCACCGTGCCCGACGGTCTGGACCTCACCCGGGCCGCCGCGCTCCCGATGGCGCTGAGCACCGCGTCCTGGCACCTCGCGCGACTCAGCCTGACCGCGGACAGCACGATCCTGATCAACGGCGCCGGCACCACCATCGGCTACGCGGCCGTCCAGATCGCCCTCGTCCGCGGAGCGCGGGTGATCGCGACCGCCGGGGAGACCTACGCCGAGCGGTTGCGCGAACTCGGAGCCGCGGTCGTCGGCTACGGCGAGGGGTTGCCCGAGCGGGTGAAAGCCCTCGGCGTCGGCGAAGTCGGCCTTGCCTTCGACACCGCGCCGCCCAACGGCGCCCTGCCCGAACTCGTGGAGATCGTCGGCGGACATCCCGAGCGCGTTCTGACCTGCTCCGACGTGGCCGCGGCGGCGGAGCTCGGGGTACGCGACAGCTTCCACGAAGACCCCGCGACGCTGACCGACGTCGAGCGCTTCGGCGTCTTCCCCGAGTTCGCACGGCTGGCCGCCGACGGCAGGTTCACCGTGCCGGTCGCCGGAACCTTCCCCCTCGCGGATTGGCGCGAGGCCCTTGAGATCAGCCTGACCGGGCAGGCCCGCGGCAAGCTCCTGCTCCTGCCCGCGGGAGCGGGCCACTGAGGGCTCCGGGTTGTGTGGTAGCGGACTCTGGGACCGTTTCCCCGAGTGGCCCTGGGCCCGCCGCCCCTGCCACGACCTACCAGGTGGCCGCTCTCCACATGGCCAACATGGCCGGCATCCTCATCCGGTCCCGACGCCGATCGAAGAGACAGCACCAGCCGGTCGGCCAACGTGCGCGCTCAGTGCTGTACTGCGAGTCCGGGGCAGTGCCGCCGCATCGCGTCCAGGACCGACCCAGGCGGTACCAGCAAGGTGTTTGTGGCCATGGTGGCCGGACCGAAACCGAGTCGTGCGTTCATGGACGCGGTGTGGCGGACGAGCTTGGGCGCACGAGTCAGATAGGCATCCGGATCGTGCAGCACCAGCTCGATGAACAACTGCGAGGTGCTGCGTACCCGCTGCTCGCGTATCCGCACGGCGGCTATCTCGTCCCACCCGAACCGGCCCAGCCTCGCGTGGTCCACTCCCGCGTCGTCCAGCACCATCTCCGGTCGGTCGCGGAGCAGACGCTGGAAGATGATCACCGAGCAGAACCCGAAGAAGGGCACGGCCACCGCCCCCGTCACAGTCAGCTTCACGGTGCTGTGGACGACCAGGAAAACAATGCCCAGAGCGACGAAGACCAGAGAGCCGACCAGCATGGCCCACACACGTCCCTTGGCGAGCGGGTAGACCGTCGGTGGCAGGGGAACGCCGTTCTCGATCATGGGTCGAGACGATAGGATCAGAGACCTCGTCAGCGGAAGCCTTTTCGCAGGCCGTGCGGTGCCGCTGATGGTGTACAGCGCGGCGAACAGGAACAGAAACCGTACGACGACGAGCGCGCGGAAGCGCTGGACCGGCGCCCGCAGCAGCGAGAGCGCCACGTGGGCCACCGGGTCCGCGTGGTCAGCGCTCTGGCCGGTTTCCGCAGGGCCGTCTCCCTGGCGCTCGCGCTGGGCGTGCCCTGTACCCTCGACTTCGGCGGACCGTTCCCCGACCGCGACACCATCGTCTTCGTCACCGCCGGCGTCGTCGTGACCACCCTCGTCGTACAGGCGCTGGTCCTGCCGTCGGTGGCACGCTGGGCCCAACTGCCCAACTGCCCAACTGCCCAACTGCCCTACGACACGGACGCCGACCGCGAACTCGTTCTCGCCTGGACCACGGCGGCGCGCATGTTCACGATGCCGCGCCGGACAGAGCATCCAGGTCCTCTTCCGCTACTACGCCAAGTTTCCGGCCGAGGCGCGGAACCATGCCATCAGCCTGCTTGAGGAGTCGATGGCGCCTGGCAGGTGAATCACTGGCAGGTGAAACACCTGTTCAGGCGTCCTTTCGACGTCTAGAAGAACCCGAGCTTCTTCGGTGAGTACGACACGAGGAGATTCTTCGTCTGCTGGTGGTACAGGCGGTACAGCCTTCTGACCAGCAAGGATGTCGGTCCGGCGCGTTCAATGTGGGGAGTTGGCCCGCGTATGGTCCGGATCTTGGTGGTAGTGGGGCGTGTTGTACCGCGATGGTTTGGTTGGTAGCCGGGGACAGGCGGCGAGCGAGATGACGCGTGATACCTCGGCGCGCGTGGCCGTCTTGGACGGGCCGCAGGGGTGTTGGGGGCCGCTGACCCGGCGAAGCCTGGGGATGACTACTGGGCGGGTGGCTGCGATGCGGTGGTCCTGGAAGAAGGCGATCGTCGCGATGGCGTGCTGGGGGTTCTTCTTGCCGGGCGATGCTCACGCGACGGTGATTGGTTGTCAGGTGGGGGCGGTGTCGGGATCTCTGGAGCGCTTTGTGGCCTCCCGCGGTCGGGGCGCGGTCTGGAAGGCCGGCGGCGGGGGCCCACTGCTGATCGTGGACCGGACCACTTTGGGCGACGGCGCTATCCGGTCCCACATGGCACAGGTTGTGAAGATCGTCCAGGGGCGTCTATGCCAGTCCAGTGAGGGCATGGAATTGCAGGTCAGAGCCTCTTGGTCCGGGTGGGTCTGACCAGTCGGTGATGGCTGTGTGATATGCGGGTGATACGGCGAGACCCCACCGAGGTCCGTCCGGGCGGGATCTCTGCGCGGATCCGTGAGATGGCGAAGCCGCACCGGAGCACTCCGGTGCGGCTTCGCCGTGAGGTCGAACGCGCCGGCGCACAGGACGCGTTCGGCTCCTCACTCAGTCAGGTTCCTGCGTTGCTTGGGGGGACGACGGATTTGCGATCGCATCCGCTGTCAACATTGCAGCCGTGAGACGACGGAACCCCGCGGGGAGGCAGGGCGGGGCTGGCGTCAGAAAAGTCTCGTGTCAGGGACCATTGAAGCTCCGCCGTGGCTGCGACCACCGACCGACCCGGAGTTCCAGTGCCCCGTCACCGTGGTGAGGGGGTCGTGCTCATGCGCGCAGCTCTCGCAGGAGCCGTAGGTGTCCCAGGCAGGGAAGGATCGGAAGCGGGCAGAGCTACGCCTTCCTGCATGAGGCAGCCGTTCTGGTCGGCCCGCAGTAGCTCTGCGTCCATCTGGGTGCCGATGAAGACGAGTTCCTGCGCATAAGGGCTGGCGGTGTCACGAGCAGGAAGGCTCGAAGCGAGCCACCGAACCGGCCTGCGGCCACAGTCCCTTCACCCAGGGCCGGCTGGCGAGGGTGAAGAAGCCCTTGGACCTGAGGACCTGCCCGCAGGCGCCGCTGCCCGGTGCCTCCGTCACCAACGTCCGAACCGGTCCGGGGTGGAATGACCTTCCGGAGCAGAGGACGGTCGAGGCGATGGCGTACTGAACGAAGTTTCGAAGGAGGGCGTGAACACCATGTCGCCGGGCACAAGGGCTGTCGCACCGAGGTCCAGGCATTCGGAGCTGGTCGGGATCTACCCACCAAGGGGCCAACTCAGGCCCTTGTGAAGCTCATGCGCACACGCGCCTGAGCCGGAATTGACGATGGGGTTTAAAATGATCATTCTTGGGCTTATTCTGCTGATCATCGGCCTGCTTGTCGGCATGGGTCTGTTGACGACGATCGGCGGCATCCTCATTCTGGTTGGCGCCATCCTGTGGATCCTGGGTGCGACCGGTCGCGCGGTCGGTGGACGCAAGCACTTCTTTTAAAGTAAGGGCGCCTCACCAACTCTCTGTGGCGAGTGGCGTGTCCATGACTCCCTCCGTGTCGGAAAGTCCACACCGTGAGGAGCTTCTGGACCAGTCGAGGCCGGGACGAGGTGAGAGCCCGGCCACAGCACTAGAGAGACCGTTGGGAACCCCGTGGGCGGGGCCATGCGCCGACCCCGCCCTGTCTCGTTGGCGATGGGTTTGCCCTGAGCCGGGCCCTGCCCGCCGGTCGTCGAGGGCAGAGCCTGGCTGCGGGGTGAGGCGGATGCTGCCGCTTTGGTCAGGAAGTGACGGGCGTGCTGCATCGGTGCCCAGAGTGCCCGCCCGATCAAGCTGAACCCCGTGCAGGAGCGCTTGGGCGCAGGGTGGAACGGGCTCCGGACCACCGTGCGCTCGGGCCCGTCCAGGAGGAGCGTGTTGTCCACGACGCCGATGCCGCTCTGCACGTCGTCGGGGGTGTGCCCCGGGAAAGCATCCCAGGAGACGGTTGCGGTGAGATAGCCGACGCCGGCGGGCCCCGCCCCTAGCCTGCGGGCGGACGTCGTGAGCGTTGCGGACGTCAGGGCGAGGGCTTGTGCGCGAACACCCACCGGTTCCCCTCCAGTGCGTCGTTCGGCTCGGGCAGGGGGCCACGTCCGTGCCGGCGGGTGAAGTCGAAGGGGGTGTGTACCGAGGTGGACCAGCCCTTGGCCGTCAAGTCACCCGCGGAGTCGGGTCGTGGTCCCTTGTCGAAGAGGTGAAGCAGGTCGATGCCGATCTGTTCTCGCGTCGCCGTGTAGATCGGGCTGTCGCGGTATTCCAGCAGGTCCTTCTCCAGCTTGGCTTCGAAGGCCAGTGCGCTGCCTTCGGTGGTCAGCCGGTCCACCGTGTCGATGAGGTACGTCTCGGCGGGGCCTGGCAGGTAGAAGAGGAGTCCCTCGGCCAGCCAGACGCTCGGTGCGACCGGGTCGAGGCCGGCGGTGGTCAGCGCGGTGACCCAGTCGGCGCGCAGGTCGGCCGGTACGGGGACGCGCTTCACCTTGGGGGTGGCCGACAGGTCCTTGAGCACCTGGTGCTTGAACGCCAGCACGCCCGCTCTGTCGATCTCGAAGACCACGCAGTCGGACGGCCAGTCCAGGCGGAAGGCGCGGGTATCCAACCCCGCGCCCAGCAGGACGACTTGACGGGCGCTCGTACGGACCGTCCGGAGGAGGAAGTCGTCGAGGACCCTGGTCCGCAGGCCGAAGTAGCGGGCGAACCGCCCCCACAGCGGGTTGCCGTCGCCGTCCGGGACCTGCTGGATGCGCACTGGCCAGTCCGCGCACGCCGGGGCGGCGCGCACGAAGTGTTCCGCGTAGGTGTCCTGGGCCAGACTGTCGTGGCGGTGGGTCTCGATCGCCCGTGCCGCGGCGACCAGGAGTGCGGTCAGCCCCACGCCTGCGTCCACGCCTTCCGCGTCCGTGTGCTGAGGTGCCGTGCCGACCATGTTTCCTCCGTTGGTGGGAGTGGGGGCGCGAGGTGCCTGCTTGTCGGATGCGGTGAGGCTGCGGTGCGGCGTGCCTCACTCATCGGCTTCTTCCCGCCGGAAGGAGTACGGGTTTGACCACGCGGCCGGCGTCGCAGTCGCGTTCGGCCTCGTTGATGTCGGCCAGTGGGTAGGTGCGGATCAGTTGGTCGAAGGGGAAGCGTCCGGCCTGCCACAGCCCGGTCAGCCGGGGTATCAGCAGTCCGGGTACGGCGTCCCCTTCGCAGATGTGGCGGATGCTGCGGCCTCGGTCCAGCGTGCCCGGGTCGAGCGGCAGCGCGGTGTGGAGCCGTGCCACCAGGCCGAGGCTGCCGGTCGGGCGCAGTGCCCGGAGCGCGTCGTTGATGCGCGGGGACGAGGCCGTGGTGTCCAGCGCGTACTGCGCGCCGCCGTCGGTCAGGCGCCGGATCTGCTCGGGCAGTCCGGCCGTTTCGGCGGGCAGCGGGATCGCGCCGAACCGTTCGGCCAGGGCCAGCCGCCCGGGATGCCGGTCGACGGCCACGGTCAGCGCACCAGCGGCGGTGGCCGCCATCACCGCGGCCAGGCCCACCGCTCCCGCGCCGAAGACCGCGAGGGTGTCGCCGGGGCCGGCGCTGAAGGTGTTCAGTACGGCTCCGGCGCCGGTGAGGAAGCCGCAGCCGAGCGGCCCGAGCAGTTCGACGGGCAGTGCGGGGTCGACCCGGACGGCGTTGCGTGCAGGGACGAGCGCGTACTCGGCGAACGAGGACTGGCCGAACCAGGGGGCCAGCGCTCCCCCGGTCGTGTCGGTGAGCCGCGGCGGGTCCTCCTCGCGTCCTCCGAAGAGGTTGAGGGAGGCGAAGGAGTCGCAGTAGGCGGGGGCCGCGCCGCGGCAGTTGCGGCAGTGTCCGCAGGAGTCGAAGCTCAGCACGACGTGGTCACCGACGCCGATCGCGGTGTCCGGGCCGCCGCCCGTCCGCACCACGACCCCGGCCCCCTCGTGGCCGAGCACCGCCGGCAGCGGGCTGCGGCCGGCCGATCGCCGGACCGCGAGATCGGTCCTGCACATCCCGCAGCCCGCGATCTCGACCAGGATCTCACCGTCTGCGGGTTCCGTGTGCAGGGTCACCTCCTCGAGCGCGAAGGGGTCCTCGTACGAACGCAGTACGGCCGCCTGGAACCTCATCGTCATGCCTCCTGCGGGCGGTGGACGACGAACGGCCGGAGGTTGCCGTAGAGCCCCCACGGCCCGCCGGCGACGCCGACACCGCTGTTCTTGACGCCTGCGAAGGGCTGGGCGAGGGACAGTTCGGCGTGGTGGTTGATCCAGGCCGTGCCGCATTCGAGCCGGTCGGCCACCGCCCCGGCCCGGTCGAGATCGGTGCCCCATACGGAGCCGCCCAGGCCGAAGCCGGTGCCGTTGGCCGCGTCGACGGCTTCGTCGAGGCTGCGGTACGGCAGCACCGGCAGGACCGGTCCGAACTGTTCCTTGGTCACCACCGGGCTGCCGGGCGGGACGTCGGTAAGGATCGTGGGAGCGAAGAAGTAACCGGGCCCCTCCAGCCGGTGGCCGCCGGCCGCCGCCCGGGCCCCGTCCGCCAGGGCCTGCTTCGTGACCTGCTCGACCCGGGCCAGCTGGGGGGCGTTGTTGACCGGGCCCAGCCGGGTTTCAGGGTTCAGGCCGGAGCCGACGGCGACGGTCTTCGCGCGCTGGGCAAGGGCTTCGACGACTTCGGCGTGGAGCTGGGCCGGAGCGTAGACGCGTTTGACCGCCATGCAGACCTGCCCGCAGTTGCGGAACGCGGCCCAGAACAGCCGGTCCGCGATCCGGGCCACCTCGACGTCCTCCAGCAGGACGGCGGCGTCGTTACCGCCCAGTTCCAGTGTGACCCGGGCGAGCGAGGCCGCCGCCGCTTCGGCGACGGCCCGCCCGGTGGGTACCGAGCCTGTGAAGGTGACGTGGCGGATGCCCGGGTGGGAAGCGAGGCGGGCGCCGAGTGGTTCGCGGCCGGTGACGACGGTCAGGACGTCCTCGGGCAGGGCGGTGGCGAGGACGGAGCCGAGCAGCCGGGTGGCTAGGGGGGTGAACGGGGATGGTTTGAGGACCACGGTGTTGCCCGCCACGAGTGCGGGCGCGAACTTCGCCGCCGCGAGCTGGAGGGGAAAGTTCCACGGCACGATCGCCGCGACAGGTCCGAGGGATCGCCAGCGGATCTCGCTGTGTACCGGCCGGCCGTCGGTGATCCGCCGGGTTCTGGGGGCCAGGTCGGCGAAGTAGCGCAGGCGAGCCGCCGTACGGGCGACCTCCGCGTGCGACTCGGCCAGGGGCTTGCCCTGTTCCCGGGTGAGCAACCGAGCGAGGTCATCGCCGGCCGCCTCCACGGCGTTGGCCGCCACGCGCAACGCAGTGGTGCGTACGACGGGGTCGGCCCGCCAGCCGTGCCAGGCCCGGTGGGCCCGGTCGACCACGGCGTCCAACTCGTCCGGCTGCTGGTCGGGGGCCTCGTCGAAGGTCTCCCCGGTGGCCGGGTCGACGACGGCGAAACGCGCGGGTTGACGTCCGGGAACGCGATCGGACTCGGATGTCGGCATGCCGGTGGTCAGTCCACCGCGGGGACGCCGGCCGAGTGCTCCCGGGCCTGCCGGTCCATCTCCGCCCGGAAGGCGGCCACCAGATGCGGCTGAATCCTTCCGGCGTTGCGGTCGCCACCCTCGCAGACCGCTCCGCGCACGCCCACGATGTCCGTGCCGATGCGGGTCAGCGGACCGAGGTCGGTCTGTTTGACACTGCCCGCGAGGGCGGCGAGCAGACCGGACGCGTGGGCCAGCCGGACGAACTCGGCACAGACGTCCGGCGGAACGTGGTCGAACAGCCGCGACCCGTCCTTGACGGCGGTGTCGAGCATGGCCGCGTCGGCCCCGGATCGGGCGGCGATGTCGGGCAGGGCGAGCGGGTTGACGCAGCCGATGCGGTGAGCGTCGGCGTATCCGGAGGCGACGACGAGCGCTTCGGGGCGGTGGTCCTTCACCGCACGGACGACCGCACGCATGACCTCGATGCCCTGATCGGGCGTCGTGCACCCGTATAGGCCGACCTTGATGTAGGTGGCCCCCGAGACGACCGCGCCGAGCGCAGCCTGGGCCACTGTGCCGGGCTTGTACGGGACATCCCCCACGGTCGCGGACACCGGCTTGTCCGCCGGGACCGCATCGCGGATCTCCCTGATGACCCAGGGGAAGTTCGCGCCGAGAGAGCCCTCATCAGGCTTCTTGACGTCGACGATGTCGAGATGCTCCGCAGCCTTCGCGCAATCGAGAGCCTCCTCGACACCGTCCGGGGAGATGAGAAGCAACACCCTGACCTCCTTCGCCGCCAGTCCGCCCGGCCGAGGGACAGGGGACCGCGGATCACCTGGCTCATGTGCGGTGCGCTCATCATTTCCGTCACCGTGGGGAACCGGAAGGGCGCACAGAGTGCCCATAGGGTGCTCATGTCCAAGCCGGTGCGCCGTAGATACCGGTGCAAACCATCCCACAGGCAACACTTCACCCGGGTGGTGAATAACTCGGGGCATTGGTGACAATCGGTCTGCCCTTGTGGCGGCTGACAGTCGGTATGGCAGGGTTGCCGGCCACCGTGCACCTGGAGGCCTGCGGCATACCCGAACTGGTGGATCCGACGAAGAGGCTCCCGTCGCCGTTCACCAGGCTCGCCGTCAGAGCGTTTCCGGAGCTGTCGGTGATCTTCCCCGAGGCGAGGTCGTCCTGGTCGAAGGTGTCGCGGGCGGCGGGCTGGCGCGCCTCGGCCGCCCGCGCGGGGACTGGCGGCGCGGCCAGCAGGCCCGCGCCGACCGGCCAGGGCTGCGGCGGCCGAGACTCGGCGGCGGGATCTGTGAGCGGATGGCATGGATTACGTTCCTCATCCTTGAGGGGCCACGGTGCCGGTTCACCCACGCCTCCTTTCCAGCCCCGGTCGGGCCAACGGCCGCCAGGGTGAGTACCGCCGGCCAGGAGGGCAGCCGTGGCGTGCGGGTGGTGGGGCGGAGGGAGTCGAACCGGGTCGGCGAAGCTAGTGCCGCAACAGGCAACATTCGCCCCGTCGCGACGCCATGCACGCACTCTCGCCGCCCCGGCCGAAAGCCCGAGTACGACCAGTACGAGGACTTCCGGCCGGCCCACCGAGAGCACGCACCTGACGCCGCTCCTTCACGGGCAAACGTTGCCTGCCGCGGCACTAGCACCGAGGAAAGCGGCCAGCAATCCCCCGACATATGGAACCTGTGCCGAGTACGGCGGGTTTCAGAGGTCTTACGGAATCCGCTGTCCGAGGTGTTGACAGGTGCCGGGGTTGTTCCTACCTTCACTTCACGCGAACCGGTTCGATGACCGGCTGTCGCCCTGCGCAACATCGAACCGGTTCGATCCATCCAGGGAGTGCCTGTGAACATCGGTGAGATCGCCCGGCGGGCCGGTGTCTCGCGGAGCACCGTGTCCGTCGCGCTGAGCGGTAAGCGCCCGGTGTCGGAGGAGACCCGCCGGAAGATCCAGCGCGTCATCGACGAACTGGGCTACCGGCCCAACGCCAGTGCACGCGCGCTGGCCAACGGCCGCACCAACACGATCGGCCTGGTCTTCCCGCCGGCCGGCAACCACTACACCGGAATGCAACTCGACTTCATCGGCAGCGTGGTGGAGGCCGCCGCGGCTCACGACTACGACGTGTTGCTCTCGCCCAGCGGCGTCGACAGCGACCGCTCGTTCCAGCGGATGCTGGGGGAGCGGCGGGTCGACGGCGCGATCCTGATGGAGATCAGACTGGAGGACGACCGGGTCGATCACCTGGCCGCCCTCGGCTTCCCCTCCGTCGCCATCGGCCGCACCGCGCATCCCGAAGGCACCTGGTGGGTTGGCCTGGACCACACCGCGCTGGCGGCGGCATGCGTGCACCACCTCGCGGACCTCGGCCACCGCAGGGTCGCCTTCGTCAACCGTCCCGAGCAACTCCTTCGGGCCGGATACGAGTCGGCCCACCGCGGGCTCGACGGCTTCACCAAGGCCGCGGCCGAGCGCGGGCTGACCGTGCGGACGTACTGCTGCGGGGACGACGCGGCATCCGGCCAGGCGTGCCTGGAGCAGATCCTGCACGAGGACCCGGCCACCTCAGCCCTGGTCACCCTCAACGAGGCCGCGCTCGGCGGCCTGTACCGCGGGCTGTCGCAGGCCGGCCGCCATGTACCGCGCGACTTCTCCGTCACCGGAGTCGTGGCCGGGCGGTGGGCGGAGACGGTCACCCCGCAGCTCACCGCGGCGAACGTCCCGGCGGAGGAGATGGGACGACACGCCGTCGACCTCCTCGTCGAGCGGATCGACCGGCCCGACGCCACGCCCCGGCACCACCTGCTCGCACCACCGATCTCGCTCCGTGCCAGCACGGGCCCCGGCATCGGTACGCCGTCCACCGAGGCCCGCTGACGTCACCCCTCCCCGCACGGGGCCCGGCACCGGCACGCCGTCGGCCGAGACCCCCTGACCTCACTCCTCCCCGCACCACCTCCTGACCAGGGATCACGGGCATCCCTGTGCCCCTGGTCGCGCCGTGGCTGTTCGGCGTGCCCACTTCCCCCCTCGTCACCCTCCCTCGGCACACCCGTGCCAAAAACGAAGGAACGCGCAATGCACAGCTCCCTCCGACGACTTCGCCTCACCGCCGCGACGGTGACGGTCCTCGCCATCGCCGGCACCGCGACCGCTTGTTCCTCCGGTTCGGGCAGCACCGGCACCAAGGCCGCGGACAGCGGCACCTACACGATCTGGGACCCGTACCCGCAGTTCGAAAAGACCTCCGCGTGGGCCAAGCTGCTCGACACCTGTGGCACCAAGGCCGGAGTGAAGATCAAGCGGACCGCGTTCGACACCAGCGACCTGGCGAACAAGGCGTTGCTGGCCGCCCAGCAGGACAACTCCGCCGACGTCCTCATCGTCGACAACCCGGTCGTGTCGACCCTGGCCGAGGCCGGCGTCCTCACCACGACCGAGGACAACAAGCTGGACACGTCGAAGGTGAACCCCAACCTCCTCGCCGCCGGACAGGCGGGCGGAAAGACCTACGGCATGCCGATCGGCGCCAACACCCTCGCCCTGTACTACAACAAGGCGGTGCTGAAGCAGGCCGGGGTCGACATCGCCTCGGTCAAGGACTGGAAGTCGCTGACCGCCGCACTCGCGAAGGTCAAGAAGGCGGGCAAGAAAGGCATCACGTTCTCCGCGATCGGCACCGAGGAGGGCACCTTCCAGTTCCTGCCCTGGTTCTGGGGATCGGGCGCCGAGCTGACCGCGCTCGACTCCGACAGGGCGGTCTCCTCGCTGACGCTGTGGCAGGACTGGCTGAAGAACGGCTACGCCCCGAATTCGGTCCTCAACAACACCCAGACGACCAGCTGGCAGGAGTTCGCGACCGGAGACTACGCCTTCAGCGAGAACGGCACCTGGCAGCTCGCCAACGCCAAGAAGGCCGGCCTTGAGTACGGAGTCGTCCCCGTTCCCGCAGCCGACGGCGGCAACGCGGCGGCCCCGACAGGCGGCGAGTTCGTCACCATCCCGGTCCAGGGCAAGACCGACCGCTATGCCACCTCCCAGAAGATCGTGACCTGCCTGACCAGCACCGACAACCTCCTCAACACCGACACCACACTGTCGTACGTGGCACCCACGACCGAGGTCCAGGACAAGCAGGTCGTGGCGAACGCCGAGTGGAAGCCCTGGGTCGACGCGGTCAAGGCGGCCAAGGGGCGCACCAGCGACGACCTGGACACCAAGTACCCCAAGATCTCCGAGCAGTTGTGGAAGGCGGTCCAGTCCGCGCTCAGCGGCTCGAAGTCGCCGAAGGACGCACTGTCCGCCGCCCAGTCGGCCGTCAAGTAGCCAGAGACCAGAGCCAGTTGATGAGTCCCATGACCCAAGTGCCACAACGGCGGCCCGTACGCCACCACAGCGGTCCGGCCCCCACCGCACCGCTCCGGGCACGGCGTCGCTCCACCTCCCAGCAGTGGGCCGCCTGGGGCTTCCTCACCCCGGTGACCCTCTACCTCGTCCTCTTCTACGCCTATCCCCTCTACCGCAACATCGACCTGAGCCTGCGCAACTACACGGTCCGGTCCTTCGTGCAGGGCGACGCCCCCTTCACGGGCCTGGCCAACTACCGCACGGTCCTCGACGATCCGACCTTCGCCCCGGCCCTGCTCCACACCGTGGTCTTCACCACCGTGTGTCTGGTCTTCCAGTACGCCATCGGCCTGGCCCTCGCGGTCTTCTTCAACCAGCGCTTCCGGCTCTCCGCGACCCTGCGGGCCCTCTTCCTGGTGCCCTGGCTGCTCCCGCTGATCGTGTCGGCGTCCACCTGGTCGTGGATGCTCAACAGCGACTCCGGTGTCGTCAACGCCGTCCTGCACGCCGTCGGCATCGGACCGGTCAACTGGCTTACCGCACCGGGCTGGTCGCTCGCCTCGGTGATCATCGCGAACATCTGGATCGGCGTCCCGTTCAACCTGGTGGTCCTCCACAGCGGCCTCCAGTCCATCCCCGCGAGCCTCTACGAAGCCGCCGCCCTCGACGGCGCGAACGCCTGCCAGCGGTTCTGGCGGATCACCTTCCCGCTGCTCCGCCCGGTGTCCGCGATCACCCTCCTGCTCGGCCTCGTCTACACACTCAAGGTCTTCGACATCATCTGGATCATGACCAAGGGCGGCCCGGCCGACTCCTCCACCACCTTCGCCACCTGGTCCTACCAACTCGGCTTCGGCAACCTGCTGCCGGCCTTCGGCCCGGGAGCGGCCGTAGGAAACCTGCTCGTGGTCGCCGCCCTGGTGTTCGGCCTGGTCTACGTCCGAGTCCAGCGGAAGCAGGCACTGTCATGAGCGGCACGGTCAGGAACCGGCGCACCAACCGCACGTGGTGGCAGACTGCCATCGGCGTCCTGTTCACCGCGGTGATGCTCTTCCCGGTCTACTGGATGCTCAACGTGTCCTTCACCCGCGACCAGGACATGCGCAAGAGCCCACCTGACCTGATCCCCCTGCACGGCACCCTGGAGGGCTACCGAGCCGTCCTGGACCAGCAGTTGCCCTACCTGGGCACCAGCCTCGTCATCGGTCTGGGGACGGTCGTCGTCACCGTGGCACTGGCCGCGCCCGCGGGCTACGCACTCGCCAAGCTCCGCCCACGCGGCGGCGGCGTGCTGAGTTTCCTCCTCCTGGTCGCCCAGATGATCCCCGGCATCATCATGGCGATGGGCTTCTACGCCATCTATCTCAGCCTCGGCCTGCTCCAGTCGGTGCCCGGCCTGATCGTCGCCGACTCCACGCTGGCCGTGCCGTTCGCGGTACTGATCTTCACCGCGTTCATGTCCGGCATCCCCGGCGAACTGCTCCAGGCCGCGAAGACGGACGGGGCCGGGCCCGTGCGCACCTTCTGGTCGATCGTGCTGCCCATGAGCCGCAACGCCGTCGTCACGGTGTCCCTGTTCGCGTTCCTGTGGTCCTGGTCCGACTTCGTCTTCGCCAGCACCCTCGCCAACGGCGGCGCGCACGAACCGATCACCCTCGGCATCTACCACTACATCGGCAACAACAACCAGGAGTGGAACGCCATCATGGCCACCGCCGTCGTGGCCTCGCTGCCCGCCACGGTGATCCTCGTCCTCGCCCAGCGCTACGTCGCCGCCGGCGTCACCGCCGGCGCCGTCAAGGACTGACGGCTCCCCATTCCTGATTCCTGCTCACCCTTGAGCTGATCACCCCTGTCCACGTGCCGATCACCCCTGCTCCAGAAACGAGTCACGCTGCATGACCGCCGCCCCGTCCGGCCCGGCCTTCTCCGTCCATGACATCCCGTTCAGCACCCGCGGCTCATGGTTCGGTATCTCGCCCGTGGTGGCGGAGAAGACGATCGCCGACGACCTCCATCTCGTCTCGCACCAGAACGGCATGCACGCCGTGCTGCGCCTCGTCCCGCTCGACACGAACAGCGGCGACCGCGCCGACGCCGAGCCGCACGCGACCCCGAGCCTGCTCAGCTGGACCGGTACCGAAGGCCGCATCGACCTCGCCTACGAATCGCCGGACACCGTACGCCTGCGCGGCGACGGGCTGGGCCTGCACATAGGCGCGGCGGCGGCCACGCTCACCCCCTTCAGCGGCACCTACTTCTACCCTGAACCCGGCGCAGGCGCCTATGTGTTCACCTCGTACGAGACCGGGCGGCGCTACCGCGTCACCGTCCTGGCCGGGACCGTGACCGAGGCGTCCGGCACGCAGAGCCTGGGCAGCGCCGCGCGAGGTCTCACGATCGACGCCGGGACAGGCGCGGCCTGGGAGCTCGCGGTCGAGGAGTACGAGACCGCGCGCCGCCCGTACGGGTCCTCGGCGTCCTTCGATCAGATCGTGGACGTTGCGCACGGCGCCTTCGCCTCCTTCGTCGACACCGCCGCACCCTGGCGTTCGTCCAGAACCCCTGCGGCGGAACTCGCCGCCTACGTGCTGTGGTCGGCGACCGTCCGGCCAGGCGGCTTCGTCACCCGGCCGGCCGTGCTGATGTCGAAGCACTGGATGGACAAGGTGTGGAGCTGGGACCACTGCTTCAACGCCCTTGCCCTGGCGCCCGGTTCGCCCGGACTCGCCCTGGACCAGTTCTCGCTGCCCTTCGACCACCAGGACGAGGCCGGCGCCCTGCCCGACTCCGTGACCCACTCGGAGATCCTCTACAACTTCGTCAAGCCCCCCATCCACGGCTGGGCCCTGCGACACCTGCGCAGACGGCTGCACGAGCCGCTCGACGAGGCCGAGTTGACCGAGGTCTACGACCGACTCGCCCGCTGGACGGACTTCTGGCTCACCATGCGGCGCGCACCCGAGGACGCCCTCCCGCACTACCAGCACGGCAACGACAGCGGCTGGGACAACGCCACGACCTTCGACCCCGAACGCGTGATCGTCAGCGCCGACCTGGCCGCCTTCCTCATCCTCCAACTACGCGAACTCGCTGCACTGGCAGACGAGTTGAGGCTGCCGCACGACACGCGCAAGTGGACCCGGACGGCCGACGCGACACAGGCGGCACTGTTCGACGAGCTGTGGACCGAAGATCGGTTCCTCGCCCGCTCGGCACACAGCGGGGCCACCTGGACCAGCTCCAGCCTGCTCGACCTGATGCCCGTCGTGCTCGGCGAGCACCTTCCCGGGCACATCGGCGACGCGCTGGCCGAACGCATCGAGACCCACCTCACCGCGCACGGCCTCGCCACCGAACTGCCCACCTCACCGCACTACTTGGCCGACGGTTACTGGCGCGGTCCGATCTGGGCCCCGTCCACCGTCCTGATCGAGGACGGCCTGCGCCGCGCAGGACACGACCGTCTCGCGGACGAGATCAGCGACCGCTTCCGGGCGTTGTGCGAGACCTCGGGTTTCGCCGAGAACTTCGACGCCCTCACCGGCGCGGGCCTGCGCGACCGCGCCTACACCTGGACCGCCAGCAGTTACCTGCTCCTCGCCGAAGCCCACGAGCTCAGGCGCGCCGAGGCCACGGAGGCCGTCGGCTGACATACCCCCTGGGCGAGCCGCGCCCAGGAAGTTCCCCCTTCGGGAGACCCGCACATGCGTATACTCCGCTTCCCTTTCCCAGCCGAACGCACCGGCAGACCACCCGTCCCGAGAGGCGGCAGGACCGCCGTTGCCGCGGCGATCCTCGCCTCGTTCGCCGCCCTCACGCTCCCCGCGACCACGGCCCACGCCGCGGACACCTCCGTCACCGTCGACTTCTCCACCGCCGGCGGCGCCCCCACCTACCACGCCTCCGGCATGATCTACGGGATGACCCCGGACGGCTCCCTGCCGCAGGACCACTTCCTCACCGACATCAAGTGGCACTTCATGCGGGCCGGGGGCGCCCAGCTCAACAGCGGCGGCTACGCCACCAGCCTCGCCGACTACCAGACCCGCTGGAACTCCACCCTGGCCCAGTACAAGCGAACCGCCGCCCTCGGCGGCACCTTCGTGCTGCTCCCGCACGACCTGTGGGGCGCCGACGGCACCACCAGCCAGGGCTGGCCAGGCGACAACGGCAACTGGACGCAGTTCGACGCCTTCGTCACCCAGCTCATCAATGACGTCAAGGCCAACAACATGACGGTCCAGTGGGACCTGTGGAACGAGCCCGACGGCAGCGGCTTCTGGGGCGCCTCGCAGACGCAGTACCTCCAGATGTGGTCGCGCTTCTACGCCAAGGTGCGCGCCGCCTTCCCCTCGCAGCTCATCGTCGGCCCCAGCATCGCGGGCCAGCCCAACTCCTCCAACAGCTGGTGGACGACGTACCTGACCTACGTCAAGGCGAACAACGTCGCCCCCGACATCTACAGCTGGCACGACGAACCCGGCGACCCCGTCACCGACGTCGGCCGCGCCAACTCCACCCTGTCCGCAGCCGGGTTGACCAACACCCGCGCCTACCAGATCAACGAGTACGCCACCCTGTCCATGCAGTCCCCGGGCGGCGGAGCCTGGTTCATCGGCCGCCTGGAACGCGCCGGCGCCGACGGACTGCGGGGCAACTGGGCCTCCGGCACTGCCCTGCACGACACCGAGGCCAACCTGCTCACCAAGAACAGCGCCGGCCAGTACCTGCCGCTCGGCGAGTGGTTCACGTACCGCTACTACGGCTCCCAGACCGGCAACATCGTCAACCTGATCCCCGGCACCGGCGCCGACGGCCTGGCCACCAAGGACAACACCGCGAAGAACGCCAAGATCCTGCTCGGCAGCAACGGCAACACCGGCACCGTCACTGTCAACCTGACCGGGCTCAACACCACGTCCGTCGTGACGAACAGCCAGGTCCGCGCTGTCGTCCAACGCATTCCGTACAACAGCGGGGCCGCCGTCACCGGCCCGGAGACCATCGCCGACACGACCCTCACGGTCAGCGGCAACGCCGCCTCGGTGAGCCTGCCGTGGACGAATGCCAAGGACGGCTACACCGTCACCCTGCTGCCCCCGTCCAACACGACCGTCTCCACGGTCGCCGTCAGCCAGAACAGCGGCCAGTGCCTGGACGACACTGGAGTCAGCACGGCCAACGGCACGCAGTACCAGCAGTACCACTGCGAGGGCGGCTACCAGCAGATGCTCGACCTCAAGCCGGTCACCGGCAAGACCGGCACCTACACCGTGGTCAACGAGTTGAGCGGCAAGTGCCTGGACATCTCCGGGGCGTCCACCACCGACGGCGCCGCCGTCATCCAGTACACCTGCAACGGCGCCACCAACCAGCAGTTCACCCTCAACCCGGTCACCGCACTCGGCAACAGCCACGACTACCAACTCGTCGCCGTGCACAGCGGCATGTGCCTCGACGTCACCGGCGTCTCGACCACCGCCGGCGCGCTGATCCACCAGTGGACCTGCGACGCGGCGAGCGCACTGAGTTCGAAGAAGAACCAGATCTGGCGGCTGCTCGGCAAGAGCTGACTGCCGTCACCCGTGTCGATAGTGCCCTGGCGCCAGCGGCGGCCCCGGCCTGAAGGTGCTGTCCCACGAGTGGCTCGCCAGCTGCTGAGTCCGGACGCCGGAGAGGGTTGAGCACGGCACGGGCCGAGCGCCAGGTGGGGCCGTGAAGGGGGAGCGGCCCCACCGTCGCCGATGCGGATCATGACGGCCACGGGCATCCGGCCGAAGCTCCCCGGCCGGCTCACCGTCCACAGCAGCACGGGGCACCGCGCCTCGGCCCGCGACGCGGGCTACTCATGTCCGAAAAACCCAACGGAACGGGGGGTTTGTGTTGTTACTCACCACTCACCCGTTCGGGTGGACACCCGCG
>NZ_JBEXET010000065.1:0-31913 GCF_040606415.1 Streptomyces sp. NPDC005423 | reverse complement strand
CCTGGCTTCGAAACTCCACCACCGCACCGTCCTGCCAACTGCAACTACATGTACTGCTGCCCGGCAGTTCGTGTCTGCCCGGGCCCTGCGGTCTCGCTTGTTACGAGAGAAACCATAGCCACAGCGCGAGCCAATGTCTACTCCAGCCATCACAGATTTCTCGGGACCCGCGGCGCAGGTTGCCTGCGCCCCGTGCCGAGGGAAACTCCCCCGCAGACGTCGCTCCCGCTCCCGGGGAGGACGGGCGCCCGCCCGCGCGGTCCAGGTTTCGGGCCCCCTCCGCGACTGTTTGAGAGCTGCCCGGCGGGAAACCCGCCTCCTTCAGCGGGCCTGTGCCACCGGTCGAGGAAGCGTGTCCGCCCAGACCGGTCTCAGCGGCTCCCGGGGCGGCTCCAAGCCACCTGCCCCATTCGCAGAGAGCCTTGCCTTCATGACGAGTACCACGGTGGGACCCCCGCCCCCGGAAACCTCCGGCAGTGACTTCGCCCGGCTGTCGAGAACAATCGCGGACGCCGGACTGCTGGGGCGCCGGCCCGGCTATTACGCGCTTCGGATCACCACGGTGGCCGGGCTCTACGCCGGCGGATGGGCCGCCTTCGCACTCGTCGGCGACAGCTGGTGGACGCTGGCGGTCGCGGCCTTCCTGGCCGTCGTTTTCGGCCAGGTCGCCCTGGTCGCCCACGATGTGGCCCACCGGCAGGTGTTCCGCCGGCGCCGGGTCAGCGACGTGTCCGGGCGGATGGCCGCGGCGAGTATCGGTATGGGGTACGGCTGGTGGCAGGACAAGCACACCCGTCACCACGCCAACCCCAACAACGAGGACCTCGACCCCGACCTCGACCCCGACCTGCTGGTCTGGTCCCAGGACCAGGCCCGGGCCGCCACCGGACTCCCCCGCCTGATCGGCCGCTGGCAGGCCTTTCTCTTCTTCCCGCTGCTCACCTTGGAGGCCTTCAGCCTGCACGTGTCGAGCGGGCGGGCGCTGGCCAACCGCTCGCTCAAGCACCGCACGCTCGACGGCGCCCTGCTGTTCGCGCACTGCGCGCTCTACCTGACGGTCCTGTTCTGGTTCCTGCCGCCCGGCATGGCGATCGCCTTCCTCGCCGTTCACCAGTGCCTGTTCGGCCTCTACCTCGGCTCGCTCTTCGCCCCCAACCACAAGGGCATGCCGATTCTCACGGGCGACAACCGCCCGGACTTCCTGCGCCGCCAGGTACTCACCTCACGCAACGTGAACGGCGGCTGGTTCGCCGACCTCGCCCTGGGCGGCCTCAACCACCAGATCGAGCATCACCTGTTTCCCAGCATGCCCAGCCCCAACCTGCGCAAGGCCCGCATCCTGGTCCGCCGCTACTGCGAGGAACTGGGCGTGGACTACCTGGAGACCGGCCTGATCGCCTCCTACCGGCAGGCACTCACCAGCCTCCACCAGGCCGGAGCACCCCTGCGACGCCCCCGCGCCCACGCCTAGCCCCGCCGCAGTGCCACCCGTCGCCTACTCGCCCGGCGGGGTGTGGTGGTCGTGGTCCCTGACCGACTGCTCGATGGCGTAGGCGGTCTTGATGAAGGTCTCGATCTGGTCCGCGGTCAGCTCCTGGACGGAGAGTTCCTCCAGGGCGCGCCACATGTCGGCGATGGGTTCGCGCAGGGCGCGGCCGACGTCGGTGAGCCGGACCACCATGACGCGCCGGTCGTGTTCGGCCGGTTCCCGGGTGAGGAGTCCGGCGTCCTGCATGCGGCGCAGCGACTTGGAGACGGTGGAGTGGTCGAGGCTGACCTTGTCCAGCAGTTCGGACTGCGTCTGGCCGTCACGGTCGAAGAGCTGCATCAGCAGCAGTTCCTGGCCGGTGTGCAGGTTCATGCCGCGGAGCATGGTGGCGGCGTGGCCCCGGTGGGCGCGGGCGAGCTGGAAGATGGCGTAGCTGAGGCGTCCGTCGCGCGCCGTGCTGGGGGGAGTTGGCGCGGGGTCGGTCATCGCTGCTCCTCAAACGTCGCCGCGAACCGGGTAGTCGGTGTATCCGATTTCGCCGCCGCTGTAGAAGGTGGCCGGGTCGGGGGCGTTCAGCGGCATTCCGGAGCGTACCCGCTCGGCCAGGTCGGGGTTGGCCAGGGCCAGTGCGCCGACAGTGACGATGTCGGCCCGGCCGTCGGCGACGTCCTTGGCGCGCACGGCCAGGTCGGCGCCCGCACGGTTGAGGACGAGCGTTCCGGGCCACAACGACCGCAGGGTGTCCAGCAGTTCGTCGTCGCCGCCGGTGTGCAGCAGGTGGAGGTAGGCCAGGTTCAGCGGAGCGAGGGCGCGCACCAGCGCCGGGTACAGCTCCTGGGCGTCGTCCTCGCGGATGTCGTTGTAGGGGTTGCCGGGGGACAGACGGATGCCGGTGCGTCCGGCACCGATCTCGTCGGCGACGGCCGCGGCGACCTCGACGGCGAAGCGGATGCGGTTGCCGACGGGGCCGCCGTAGCGGTCGGTGCGCTGATTGGCGTTGCCGGACAGGAACTGGTGGACGAGGTAGCCGTTGGCGCCGTGGATCTCCACGCCGTCCGCACCGGCCGCGACGGCGCCCGCGGCGGCGCGGCGGTAGTCGTCGACCGTCGTGGCGACCTCCTGGGTGGACAGGGCCCGGGGCCGCGGCATCTCCCGCGGCCCGGACGCGGTGAACATCACCCCTGCCGGACGCACCGGGGAGGGCGCCACCGGCTGCCGTCCGTGCGGAGTGTTGTCGGGATGCGCGATCCGTCCCACGTGCATCAGCTGTACGACGATGCGCCCGTCGGCGGCGTGTACGGCGTCGGTGACCTTGCGCCACCCGGCCACCTGTTCCTCGGTGTGGAGGCCGGGTGTCAGCAGGTAGCCCTGCCCGTCGGCGGACGGCTGGGTGCCCTCGGTGATGATGAGCGCGTTCGAGGCCCGCTGGGCGTAGTACCTGGCGTTCAGCTCGGTCGGTACGCCCTCCGCGGTGCTGCGACCGCGCGTCATCGGGGCCATGGCCAGCCGGTGCGGCAGCCGGATGTCCCCGGCGCGGGCGGGCTGCCACAGGGCGTTGAGGTCGGCGGTGGGCATGGGGGCTCCTCTTTCGGTGGGCCTGGACGAGGGCAGCACAAGTGACTGAGATTGCTGAGGTGGCTGAGGTGGCCGCGGGCCGGGTGGGGAACGGGGCCGGCCGGCCCGCGGCACTCTCGCGGGGGCCGGCCCCCGCAGTTACGGGGGTCGGCCTCCCGCGGGGGGAGGTCAGTCGATGGTGAGGACGAGTTTGCCGCGGCTGTGTCCGGTGTCGCTGGCCTGCTGGGCCTTGGCCGCGTGGGTGAGGGGGTAGGTGGCGCCGACCGTGATGGACAGCGCGCCGTGGGCGGCCTGTTGGGCGAGTTCGGCCAGTCGGGCGGCCGAGCGGCGTTGTGGGCCTTCGGCGAAGACGATGCCGAGTTCGCGGGCGCGGAAGTCGGCGGTGGTGACGATCCGGTCGGTGGTGCCGCGCAGGGTGATGGAGTCTTCCAGGGCGCCCTTGCCCGCCGCGTCGAACACGGCGTCCACGCCTTGGGGGGCGACCGCGCGGACGCGCTCGACCAGGTCCGGTCCGTAGATGAGCGCGGTGGCGCCGAGTGAGGTGAGGTACTCCTGGTTGGCCGGGCCGGCGGTGCCGATGACGTGGGCGCCGCGGGCGGTGGCGAGCTGGACGGCGACGGTGCCCAGCGCGCCGGACGCGCCGTGGATGAGCAGGGTTTCGCCGGCTTTGACGTCGAGCAGGTCCAGGACCCGCTCGGCGCCGTCACTGGCCACCGGCAGGGCGGCCGCGTGCGTCCAGTCCAGGCCGGCCGGCTTGGGGGCGAGAACGGTGGCGGTGGCGAGTGCGTACTGGGCGTAGGAGCCGGTGTCGGACCAGCCGAGGACCTCGTCGCCCACCTTCAGGATGTCGACGCCTTCACCGAGGGCGTCGACGACGCCGGCGATCTCCCCGCCGGGGATGGCGGGCAGGGTGGTGGGAAAGACGGCCTCCATGGTGCCGGAGCGGATCTTGCCGTCCACCGGGTTGACGCCCACCGCCCGGACGCGGACGCGGACCTGGCCGGGGCCGGGTTCGGGGGTGTCGGTCTCCGTCTCGTGCAGGACCTCGACGCCGCCGAACGTGTCGAAAACGATGGCCTTCATGACTGCTGTCTCCTGGGTCGAGCGGGCTGCAACCAATTATGTGGCTGGACACATAAAACGTAGCACCGATTACGTGGCTAGCCAAGTATTGGGTGGAGGCCTCGACTGTCCCGTAGGCGACAGTGATCTCGACCGCGGGTGGTGTCACCGCTACGGTCATAGGTGTCTTCGCAGGTGGCCGGTGACAACGGCTTCCACGTCATGGCCTACGACGTGCCCGCGCAACTGCCCTGGAACCAGGGCGAGAACCCGTTCTTCGTCTCGGTGCGCGGCGAGGACACCGCGGAGATCAGCGCCCTGTGGGGCAGGCCCGCCGAGGGCTCGGTCATCGTGCGTCCGCTGAGCCCGCGCAGTGGGCACCGCTGTACGGCATGCTCGCCGACCGCTCCGGCATCACCTGGGTCCTGGACGTCACCGCTCCGTACAACGGCTGAACCAGCCGGCCGGCCTGACATGCCTGCGCCGTCCGGGCCGCCGCAGCCGCACGGGCGGCCCGGACGGCGCAGGCACCGAACACGTACAGCAGCGGAAGAAAACGGGGCCCCTCGGGGATGCGAAAGCTGGGACGGGCGGCCGCGCGGGGTGCGGCGTCCTCGTCGGCCGACGTCCGCCCCGCCTCTCCCCCGTTGCAGGCAGCCGGGGTTCGATCACGAGGTGGCCGACCGGGCCGTACCCGCCGCGAGCAGATCCCTCAAGAGTGCCGGGAGATGAGGGGGGTGGCGGCGGAGCGAGCCCGCTGCCACATACCGGGGAGCTGCTCCTCGGGGCGCTGCTGCTCACCGTGCAGGGCGTTGAGCACCACCAGGCATCCGGTCAGGGCCGGCACCGCCCACTGCGCGCAGGCCAGCTGGCGCTGGGCGGTGGCGAGGTCGATCGGATGCTGGGCGGCCTCTTGGGCGTCCTGCGGGTCGGGGGAAGAGGCCAGCTCGACTTTCTTGCCCAGGACACGGGCGTAGGCGGTGACGGCCAGGGCCGCGGCGGTGACGACGGCCTTGGCCGCGGTGGAGGCCCCCACGCCTTTCTGGGCGGCGACCCGGTGAGCGTTCACCGCGAGGAGTCCGCCGCCGCCGAAGAGGTGCGCGCCGATGGCCGCGGCGTTGACCGGCGTCCACTTCGCCCACCCTGACGAGGCGATCCGGGCCCCGGCCTGGGCCGTCTCGCTTTCGTCCTTCGCCGCCCTGTTGAGACCGACCGCGCCCATGAGGGAGCCGCCGAACCAGGCTGCCAGACCCACATCGTGCAGGCTGCGGATGAGGGTGTTGCGATCGGACATGACAGTGCTCCTTGCGACGGGGGACGGGTGCCGACCGGAACGTCGAGCCCCACCCCACCCTCACCCGAGCCCGGCCCCGCCGCCATCACGACTGACCCGGACGGATGCAAGGCCCCCGGGTGGAGACGGTGTCCCCCGCGCCACCCGGAAGACAGGCGTTCCGGTGGCTTGGGGGAACGGGCGCCTGGTTCTGCGCTCCGTCAGGGTTACTTCTTGGCCTTCTTGGCCTTCTTCTCTTTCTCGGGGCTCTCGGGGTTCTCCGTCTTCTTCGCCTGGCCGGGCGGCTGGTGTGTGGTCTCGGCCGTGGTGCTGCTCTGTTCTGCCGCGGCAGTCGTGGCGGCCGTGGCGGTGTCGCTCGGTGTTCGCACCGAGGCCGTGGGGCTGTGGGTGGCCGCCGTGATGTTCTGGCCGTCGACGGCGGAGCCGCTGGGGTCCGGCGCGTCGCCGGCAGGACTGCCGGCGGCATCACCGGCGGCGGAGGCGGGCGTCCCCGTCGAAGCCGTGGCCGCCTTCTTCTCCACCGCGCCGCCGCCGCCGGGGGACTGCGACTTCCCGGCCGCGGAGCTGGTGACCCGGGTCCTGCTCTCGTCCTTGCCGTGCGACCCGGCGTTGTCGGTGACGGCGAAGGCGGTGGCCATGACGGCGGCGAGCGCGACGCCCGCGCCGGCCACCAGGGTGCGCCCCCGCACGGGGGTGGTGCGCGGAGCTGCCGGTGGTTGCCCGGGCAGCGGGTCGCTGTGGGTGCGGCCGGCCGTCGGCGCCAGGCCGGGAGCGGGGACGAGACTGGTGACGGGTGCCGACGCGGTGCCCGTGAGAGAGCCCGCGTCCGCGTCCTCAGCCGCAGCCGCCAGCGCGCGGGCGCAGTCGCCGGCTGTGGGGCGGTCCTGTTCGTCGAGGGCCGTCATGTTCCGTACGACGTCGGCCAGTTGGCGTGGCACCTGAGGGGGCACCACGGGTTGGCGGTGCAGCCGGGCGATCGCGGCTTCGAGCGGGCCGCCGTCGTACTCGAGTCTGCCCGTGAGGCATTCGAGGAGGACGAGGCCGAGGGCGTAGACATCGGCGGGCCGGCCGACGGGTTTGCCCAGGACCTGCTCGGGCGAGAGGTAGGCCGCGGTGCCGGTCAGGGTGCCGGTGGCGGTGCGGGTGGTGGCGTCCAGCAGCCGGGAGATACCGAAGTCCGTCAGGTAGGGGTGCTGGGAGGCGTCCAGAAGGATGTTGGACGGTTTGACGTCTCGATGGACGATTTTCGCTTCGTGTGCGTGAGTCAGCGCCTGGGCGAGTTCGGCGCCGAGTGCGGCGGTGGCCCGGAAGGAGAGCGGGCCGTCGGCGATGCGGTCCTTCAGCGTGGTGCCTTCGATCAGTTGCAGGACCAGGAAGACACGTCCGTCGTGCTGTCCGGCGTCGTAGACGGTGACGAGTCCGGGGTGGGTCAGCCGGGCCAGGATCACGGCCTCGGCGTGCACGTTCTCCCCGACATCGCCACCCGTGTCGGACCGGAAGACCTTGACCGCGACCGGTCGCCTCAGCCGCAGATCGAACCCTCGGTGGACATCCGCGGCGCCGCCCGAGCCGAGCAGGCCGTCGAGGCGGTACCGGCCGCTGAGTATGTCGGCGGAACACCGGGAAATTCCGGCCCGAGCCGAGTCACGAAGCCTCAATCTCCCTCTCCCACCGCATCGAGGGGCGAACCTGCCCCGGCGAGCCGTGGCCGGCGCGCCGCCGCAAACGGGTACCCGCGAAGAGCTGGACTACCCACCCCGTTGATCCGCGAACGGGTCAGCCGTGCGCCCCCGGCCTGCTGGAACGCCTTGCCGGGGTGCGCCTGCGGAAACCTCTCACCGACGGCCGGACCGCCTACGGCCGCATCCTCCGGGTGGCCGGCCGCCGCTTCCGCGGACGGCCACCCGGGCAGACCGGCGCCTTGTGCAACACGGCCTGCACGGCCTCATGTGCTCCTGGCGGGATCGTCGGCGTCGCCACCGTAGGACTTCTGCGCGGCGTCGACACCGCGGTCGATCTGCTCGTCGTGCGCGTGCTTGGTGTGGTCCTGCGCGGCGTCCTGCACCTTGTCGGCCGCCTTGTCGACCTGCTCCGGGTGCTTCTCCGCAGCCTTCTTCGCCTTGCCGGCGATATCTCCCAGTCCGCTCATGGCAGCCTCGTCATCCTCTTGTCGAATCCTGGTCGTGTGCGGCGGGGGGGCGGATCAGCTGCCGCGCTGCCCCGGGCTCTGGACTTCGTCGATGCCGTCCTGGGCTGTCGAGCGCAGTCCCTCCGCGGTTTCCTGCCCCGCCTGCCGTGCGTGATCGCCGGTGGTCCGGGCCGATTCCGCGGCGGTGTCCTTCACTGCCTGCACCGCCTGGGTGGCCGGCTCGCGCAGTTCCTCCCGTACGTCCTGGGCCGCGTGCAGGGCGGTCTGCTTGACCGGCTCGACGAATTGGTCGGCGTGCTCGCGCAGTTGACCGCCGAGCTGCTCCTCCGCCTTCGTGGCGGGAAGGAACGCGGCGGCCAGCATGCCCGCGCCGAAGGCGATGACGCCCGCGGCCAGCGGGCTGCCCTGGGTCTGGTGCTTGATCTGCGCCGGGGTCTGCTGGGCCGCGTCACCGAGGGTGGACGCGGTGCTGGAGACGGCGTCACCGACCCGTCCGGCCGCCTGACCGGCCTGGTCGGAGACGCTGTGCGCGGTGTCGGCCACCCCGCTGCCGGTGTCGTGTGCTGTTCCCATGACGCGCTCCTTGATTCCGCTCAGTCGGCTCTGGGTGGCGTCGATCTTGCGACGGGCCACCCGGCCGGGCATCACCCGGTCCGCGAGAAGGTCGACATTGCGGGCCAGATTCGCCCGTGTGTGGTCGACGTCGCGCCTCAGCTCGTCGGGTTCCGTGCCCATTTGGCATCCTCCTTCAGCGTTTCCACCGTCTGGTCGGGCTTCATGTTCACCGTGCGCAGCCGCTTGCGGCCGTTGACGTACAGGACCGCGGCGGCGATCGCCCATATCGCGGTGACGATCAGGGCCGCCCAGGCGAGGTCCATGACGTTGCCGAGCGCGAAGACCACGGTCAGGCTGGCGAGCAGCAGGACGAGGTGCCCCGCGTACCCGGCGCCGGCGAGCATGCCGCCCGCCTTGCCGGCCTTTACCGACTCCTGCTTGAGTTCGGCCTTCGCCAGGTCGATCTCGTTGCGCACCAACTGCGCCAGGTCACTGCTGATGTCGCTGAACAGGTCGCCCAGCGACGGTTCGTCCGCGGTCGGCCCGGTGACAGGACCTGAGTGCAGCGGGTTCTGTTCCGAAGAGGGCAGGGCCATAGCTTCAGTTCCCCTCGAACGGTCGAGTGCGCCCCTGGTCCCGCACCGTGGACGAAGGAACCCCAGGGGTGGGAGTGATCGGCGGCGCGGGCGCGACCGGGGCCGCGGGAACCGGCGCCACGGGAGGAACCGGGGGCTGCGGCGGAACCTCGGGGGTCACCCCGTAGCCAGGCGTACCGACGGCCGGGCCGGGGCTCGTGGAGGTTCCGGTCGCACCGGTGCCGGTGCCGGTGGAGGATCCGGCGGCGGATATCCCCTTGCCGAGGCGGGCCGCTGCGAAGCCCGCGACAGCCGCGCCCGCCAGGAACAGTCCGGGCTTGCGGCGGGCGAAGTCGCGCAGGTCCTCGACGAGGCCCTCGGGGCCGCGGTTCTCCAGACGGGAGGCTACCTGCCGCCCGCCGTCGGCGACCTGTCGTACGACGGTGGTGGCGGTCGAGTCCGGCTTGGCGTTCTCGCTCATCTCGTGCAGTTCGTCAGCCAGCCGGCGGACGTTGGCCGCCAACTGCTGCGTCTGCGCACGGGACTGGCCCTGCACCTGCTCCCGCACCTCCCCCAGCAGGTTGCGCGCCTGGGTGGTGGCCTCGGTCACGGTGTTCGTGGCCTGGTCCTTGGCGGTGTGGGCCACATCGGACGTCTTCTCGCCGATCAGGCCGGCGCCCTCGGTCGCCTTGTCCTGCGCGGTGTGCGCTACCTGCGCCGAGCGGTTCGTGTCTTGCGTGTACTGGCGGTCGAAGTCACTCAAGGCTCCTCCAAAATCGATCGATGTGGATGTGCCTACGTGTGCCGCGTGCCCCTGCCAGCCCAGAACACCGCGAACAGGCCCGTCGAATCTCACAAATCGCTGCCCACAGGTCGCGGTGTCCGCCGTACCCCCGCACCGACGACGGTGTCGTCACCTGCCGCACCTGGTACGGCACACGCCTGCGTACGGCCGCCTGCCAGCGCTTTCGCCGGGCACGATCCGCCCCGGCCTCCCCGGGAGATCAGTCCCAGGTGCGCGGTGGCCCGACTCGACGGAGCGTGGGGACCATGGGGCACAAGCCGGCGCGGGGCAGCACAGGGCGTGACGTGGAGGAGATCCTGGACGGCCTCTACACCACGCCGCCGCCCGGCTTCGTCGCCCGGCGCGAGGAACTGGCCGCCGCGGCCAAGGCGGACGGGCGGGTGGAGGACGCCCGTCTGATCCATGCCGCCCGCCGTCCCACGCTCGCGGCCTGGGCGGCCAATCTGCTGCTGCGCTCCGAGCCGGTGGAAAGCCGGCGGTTCCTGGAGCTCGGGCTGGCGCTGCGCGAGGCATACCGCGGCCTGGACGGCGACCGGATCAAAGAACTGTCCCACCAGCGCGGCAGCATCGTCTCGGCCCTGTCCCGGCAGGCGGGCGCCGCCGCCCGTGATGCCGGGCACCGGCTGTCGGACGCGGCGCAGCAGGACGTCACGTCCACGCTGCGCGCCGTACTCGCCGACCCCGACGCGGCAGAGCGGTGGGCCGCCGGCCGCCTGGAGAGTGCCCTCACGCCGCCGGCGGGCTTCCCCTCCAGCGCCGACGTGCCGGCCGGCGCCCCGCGGGAACCGGTCCGGGCGCCGGCTGCGCCGAAATCTTCACCGCCGCGGGGGAAGGACGAACTCGCCGAACGGCGCCGCCGGCGGCAGAACCAGCTCGCTCAGGCGCGCAAGGCCGCCGCAGAGGCCGGCCGGCTGCTGCGCAGGGAGCGCGCCGGGCAGCGGAGCGCCGACGCCGCACTGAAGCAGGCCCGGACCCGGCACGAGCACGCGCGGCAGCAGGTGGCAGCGGCCGAGGACCAACTGCGCGAGGCACGCGAGGAGTTGCAGCGCGCCGAGCAGGAACAGCAGGAAGCCGGGGAACGGTGCCGGGCGGCGGCCGACGCGGTGGCCCGGGCCGAACGAGCGGCACAGGACGCGGCACAGGAGTCGGAGCGGCTGGCCACCCCGGTCAGATAGACGGCGGTACGGCCAGGACAGGGGCACCGAGACCGCCGGCCGCCTTCCAGACCTTCCTGGACCGGAGCGAGATCCCCCCCGGTCGAAGTCCCGGAGAACCCTCGGCAACCGAGCCCGGCCGTCCAAGATCCCCGGCAGAGTCGAGCTCAGCGCGGGACCAGGACCTCGCCGCCCGCACATGTGCCGGATACCGTTGGGGCAGAGCGGTGGCTGGAGTTCGGGGTCTGCGGGGGGGCAGGGGCCATGGATCCGTTGACGGTGGTCGGCGCGGGCAGGACGGCGTCAGGGAAACGGTTCGCCTTCTACCTGTCTGTGCAGCTGAGTTCGGTCCTGGTACCCGGGCTCGTGGCGGTCACCTGCCTCACTGCCCTCGTCCTGCGCGCGGAGCGTCCGCGGGACTTCGGGTCGGCCGTCAGCCGTGCGGCGCAGAGTGTCCGCGGGCCGGCTGTGATCCTCGTGGACGTCTCCTGGCTGGCCGCGGCCTATGTGCTGGGGTATGTCGGCCGCGAGGTGGCATTCCGGCTGCTCGGCATCGTAGAGCGTCTGAGTGCGCGGCACCGGACGACGCTGCCCCTTTGCAGGGAGTTGGAGGGTGTTTACGGGCAGGAAGCCGTGCGCCGCTGCCTTCTGGTACATCCCCTGCTGGCACATTTCTTACGCTCGGCGACCTACGATTCCCCGGGCTCCGAAGCCCTGCGCCTTCCCGGTGGTGCACTGCGCGTCGGGCAGGTCTACGAAGCGTTCACCTACGCCAAGTCATGGCTGCGTCAACACAATCCCGCGCTCGCCCCGGACCCGCTCGAGGCCGAGATCAACATCCTGGTCTCCACGCTGATGCCCCTGATTCTCGGGACGTGGGTTCTGATCTCGCTGGCGTCGCTGAGTGCGGCTGCCGCCTCGGCAGCCGTGGGCGCCGCGGTGGCTGTCGCCGGGGTGGTGATCGCCCAGGTGCTGCGTCTGCGCCGGAACGAATGCTGGGAAGCCCTGCGCAATCTCCTGGAGGACCACGAGATGCGGCTCGCTGCCGTGCGGCTCCCGGCCGCCCCTTCGTCCGCCGCCTGTTCGGGCGACGACGCTCAAGGAGACAGTGCGGCGTAGTGGCGCAGGTCGGGCAGGATGCTCTCGCACACCGGTCCGGTAAGTGAGCAGAGCATCAGATGCACTTCGGTGTCAGCCCGGTGGGCGGCAACGTCCACTGTCGCGCAGCGGTCGGCTGCCCGGGGCGTTCCACTGGCTGTCCGCTCCCGCGGAAGAGCGTGGCCAGACGTCGTTTTGCCGCATCTCCGACGAGGGTCTCCACCCGGACGCCTGTACGGGTCTCGGCCAGTCACACCCAGTCGAGCTGTGCCCCCCAAGTGACGAGACCGGAACGGGAACCAGACACATCCCTGGGCCCGAACTCCCGCCGCTGACAGGCGACTTGTGGGTCCAGGGTGGGACCCATGTCGGTTGCGGCCGGGCCGCCCGCAGATCCCACCGGCCCGCGAATGGCCTGGGGAACATGGCTGGATTATGCGAGTACTATCCGCCCCAACACCGCATAACACCCGAGGAAAGGTGACTGCCATGTCCGAGGCCAGGCCGACGACCACAGACCTCCAAGCCCACTACGCCGCCCAGGTGAGCGCCGACCTTGAGCGCAACACCGCGGAGCAGGAACGTATCGGCGCTGAAGTGACCGCGCTCCAGGAGCAGTTGTCCGCCCTCCAGCACAACCAGGATCTGCTGGCAGGCCTGCAGCAGACGCTGGGCGGCAGCACCCCGCCGGCCACCGGCACCGGCCGGGAGGACAAGGCCACGGCCGCGGTCACGGCCGAGCCCCGGCGCACCCGGGGCAAGAAGGCCGCCGCCGGGAAGCCCAGGAAGACCACGGCGAAGAACACCGGCGCGAAGGCGTCCACCGCCAAGGCGAAGCAGCCCACCCTCGTCGAACTCATCCGCACCCACCTCACCGAGCAGGCCGAGCCGCGCTCCGCCGCCGAGATCACCACCGCGCTCAGCCAGGCCCACCCCGAGCGCGGCATCAAGTCCACCGTCGTACGCACCACCGTGGAGGGACTCGTCGCCAAGAGCCGCGTCCACCGCACCAAGCAGGGCTCGTCCGTCTACTACACGGCCATGGACACCGAGTCGGCCGACACTTCGGCGAAGGACAGCGAGCACTGACTCACTGACTGCACTGGGTGCAGTAACTGACTGGCTGCGCAGCAAGGACTCCCCCATACCGTTGCCGGCCCTTGTCCGCTCAGGCGGACGGGGAACCGTGCGAGGCGGCCGGCGGTGCGAACAGTGCCTGGACGGTTTCGGTGGCCAGGTCGCGCAGCCAGGCGTGGGCGCGGTCGTCGTCGTAGCGCTGGTGCCACAGCAGGTACAGCGGGATGGCGGGAACCTGGAGTGGCAGCGGGAGTGTGATCAGGCCGAATCGCTCCCGGGCCGTGCGGGTGACCGTGTCGGGCAGGGTGAGCACCAGGTCGGTGGCGGGGGCGAGTTGGAGCGCGAAGGCGACGCTGGATACGGCCGTCACGACGCGGCGTTCATGCCCGTGCGTCGCCAGGACGTCGTCGACCGGATCGCGCAGGCGTCCGCGTCGCGACACAGTGAGGTGCTGGGCGGCGGTGTACCGCTCCAGGCTCAGCGGGCCCTTGGTGAGCGGATGGCCGGGCCGTACGGCGACGACGAGACGGTCCTCGCTGACGAGGCGGTGGCGGATGCCGGGGAGCGCCGGCCGGCTGGTGCTGGAGGCGAGGTCGACCTCGCCCCGTCGCAGTTCGGGGGTGTCCGTGCCGGATTCGGCGGGCAGTCGCAGCTGGACGCCGGGGGCTCGGCGGTGGACGGCCGCGATCAGGTCCGTACCGCAGGCGGCGGTGAGGGCGTCGTGCCAGCGCACGGTGAACACCCGCTCCAGCGCTGCCAGGTCGAGTTCCTGCTGTGCGGACAGGAGTTGGTGGGCCTGCTGCACCAGCGTGTGGACCTGGGCGCGGATGGCCAGGGCGCGGGTGGTGGGGACCATGCTGCGGCCGGTGCGGACCAGGATCTGGTCACCGGTGGCCTTGCGGATGCGGCCCAGGGAGCGGCTCATCGCCGGGGCGGTGACGTGCAGGCGGGCCGCCGCGCCGGCCACGCTGCCCTCTTCGAGCAGCGCGTCCAGGGCCGTGAGAAGATTCAGATCCAATTGCATGCGAGTAACTCTACGAGTGAAAAGCATGCACTTGTTGTTACTCGGTGGGGGGCCTACCTTCGGAGTGCGGGCGCGACACGAGCCGCCCCCCGCCCCACGAGGTCCCAGGAGACGGCCAGGCGCACCCGTCAGGACGGCCGTCCTTGCGAACTCCCTTGTCTTGTCGCCGAGTTGTCGCCGAGTCGAAGGCCACGGGGCAGCTCGAAACCCGGCAGGCACCACCCCTCTGAACGAGCAGGAAGCACCTCGCATGAGTTCCATGAGCGTCGACGGCGTCCGGATGAACTACCACACGGCGGGAAGCGGGCCGGTGCTCGTCGCCCACCCGGGCGGCCCGGGCTTCGACTACGCCTACCTTCGCTCTCCTGAACTGGAGAAGCACTTCACCGTGGTCTACCCGGAGCCGGTCGGCACGGGGGCGTCCGACAGGCCGGCCGCCTACGGCCTGGACACCTACGTCCGCTTCCTGGCCGCCCTCATCGACCACCTCGGCGAGGAGCGGGTGCACCTGCTGGGCCACTCGCACGGCGGCTTCGTCGCCCAGCGGTACGCACTGGAGCACCCCGACCGGCTGGCCGGCCTGATCCTGTACCACACCTCACCGGTCGCGGACCCGGAGTGGTGGGCGGCCGCGATGGCCGGACTGAACGCCTACCCGGGCCTCTACCCCGACCGGCCCGAGGCGGCCGGCGTCCCCGCCGCGTTCCAGAACGCGCTCGGCGCAGCCGACGACGAGCAGGTCAGTGCGCGGCTGCGCGAGGCGCTGCCGGTCTACTTCGCCGACTTCTGGGCCCGGCGCGAGGAGTTCGCCGACTTCCTGGCCGACGTACGCATCTGCGCCGAGGCGGCCACCGCGCCCGACGCGGAGCCGTTCGACGTCCGCGACCGGCTGGGCGAGATCACCGCACCGACCGTGGTGATCTCGGGGCGGCGGGACTTCATCTGCGGCCCGCGCTGGTCGGTGATGCTGCGGGACGGCATCCCCGGAGCCCGGCTGACCGTCCTCGAACACAGCGGCCACTTCGGCCACGTCGAGCAGCCGGCGCAGTTCGTCCGCGCGATCACCGACCTGCTCCCGGACTGAACCCGGACCGGGCCCTGAAGTGACGCCGGGAGGCGCGCGCCCCGCACCGCGACAGGCGAACAGGCCAACAGACAACAGGCGAGAGCTGGTGCGACCTGCGCCGGCAGCCGGCCACCAGCCGCCTCGTGAACACCGGACCGCTTTCTTGTGACGCTCTCACCTCGTACAGGTGAACCCGACGCGCACGTCCTCTCTCTACATGCTGTAGTAGCCAAGTATGGAGAGGGCGGACATGAGCACCCATACCGTTCACACCGAAGCGCGGCAGCGGGAGGCGCCCGCGGCGGCCGCCGTCCAGCCCCACGCCGGCGCCGACGCCCCCGCCCGGGCTCCCCAGCAGTGGCACCGGGGCCTGACCCTGATCGCCACGATCAGCCTGTTCATCGGCACCCGCACGGCCTGGACCCAGGCGATGCTCACCCATCCGCCCGTCGCCGGGGTCATCTCCCTGTGCTACGCCGGGATCCTCCTGTGCGGGGTGGCCACGCTGACCGTGCGCAGCAGGCGGGCCCTGGTCAGGGTGGACGCCGCGGTGCTCGTCCTGGCGGTGACGTTGACGGTCTGCGGTTACTGGCTCAACCACGCCGGCGGCGACGAGGCCGTGCTGACCGCGCAGGCCGCGACCCAGATCGCGCACGGCCGCCTCGTCTACGGGCAGCCCTGGCCCTGGCTCTTCGGCGCCGCTCCCAAGCCCGGCCTGACCAAGACGATGTCGGGCGGGGCGGACTACACGTACGGCTATCCGCCGCTGACCGCCCTGCTCGCCGCCCCGGTCCACGCCGTCCTGCACTCGGCCGCGGCCGCCACCGCCGTCACCACCGGCGCGTTCATCGCCGGCTCGGTCACGCTGTGGCTGCTCCTCCCGGCCCCCTGGCGGCCGGCGGCCACCACCGTGTGCATGGGCCTCGGCATCCTGCCGAACTACGCCCGCCTCGGCTACCCGGCGATCGTCGCGCTGGCCCTCCTCGTCCCGGTGGTGGTCCGCTGGCCGGCCACCGGTGCGGGCGGCCGGCTGGGGCGCGGCGGGGTGCTGCGGGCGGTGTGCCTGGGCGCCGCCTGCGCGGCTCAGCAACTCGCCTGGTTCTTCGCCCCGTTCCTCCTGATCGGCCTGTACGCGGTGCGCCGGGGCGAACTCGGGGCCCGGCCCGCGACGGCCGTACTGGCCCGTTTCGCCGGCACCGCCGCCCTGGTGTGGGCAGGGATCAACGCCTACTTCGCCGCCCAGGACTTCTCCCCCTGGCTGCACGGACTGCTGCTGCCCCTCACCCAGAAGGCGATCCTGCACGGCCAGGGCCTGATGGGCATCTCCTACTACTTCACCGACGGCAGCAGCCGCCTCGACTACTACTCCTACGCCAGCCTGCTGCTCCTGGCCGGCCTGCTCGCCCTGACCGCGCTGTTCCCGCGCCGGCTGGGAACGGCCATCACCGTCCTGCCGTGGCTGTCCTTCTATCTGGCCACCCGTTCCCAGGACGGCTACTTCCTGCTGATGACCCCGCTGTGGCTGGCCGCCGCGGCGACCGTCCCCGCCTCCCACCTGGCCCGCGCCTGGCAGCCCCGTGTCCCCCGTGTCACCGGGCGCCACGCCAAGGCCGCCGTGGCCGCGGCCGCCGTCGTCCCCGCCCTGCTCTGCGCCGGAATCGCCGCCGCCAGCCCGCCGCCGCTGCGCATGACGCTCACCCCCCGCACCGACGACCGGCCTCACCCGGCCCTCACCGCCGTGACGGTACGGGCGGTCAACACCACCGGCACCGCCCTCACCCCGCACTTCGCCAGCCGCGTCGGCCAGGGCGCCTCCAACTGGTGGACCATCACCAGCGGCCCCGCCACGCTCGCCCCGCACAGCACGGCCGTGTACGTCGTACGACCGGCAGGCGGCCACCGCCCGGCGCCCGGCGCGCATCAGCGCATGTACCTCATCGCCGTCACCGGCACCCCCATGACGATCAGCACCGCCCGCATCGAAGCCCCCGCACACCGGGGCCGGTGACGCCGTAGCGCGGCCCGCCCGACAACTACACACCGTTGCGATCCTGTTACGCTGAGCTCTGCTGGCAGGTGAATATCTGCCTCCTTTCCCCTTGGGTGAGGAATGTTCCGACGGGAGGTAGAAGAGCATGACAACCACCATGGAAAGTGCTTCCGAGATCGGTCGGCGCTGGATCTTCCAGGACTTCTGGGGGTTCGAGCGCGCCCCGGGCGCGACCGACTTCAGTGCCTACGCCAAGGCCCTGCTGATCTGCGCCAACGGTGACGGGGTCCTCGCGCCGCAGGAGCGGGAGTACGCGGTCGGCCTGATCGCGGGCATGCACGGTCCGGCCGATGTGGTCGAGGAGCTCAAGACCTACGCGGGCACCGAGGACCTCAAGACCGTCCTCGGCCGCGGCAAGGGTGCTCAGCAGTCCGGCGGCTGTCTCGTCTACGACACGATCCGGGTCTGTTCGGCCGACGGCAAGCTCGCGGCCGGCGAGCTGGAGAAGATCCACGAGACGGCCGACCTGCTGGGGGTGGACCGGGACGCGGTACAGGAGCTGATCGAGATCCACCGCAAGGAGCGTGAGCTGTCCGAGCGACGCTTCCGCCTCTGCTACCCGAGCCCGGACAACCGCCCCTTCTGAGGCGGACGCGTCCGGCGTCCCCCACTCCGCGTACGAGGGAGGTGATCACAGATGACTGCCGAGGACTTCCTGGGTTCCCGCGAAGCGGGCGAAGCCGCCACGAAGTGGTGAACCGACGCCACCACTGGTGAGCGGGGCCGTGACGTGGTGAACCACACCGGCCGAGTCGAGCCGCGAGTGCCGTACGCCGAGTGCGCCCGGCACTCGCGGTCATCCATGACCCGAGGAAAAACAACAGTGCGTTACGAGTTGCCGGATGCGCCCTCACTCACCGCCTTGGCCGACGGCGAGTACCTGGACCGACTGCGCGTCCTGAAGAAGGAACTGGACCAGGAGCCCGCCACGCCGGACTTCGAGCACGAGCTCTGCCGGGGGGCGGTGAAACACCCCGACTGGAATGTGCGGCGGATCTGCGTGGAAACGCTCTCCGGCCGGTTCGGTGACTGCCCGGCGGCCCGCGAGGCGATCTGCGCGGCGACCCACGACGACGTGGACTGGGTGGCGTTCACGGCCATCAACGCGGTGGGGGCCCTGCGGATGCCGGAGGCCGCCGAACATCTGATCCGCATCTCCGGCTGGCCCAGCAACTTCAGCCGTCCCGCCCATGCCCGCAAACCCGTGGGGTGCGGTGCCGCCCTGACCAAGCGTGCGCTGTGGGAGATCTTCGGCTCCCGGGACGCCGACGAGCTGCGGCGTCTGGAGGACGAGCACTTCGCGCGGCTGCGCGAGGAGGTGGCCGCCTCCCGCAGAGAGCCCGACCTCGGCGACGCCGTCCTGGTGCCCGGCGGGCTCTCGATCGGCGGAGCCCGCGTCTCGGAGGTGGGGCCGTTCCAGATGGACGACGCCGACAATCCGCCGCGTGTCGTCGAGTTGCCGCCGTTCCACATCGACCGCGTCACGGTCACCAACGAGCGGTACGCGCGCTTCCTCGCCGACGCCGAGGCCGCGGCCCGGGACGGCGACGCCGCGCGGTGGGCCCATCCCGACCAGGGCGACGGCAAGGACCACACCCCGGCTCACTGGCGTGACCCGCGCTTCAACCACCCCTCGTACCCGGTGGTCGGCGTCGACTGGTACGACGCGTACGCCTTCGCCCGCTGGGCCGGCGGGCGGCTGCCGTCGGAGGACGAATGGGAGAAGGCGGCCCGCGGAACCGACGGTCGCCGCTATCCGTGGGGCGACGCGTGGGACAGCACCCGGGCGCACGGTGTCGCGACGGCCTATCCGGGCCAGGACCCGCGCGACCTGGCCGAGTTGGAGGCCCTGCTGGTCCGGACCTCCCTGACCTGGCCCCCCGAGCCCGTCCTCGCGGCCGACTCGCTGCCGCGGGGCGCCAGCCCCTACGGGGCGCTGAACATGGCCGGGAACGTGTGGGAGCTGACCCGGACGAACTTCTTCTCCCGGCAGGACATGGCACCGTTCTTCAAGGGCCGCAGCGGGTCGGAGTTCATGAACCGGCCCGAGGCGTTCCACGTGCTCAAGGGCGGCACCTGGACCTCCCCGCCGGTGTGCATGACCACCTACTACCGCGGCAAGGACCTGCTGACCGACCGGCACAACGAGGTCGGCTTCCGGTGTGTCTACGCCGCCGCGCCCGCCGCCTGAACCCCGCACCGCCTCAGCCCCGCCGCCCGAACCACTCCCGCGCCCCGGCCGCGGTCACCGCACGGCCGTGACCGCCGGCTCCGCCGTGCCCCCACGCGCACCGGAACCAGAAGGAACACCCAGCATGACCACCCTCACCCCGCCCCCTCCGCCCGCCCAGGCCGCCCCGTGCTCACCCGACGAGCTCCGCTTCGTCAAACAGCGGCTCGTCACGGCGATCCGGCTGTTCGGCGCGCAGGGCTTCGGGCACGGCCTGGCGGGATACTTCAGCGCCACCGACCCGCGGCGGCCCGACCACTACTGGGTCAATCCCCTGGGCGTCGACTTCACCCAGCTGCGGGTGGAGGACCTGCTGCTGATCGGCCCGCAGGGCGGGGTCGTCGAAGGCCGCGGCACGCTCAACCCCTCGGTCGACGCGCTGCACGGCGAGCTGCACCGCGCCCGCCCCGACCTGACCGCCTTCGCCCATACCCACTCACGGCTCGGCAAGGCGTGGTCGACCCTGGGCCGCGCTCTCGACCCGATCACCCAGGACGCCTGCCTGCTGTTCGAACGCCACGCGGTCCACCCCCGCTTCGGCGGCCCGGTCACCGACCGGCAGGAGGGCAAGGAGATCGCCGCCACCCTGGGGAACGGATCGGCGGTGATCCTCCAGAGCCACGGGTTCCTCACCGGTGGCCGGTCGGTCGCGGAGGCGGCCTGGCTCCACGTGGCGATGGAGCGGGCCGCCGACGTCCAGCTGCTCGCGGAGGCCGTGGGCATCCCGCACCGTATCCCCGACGACGTCGCCCGGGAGACCGGCGCGATGCTCGGCAAGCTGGAGTACGCCGAGCGGCAGTTCGACAACCTCTGCGCGCACCTGGGCGTCCGCTGACCCGCCCCGCTCCCTGTCCCGCGGATCCACCAGATGGGCCATCGCATGAAAATCGGGCTGAACTTCCTGCCCACCCTCGCTCCGAGCGAGGTTCCGGCCGCCGAGTACTACGCCGACTGCCTCGATCTGTGTGCCCTGGCCGACCGCCTCGGCTTCGCCCACGTCAAGGCCGTCGAACACTACTTCCACCCCTGGGGCGGCTACAGCCCGGACCCGGTGGTCTTCCTGTCCGCGGTGGCCGCCCGCACCAGTCGGGTGCGACTGGTCACCGGTGCCTGCGTCCCGGCCTTCTCCCACCCGGTGAAGCTGGCGGCCTCGCTCGCCATGCTCGACAACCTCTCGGGCGGACGGCTGGACGCCGGCTTCGGACGGGCCTTCCTGCCCACCGAGTTCGACGCCTTCGGCGTGCCGATGGCCGACAGCAAGGCCCGGATGCGCGAGGGCGTCGAGGCGATCGTGCGCCTGTGGTCGGAGGGCGGCTTCCGCTGGGAGGGCTCGTTCCACCGGTTCGGGCCGCTGCCCAGACTGCTGCCCCGTCCCGTCCAGCGCCCGCACCCGCCGGTGTTCGTGGCGGCCACGACCTCGGAGGACTCCTTCGTGTGGGCCGGTGAACAGGGCCACCACCTGATGATCATCCCCGTCGTGGCGACCCACGAGCGGCTGACCGCCCTGCTGGAGCTCTACCGCCAGGCCCGCGCCGCCCACGGCCACCCCGGCCCCGGCCGACTGCACGTGAGCTACCACGCCTACGTCGCCGAAGAACGCTCCCAGGCCCTGGCCGAGGCCGAACGCCACTTCACCGACTACCAGACCAAACAGCTGGAGGCGTACGCGAGTTGGCGCGGGGTGACCTGCGAGCAGTACCCCGGCTACGAGAAGATGGAGGCGGCGGTACGGGCGACCGGATTCCGCGACCTCGTCGAGGACGGCAACGTCATCGTCGGTTCGCCCGCCGACGCCGTCGAGAGCCTGCGCCTGGTCGCGGAACGTTATCCGGGAGCCGAAGCCAGCCTGCACGTGCGGTTCGGCTCCATCGCCCAGCACGCCGCCACCCGCACCGTCTCCCTGCTGGGGCGGGACGTGCTGCCCAAGATGACGGGCCTGTAGGGATGCCGGCCGTTCCCGCCCCCACCTCGCCGGCGTCCTGGCGGGTCTCCCGGCACAGCCGGCGCCTGGCCCCGTCCGTCATCGCGGCGGCGCTGCGTGAGGCAGCCGCCGGCGGGGCGATCTCCCTCGCCGCCGGATGCCCCGCCACCGAGGCGCTGCCCACCGAAGAGACCCTCGCGCTGATCGACCGGGTCCTGAGCAGTCCCGGCGCACTCCAGTACACCGACACCCGCGGTCTGCCCGCGCTGCGCGAATGGATCGCCGGCGAGGAGTCCCACCGCGCCGGCCGGCCGCTCGGCGTCGAGCAGATCCTGGTGACCCACGGGTCGCAGCAGGGGCTCGACCTGGTGTGCCGGGCCCTGCTCGACCCCGGCGACACCGTCCTGGTCGACCGGCCCAGCTACAGCGGCGCTCTCCAGCTCCTCGGGCTCCACCAGGCGCGGGTACACGACGTGCCCATCGCCGCCGACCCCGATCTGGCCGCCCTGGCCCACGCTCTCCAAGAGCACCCGGCCACGCGGCTGGTGTACGTCGTCCCCTCCTTCGCCAACCCCACCGGCGCCAGCCTCGGAGTCGGCCAGCGCGCCCGGCTGGGAGAGCTGGCCGAGCGCCACGGCTGCGTGGTCGTAGAAGACGATCCCTACCGTGAGCTGCGGTTCTCCCCGCCGGGCTCGGGGCCGGTCGCGCCCGTCGCCGCCTTCTCCGAGCGGGTGATCACCCTCGGCAGCTTCTCCAAGGTGCTCAGCCCCGCCGCCCGGACCGGATACCTGTGCGCGCCGCGGTCGCTGGCCCCGCTCCTCGGCAGGCTCAAGGAGGCGACCGACCTCGGCAACTCCGCGCTGGCCCAGCTGTTGGTCCACGCCTGGGTCACCGCACCGGGACTGCTCGACCACCAACTGGCACGGCTGCGGGGCCTCTACCGCGAGCGCCGCGACCTCCTGACGGCCGGAGTCCGCGCACACCTGGGCGAGGAGCTGTCGTTCACCGTCCCCCAGGGGGGTTTCTTCCTGTGGGCCCGGCTGACCGGCGGCGGCGACACCCAGGCGCTCCTCACCGGGGCTCTGCGCGAAGGCGTGGCCTTCGTACCCGGCGCCGCCTTCTACGCCGGGGCGCCGGACGTCTCGGCCCTGCGCCTGTCCTACGCGGCGGCGGAGCCCGGCGAGATGGCCGAGGGGTGCGCCCGGCTGGCCCGTGCCCTGGGGCGGCTGCCGGCGCCGGCCCGGCGGGGGGAGGAGTGACGGTGGCCGCGATCACCCACCGGCGGGGCCCCGACGGGCACCTGGGTCCCTGCCCGCAGGCGCCGTTCGCCGTGGACGCCTTCCTGGCCCAGCCGCTGGTCGCCCGGCTCGCCACCCACGGGCTGGCCCTCCAACCGGTCTGGTACCTCTGGGAGGACGAGGAGTTCTGGGTGATCACCGGCACCTGGTCCGCGCTGGAGCGGCGGCTGGCCACCGACTCCGCCTTCGCCCTGGTCGTCGACACCTGCGACCCGGGCACCGGCCGGGTCCGCCAGGTCCTCGCCCGCGGACACGGCACGGTCACCGCGTTCGACGCCCCCCGAGGACGCCGCAAACTCAGCCGCTACCTCGGCCCCGACGAGGAGCACTGGGACCCGCGGTTCCGGCCCGACGGATCCGCCGCGACCGCGAATCGCTGGGCGCGCCTGGTTCCCGACTCCCTGCGGATCGCGGACCTCTCCTTCCGCCCCGCCGCCGGCGTCCCGGCGCCCTGCGGGCCGCCCCGCCCCACCCCCGTGAGGAACCCGTGACCATGCCCACCACGTACGACTCGCAGGCACTGGCGGCCGCCGACCGCGCGCACCTCCTGCACCCTTTTCTGCCGGCGTCGCGGCAAGGCCGCACCGTCATGGTCGAAGGCCGAGGATGCCGGCTGCGGGACGCTCAGGGACGTGAGTACCTGGACGCGACCGCGGGCATGTGGCTGTGCCAGGTCGGACACGGCCGTCCGGAGATCGCGGACGCCGCCGCCGGCCAGATGCGCCGCCTCGAATACTCCACGGCCTTCTGGGACTTCACGCACGACCGCGCCATCACGCTCGCGCAGCGACTGGTCCGGCTCAGCCACCCCGACACCGCCCGCGTCTACTTCACCAGCGGCGGCTCCGAGGGCACCGAGACCGCGCTACGGATGGCCCGCAACTACCACCACCGGCGCGGGGAGCCGGAGCGCACCTGGATCCTCACCCGTACCGGCGCCTATCACGGCGCCGGCTACGCGAGCGGCGAGGTCTCCGACTTCCCCCTGTACGCCACCGGGTTCGGCCCGCAGCCGGGCCACGTGCACCGACTCACCGCGCCTTACCCGTACGCCATGGGCCTGGCCAGCGCGCCGGAGAAGGCGACCGATCTGCTGCTGGAGGAGATGGAGTCGGCCATCGCGATGATCGGCGCCCACCGGATCGCCGCGCTGATCGGGGAACCGGCGCTCGCCCTGGGCGGCATGGTCGCCCCGCCGCCGGACTACTGGCCGCGCGTCGCGAGACTGCTGCATCGCCACGGCATCCTGCTGATCATGGACGAGGTGGTCACCGCCTTCGGCCGTCTCGGCCACTGGTTCGCCGCCGAGCGGATGGGCGTACGGCCCGATCTGACCATCCTGTCCAAGGGGCTGACCTCGGGATACTTCCCCCTGGGCGCGGTGCTGCTGACGGGGCGGCTCGCGGACGTCCTCGGCGCGGACGGGGGCTTCCCCGTCGGCTACACCTACAACGGCCACCCCACGGGATGCGCGGTGGCCCTGGCCAACCTCGACATCATCGAAGGCGAGGGCCTCCTCGACGCCGCGGACCGGACCGGCGCGCACCTGGCGGCGGGACTGCGCTCGCTGCACGACATCCCCATGGTCGGCGAGACCCGGCAGTACGGGCTGATGGCCGCCGTCGAACTGGTCGCGGACCGCACCACCCGCACACCCCTGCCCGAGGGCACCTACGCCATCGCCGACCTGATCCGGGACCGTACCGGTGTCCTGGTCCGCGGCGGCCCGCGCGCCCTGACCCTGGCGCCGCCACTGGTGATGACGGAAGGCGAGGCGGACGAGGTCGTCAGCGCGCTCGCCGACGTGCTGTCGAGCATCCCGGCACCGGCCGCGGCCGGCCGCGCACACCGGTCCACCACCCTTGTCCCCGGTCCCTGAACGCCGACGGAGAAACCCGTGCAGCACTGCCAACACCGTTTCCCCTTTCCCCGCGTGCCCGCCACCGAACTGCCCGCCGAATACGCCGGGTTCCGCAGTGACCAGCCGGTCGTGCTGGTCGCCATGCCCAGCGGCGACACCGCCTACCTGGTCACCCGCTACGACGACTCCCGCATGGTGCTCAGCGACTCCCGCTTCTCCCGCAGCCTGGAACTGGCCGGGCTGCGGCTCGGCGCGGTGGGCATCGCCGACCACCTCCTGCTGTCCACGCTCGCCAACATGGACCGGCCCGAACACCCACGCCTGCGCCGCATCGTCGCATCCGCGTTCAGCCGGCAGTACGTGGAGCGGCTGCGGCCTCGCGTCGAAGAGGTCACCGACAGCTTCCTCACCGAACTCGCCGGCCGGCCGACGCCCGTCGACCTCGCGGAAGCCCTGTGCAGCAGGCTGCCCGCCGCCGTGCTGCTGGAGTACCTGGGCATCTCCTGCGGCGACCGCCAGGACCTCCTGCACTGGACCAAGGTGCTCACCGACCTCAGCGGCCACACCCAGCAGGAGGTGGACCAGGCGCGCGACCTGCTCCACCACCACCTCAAGGAGGTCATCGCCGAGCGCCGTCGCGAGCCCGGCGACAACGTGCTCAGCATGCTCTCCCAGCGCTGCTACGACGAGGGCCACATCAGCGAGCTGGAACTCGAAGCGCTCGCCATGTTCCTGCTGATCGGCGGCCTGCACACGGTCGTCTACCAGCTCGGCCTCATCGTCGTCGCCCTCCTGCGCGACCCCGCGCGCGCCGCCGAGCTGGCCACGACCGAGCAGACCGAACCGGCCATCGAGGAACTGCTGCGGTTCACCAACGCCGTGGAATCCAGCCTGCTGCGGATCACCACCGAGGAGGTGGAGATCGCCGGGGTGAGGATCCCGGCCGGGAGCGCGGTCCTGCCCGCCATCCCCGCCGCCAACCACGACCCCGGCCGGTTCGCCTGTCCGGAGAGGATCGACTTCGCCCGCGCCGAGACCGGCCACCTGACCTTCGGTCACGGGATGCACCGCTGCCTGGGCGCCCCCATCTCCCGCCTGATGCTCAACGTCGCCGTCCCGGCCCTCTTCCGCCGCCTGCCCGGCCTGCGCCTCGCCGTCCCCGCCGAGCAGCTGCGCTGGCTCCCCGACCGCCTCCTGACCGGCTACGAGAGCATCCCCGTCACCTGGTCGCCCCACCCGGCGGAGGCAACCCGAGCCACCGCGGACGCGAAGCCGGCATGCCGCTGAATTAGAGGAAGGCCGGGGCGCGTTGCCGGTGCCTGTGCCGGTGCCTTGTGCCGGTGAGAGCGCCGGCCCCGGACCGGCGGGTAGTCAGGGCCGTCGGGACTCCGGCCGGTGTTTCAGTGTCCGGCCCAAGGGCCGCGGAACCTCTCCTGCCCGCGGGCTCCGTCATGGTGGCAGCAGAGGTCCGGCCGGTGCGGAGGGCGGGGCGGCCGCGCGGCGGCCGGGCCCCCGGCGCACTGGGCCCGTTCCGCGTTCTCGACCAGGTTCTCGCTGTCCGACGCGGCGTTGGCCAGGCTCGCGCAGCACAGGGTGAGCAGGAGGGCGCCCGCCACGAAGGGCAGGGTGTGGCGCGGGGGCGGCGGGTCCAGCAGGGCCCGTACCCGCTGGGGCACCGCCCCGCCGGTCGCGGCCAGGGCGGCGGGGCGTGACCGGCCGGCGGAGGCGAGGGCCGCCCGTCCGACGGCGCGGGCGACGACCGTCCGGCTGCCGACGCGGGCCGCGGCCTCCTCGTCGGCCCAGCGCTCCAGGACGAATCCGCCCGCCTCGGCCACCGGACGCAGCAGCGGGTTGACGGCCGCCGTGAGGCGCCACACGGCCTGGAAGAGGTGGTGCCGGCCGCGGAGATGGGCCCGCTCGTGCGCCAGGAGGGCTTCGCGTTCGGTGTCACCGAGACAGCGCAGCATCCCCTGGGACACCACGATGCGGCCGGGAGCACCGGGGAGGGCGAAGGCCTGGGGGCTCTCGTCGTCGAGGACCGCCAGTTCGGTGTCTCCGGGCATCCGGCCGCACTCCCGCCGGGCCCACAGGACGTGGCGGCCCTGCCGTACGGCGGCCACGCCCAACGACACCAGGCCCGCCGCCAGCGCCACGGCGCTGACGGCCGCGACGGCCAGGGAGACCGGGTCCTGGGTGCGCAGTACGGCCGCCGACCAGTGGCCCTCCTCGGCGACCTCGGGGATCTGCGCGAACCCGGTGAACGCCAGCAGGGCCAGTGAGCCGAGCCAGCCGGCCGCCGTCACGAGCGCCGCGCCCGCCAGGGACCAGGCCGCGGGCCGCGGGGCCGGCCGCCGGGCCGTGCGGGGGGCGAGCACCGCGAGGACCACGGTGAGCAGGAGGGGAATGTAGACGCTGATCGTCACCGGCTCACTGCCCGCCGTCGCCGCGCCCGGTGTCCTGCCCGCCCAGCAGGCGGTGCAGCAACTGCTCGTCCTCCTGGGAGAGTTCGGAGACGAAGCGGGTGAGGACCGCCTCCCGGTCCGAGCCGCGCTCCAGCAGGGTGTGCATCCGCACGGCGGTGTCGGACGCCTCGTCCCGGACGGGCGCGTAGGCGTAGCCGCGGCCCGCGGGGTGCCGGACGAGCATCCCCTTGTCGTACAGGCGCGACAGGATCGTCAGGACCGTCGTGTAGGCGAGGTCGCCGGAGAGCCGCTCCAGGACCTGCCGTGCGGTGAGCGGTTCGACCGCGGCCCACAGGGCGGCGAGGACGCCGCTCTCCAGCTCCCCGCGTGCCCTCCTGCCGGTCGCCCCGCCGCTTTCGTCGCTCTTCAGGTCGCGCACCGTTCACCGCCTTCCCGCTCGGCGTCCAGCCTAGCGCCGAGCCTACTACCGCTCGTAGTACGTCAATGGGAGCTGCCCCACCAGCGAGCTACTACATCTCGTACGAGTCTACCTACTACATGTTGTAGAGTTCGGCCGCCTACTCCACCTGCGGAGGAACGACCCCCATGCCCTACCTCGGAAGTCCGGCGCATCCGCGCGCCCTGGCGGGCGCCGGCCCGCGCCCCGGGCCGGCGCCCGTCCCGGCGGGTGCCGGACGCGTCGCGATCGTGTCGGCGAGCATCGGCGCCGGCCACGACGGCGCCGCCGCCGAACTGGAACGCCGGCTCACCGCCCACGGCCTCCTCGTCGACCGGCTGGACCTGCTGGACCTGCTGCCCGCCCGGATCGGACCGCTGGTGCGGGACGGCTACCACCGGATGCTCGTGCAGGCCCCCTGGGTCTACCAGCGGGTCTACCGCAGCACCGAACGGGCCGGTGGCGGCGGGCCGTTGGCGAGGGCGTTCCTGCGCACCGCGGAGGAGAGGATGCTGCGCGCGCTGCACCCCGGCACCCGTGCGGTCGTCTCCACCTATCCGGGAGCCAGCCGGGTCCTGGGCGGCCTGCGGCTGCGCGGGCGGCTGACCGTGCCCGTCCTCACGTATCTCACCGACTTCTCCGTGCACCCGCTGTGGGTGGCCGACGGCGTCGACATCCACCTCGCGGCACACACCGTGCCCGCCACCCAGGCCCGGGCCGCCGGGGCGCGGGACCTGCGAGTGTGCGGTCCGGCGGTGGACCCGCGGTTCCGTCCCGGCGGCCCGGCCGAGCGCGCCGGCGCCCGGGCCCGCTTCGGACTGCCGCGAACGGCCCCGCTGGCGCTGCTGGTCGCCGGCTCCTGGGGCGTGGGGCCGGTCCGGCAGGTGGCGGCGGAGCTGCGCGAGAGCGGCGGCGCCGTCCCCGTGGTCGTCTGCGGCCGCAACGAGGCGCTCGCCGAGCAGCTCCGCGCGGACGGCATCGCCTACGCCTACGGCTGGGTCGACGACATGCCCGGCCTGATGCACGCCGCCGACGTCCTGGTCCAGAACGCGGGCGGCCTCAGCTCCCTGGAGGCGCTCGCCACCGGCCTGCCCGTGGCGAGCTACCGGTGCATACCGGGCCACGGGCTGACCAACGCCGCCGCCCTGGAAGAGGCCGGGGCCGCGGTCTGGATCCGCGACCCGGGCCGCCTCGACGCGGTGCTGGCGGACCTGATCGACGGCCCGCTCGGACGGCGCCAGCGCGCGGCCGGCCTCGCCCTCTTCGCCGCCGAGCCCGAGGGCGGACCCGCCGCGGAGATCGCGCGCGTCCAGCGCGCCGGGCTGCCGGCGCTGCCGCCGCGGGCCGCCGCGCGAAGGCGCCGCCCGGCGGGCCGCCGGCTCCTGGCCACCACCGCCGTGGCGTGCGGGGTGTGGGCCGGCGCCGTCGGCACCGGGATGGCCGCCGCCTACGACGGCCCTGGCATGGTCCACGCCATCGGGCACGGCCTCGACCTGGACGACGCCCGCCCGGCCCACGCCCCGGAAAGCCACCGGCCGTGACCGCCGCCCGCCTGCTGCGCAGCGCCGCCCTCGCCGCCGTACCCGCCCTCCTGGCCGCCCATGCCGCACCGGTCGTCTCCACCTTCGGGCCGCTGCGCAACCGCGCCATGCCCCGCCTCGCCGGCCGGGGCCGCCCCGGCCACATCGCCCTCACCTTCGACGACGGGCCCGACCCGCTGTCCACCCCGTTCTTCCTGCGTCTCCTCGCCGAGCGCGGGATCCGGGCGACCTTCTTCCTCCTGGGCCGCGAGGCACACCGCTCCCCCGCCCTGGTCCGCGAGATCGCCACGGCGGGACACGAGATCGGCGTTCACGGCTGGCTGCACCGCCCGCTGGCACTGCGCGGCCCGCGCGCCACCTACGACGACCTCGCACGGGCCCGCGACACCGTCGCCGAGATCACCGGAGTGCGGCCCACGCTCTTCCGGCCCCCCTACGGCGTCATGTCGAGCGCCGCGCACCTGTCCGCCCGCCGCCTCGGTCTCACTCCGGTGCTGTGGACCTGCTGGGGCGAGGACTGGACCGTCCGCGCCACACCGCACTCCGTCCACCGCACCGTCACCTCCGGCCTGGACGGCGGCGGCACCATCCTGCTCCACGACTCCGACTGCACGTCCGCCCCGGGCGCCTGGCGTTCGGCCCTGGGCGCGCTCCCCCGCATCCTCGACACCTGCGAGCAGCGCGGCTACGACGTCGGCCGGTTGCGCGACCACGGATGGCCCCGGCCGGCCTGACGCGTCGAGGCGGCGATCCCCGGGGCGGAGCGGTGCGCCGCCCCCGCACGTCCGGCACGGGAAGTTCCCCGGCCCGCCATCGTCTACAGTCCGGTAGACCGTCTGCGGAGCCGCAGTCATGGGCGGGCCCCGCCGTCGCGCCGTACCCGGCGGTCGGCGGTCGGCGGTCGGCGGTCGGTGGTCGGCGGTCCGGGAGAACGGTCAAGGGGCTCCCGCCATGAGACGCGCCCTCCGACGGCACGGGCCCGCCCGGGAGAAGACGGACGTGGCAGGAGAACACAAGGAGCACCATGCGCCAGACGATCCTGGTCGTCGAGGACGATCACGCCCTGCGTGACGTGCTGATGCGCGGACTGCGCGAGGAGGACTTCGACACCGTGCCCGCGCCGGACGGCGCCACCGCGCTGCGGCTGGCCGGCGACGGCATCTCCGCCGCCGTGCTCGACATCGGGCTGCCCGACGCCGACGGGCGGGACGTGTGCCAGGCGATGCGCGCCAACGGGTTCCTCTCCCCCGTCATCTTCCTGACCGCCCACCACCGGCTGGGCGACCGGCTGTCGGGGTTCTCCGCCGGGGGCGACGACTACCTGCCCAAGCCCTTCCACCTCACCGAACTCGCGGCCCGCCTGCGCGCCACCCTCAAGCGGGCCGCCGTACCGCCCGCCCGCCCGGCGGGAGACCTGGTCCTGGACGCCGTCCGGCACACGGTCGGCGTCGGGGGCAGCCAGGTCGGTCTGACGCCGACCGAGTTCCGGCTCCTGGCCGCGCTCATGGCGGCCTCCGGCACACTCGTGCGCCGCCGTGACCTGGTCCGGGCGGCCTGGCCCGAAGGCGCCCTGGTGCACGACAACACCCTCGACCAGTACCTGACCCGACTGCGCCGCAAACTGCGCGAGGCGGGCAGCGACCGGACGATCGGCACCGCCCGCGGCGTCGGCCACCACCTGTCGTGAGCGGCGTCCGCCGCCGGCTCGGGCCCGCCGTGACCGTCTTCCTGCGCCGTCTGGCCCCCCGCACGCTGCGCGGCCGGCTCTCCCTCGTGGCCCTCGTCACCGCCGCGCTGCTGATGCTGGTCCTCACCGTCGCCTTCAACTCCGTGGCCCAGCACCGCCTGCGGCACCAGGCGGACGACGAACTGCGCACCCGCGCCGCCGCCGTCGCGACGACGGTCGACACCAGCGGCGCGGCCGTACGCGTGCTGGAGACCTCCCACGACGAACTCCTCGACACCAACGTGTGGATCTACGCCGGCCCGCGCCTGCTGGAAGGGCCGCCGGCCGCCGGCCCGCTGACCCGCGTCGCCGGCGCACTCGCCGGGCGCGGCGGCCCGCGGTGCCTGACCACCGACGTGCGCGGCCCCCTGCGGCTGTGTTCGCGGCCGGTGCCCGGAGGAAGGAGCCGGGCCACCGTGGTCACCGCGCTGGACCTCTCCCCCTACCGGAGTTCGGCCGACACCCTGCTCGTGGGTTCCCTCGCCCTGGACGCGGTCATGCTCGCCTGCACCTACGTCCTGACCCGGCTGGCGGTCGGCCGCGCGCTGCGTCCCGTCCGCGCGATGACCGACCAGGCCACCCAGTGGAGCGCCGTCGCCTCCGGGGAACGCTTCAACAGCATGCGGCACCCGGCCGAACTCGCCCGCCTCGGCGCGTCGTTGGACTCCCTGCTGGACCGCATCCGCTCACTTCTGCGCCACGAGCGGCAGCTCACCGGGGAGCTCTCGCACGAACTGCGTACGCCGCTGAGCCGGATCATCGCCGAACTCGACTGGTGGCAGGGCCGCCCGCGCACCGCCGAGCAGACCCGCGTGAGCCACCAGGTGATCGGGGACGCCGCCGAGTCCATGCGCTCCATCTGCGACACCCTCCTGGACGACGCCCGCGAGGGCGTGCTCGCCCCCTCGGGCACCGCCCGGACCGCGGCCACACTGCGTCAGCTCCTCGAAGTCCTGTGCCCGCCAAGCCACTTGAGGGTCACCGTCGAGGGCCCCGACCTGATGGCCGGAGTCCCGCCCGCCCTCCTGGAACGCATCGTCAGCCCGCTCCTGGCCAACGCCTGCCGCTACGCCCGCTCCGGCATCGCCGTCCGCGTCCACCGCGCACCCGACGGCGCACCCGACGGCGTACGCGTCGACGTCATCGACGACGGCCCCGGCGTACCGCCCCCGTTCGCCGGACAGCTCTTCGAGCCCGGCCGGCGCGCCGATCCCGGTGACGGTCACAGCGGGGCGGGCCTGGGACTGCCACTGGCCCGGCGCCTGGCCCGCTCCGCCGCGGGCGAGGTGACCTACGACCCCGCGCACACACCGGGCGCACGGTTCGTGGTGCGTCTGCCCGCGGGATGACAGCGGTGGCCGCAGTCCTGCCGGACCCCGCACGGTGAGTGACCGGCGGCGGGGGACGACGACCGGCTTCGGGTGCCGCGGGCAGGACGGCGGCCCGTCGGAGTTCGCCACCAACCCCTATCCCGCCTACGCGTGGCTCCGTGAGCACGCTCCCG
>NZ_JBEXET010000064.1:0-33315 GCF_040606415.1 Streptomyces sp. NPDC005423 | reverse complement strand
CACCGCCGTCCCGCATCCCCGCACACGGCCGACATCTGACCCGCCGTCCGCCCGCGGAGCCTCCGGCGAACGAGTGGACACCCCCGAGGCCGGACCGCCGCGAATCTCACCTGGGCAGGGGCCGCAGCCGCAGCCGGTGCGGACGGAGCGTGATGCCGACCCGGGTCGTCCCGTCGGAGCCCTCCGCGTGCTCGAAGCGGTACGCGCTCGCCACCGCCGCCGTGATCAACGTCAGCTGGGCCATCGAGAAGTGGTCGCTCGGGCACTTCCGGTTGCCCACGCTGAAGGGGCTCATGGCGTATTTCGGTACCTCCTCGGCCCGTTCCGGAAGCCAGCGATCGGGATCGAACTCCAGGTTCCGCGCATACGAACGCGCGTCCCGCTGGATCGCGTACGGGCTGTAGACGATGTCCGCCCCGGCCGGAATGCGATAGCCACCGAGATCCGTGTCCCGTACCGCCCGTCGCGTCAATATCCATACGGCCGGGCGCAAACGCATGGCCTCGACGACGACATTGTTGGTGTGGCTGAGCTTACGGACGTCCTCGAATGCGACGGGACGTCCGCCCGTGACGGATTCGACCTCGGCGCACACCTTGTCCGCCTGTTCCGGATGGTCGGTGAGCACCTGGAGCAGCCACATGATCGTGGACGCCACGGTTTCACTGCCCGGGGTGAGGATCGCGACGACCTGGTCGTGGATCTCCTGTTCCCCGATCGGCTCGCCATTCTCGTCCTCCGCCTCCAGCAGCGCCGTCAGCAAATCGTCCGGCTTTTGACCGGATGCCCGGCGTTCGGCGACGATCTCGTCGACGAGGAGATGCAGATCGGCCAGTGCCCGGTTGAATGCGCGGTTGGCCGGCAGCGGCAGCCGGTACAGGGGTCCGGCCGGGACGACCATCCGCCGGTACATGCCCCGGAAGACGGTGGCGAGCGCGACACCGAGCCGCTCGGCGCGCTCGTCCATGAAGTCGCCGCGCAGCAGACAGCGGGCCGCGATGCGCACGGCGGTGCGGAAGGACTCGGAGCTGCAGTCGACGGTCTCGCCGGACCGCCAGCGCTCGGTGAGCGCGTGCGCCTCCTCCTCCATGATCGGCCCGTAGGCGGGGATCGCGTCCAGCCGGAACGCGGGCTGGATGGTGCGTCGTTGGCGCCGGTGCACCGGCCCGTTGGCGGTGGCGACGCCGTGTTCGCCGAGCAGCCCTTCCAGGGACTCCCAGAGGGGTCCGGCGATGATGTAGTCGGGGCTGAGCGCCAGGGCGCCGGTGAGATGCGGCGCGGTGACGGCGTACACCGTCTTGGGGCCGAGCCGCAGCCGGACGACGTCCCCGTGGTCGCGCAGCCGGGCCATGTAGGCGAGCGGGTCGCGGACCAGTTTCCAGCCGTGGCCCAGGAGCGGGATGCCGCCGCCCGCGAAGGGTGGCTCGCGCAGCTCCGGTGCCGGACCGGCTTCGGGCCTGACGGACTCGACGGTCATTTCTCACCTGCCGCTTCGTTGTCGACGTACGGGGGTGTGGACTGGTCGTCCCAGCTGTCGACCATGTAACGGCCGGACTCGTGGTGGAACCAGTAGACGGAACTGAACCAGTTCCGCATATCGCGGAGGCAGACCCGTACGGCGGCGCTCAGTTCTTTCCCCCATAAGGTGCCGTCGTCGAGTTCGTCGGCGAACAGCAGGGCGTCCCGCTCGGCGACGAGGAAGTCGGACACGCATTCCTCGACGCGCCGCCTGACGTCTCCCACCGCTTCTTCCAGAGTCAGCCCGTGGTGTTTCACGAGACTGATTCCGAGATTGTGCACCTCGTCGCCCGCGAGTTCCTTGGGGAGCGAACAGAGGTCGTTGTACCAGGCGGCGAATTCCTGGCTCAGCAGCGCCGCCCGCCGATAGGCCGGGTGTTTCCTTACGCAGTCGGGGAGTTCGAGTCCCGCGCTCGCCTCCAGGAGATCGGTCCAGATCCAGTGCGCGAAGGTGAGGCGGCGCAGCGCGAGATATTCCTCGACGGTCGGGACGATTCCTTCGACGCGGTTGCGGTACTCCCGGTCGTACGCCTCGATCACCTCGTGGAAGTGCCGGGCGAACCGGGCGTTCCAGGTGTCCGGCAGGAACGCGTACAGCCGCAGCACGCTGTCGGCGAACCCGGCGACCAGCGGGTCCGGGTGGTGCAGATGGTGGCGGGGGGCGTCGAGTGCCGTGTGCAGCCGGAGCCTGAGCCGCCGCCAGGCGACGGGCCGGCCGTGCACGATGTCACGGTCGTGCCGGTCGTCCCAGACGAAGAACCACGCGCTGTAGTCCGCGATCGCCTGGAGCACCTCGTCCCGGGCGCCCGAGTAGTACCCCGCCATGAGGTCGGTGTAGCAGAGTCCGTCGGCATATTCGTCCACCGTGCCGGCCGACATGAGGCGCTTTTCCAGCAGCCAGGCCCTGGTGTTCCGCTGCAACTGCGGCCAATACGGGTGCAGGTGCCGGGGAAACGCTGCCTCGATCACCGGGAGAGAGAGCGACGGCGGTACCGCGATCACGGTCGTGGCCGTTGTCGATGTGGTGCTGTGTGGGAAAGCAGTCATGAACAGACCCCTCTCAGCCGCCAGTCGCGCACGCCCCTGCCGCTGAACCCGGCGTGCGCCGTTGCGTATCCCGCACGTCCTATTCAGCCCTACAACTGACCGGTCTGGGAACGGATTTGCTTCCTTCACTCCCCCCGAGCGCCGAGTATCTCCCTTTGTGTGACTGATTGTGGGTCAGGAGAGGAGCGGGAACGACCGGATGTGCGAAGGACGGACGAACGGCGCCTGGTCAGGGAGGTACCACTGAACAGACGCCGCGCGTAAGGGAGATGTGCCCGGTCCCGGGGTCTCAGTCGTTGGCGACCACGGGGTAGCGGGGCTCGTTCTCGGCCATCTGCCGCAGTGCGTCCTTGCGTTCACGCTTGGAGAGCCGGTCGATGTAGAGGTGGCCGTAGAGGTGGTCGGTCTCGTGCTGGAGACACCGTGCGAAGTAGCCGGTGCCGCGCACCCGCACCGGGTTGCCCCTCTCGTCCTGCCCGGTCACCTCGGCGTAGTCGGGGCGGGCGAGCGGCGCGTACGCGGCCGGCACCGAGAGGCAGCCCTCGTTGCTGTCGTCCAGTCGGCGCTGCTCGGCGGGGAGTTCGACGAGCCGGGGGTTGCAGACGACACCGACGTGCCGCTTGCCCTCGTCGTCCTGGCAGTCGTAGACGAAGACCTTCAGGTCCACGCCGATCTGGTTGGCGGCGAGGCCGACGCCCTCGGCGGTGCGCTGCGAGGCGAACATGTCGGCGACCAGCCGGTCCAGCTCCTCGCCGAACTCGGTGACGTCCCTGCACTCCTTGTGCAGCACCGGGTTCCCGACGACCGTGATCGGCCGCGAGGTCCCCCGCTCCCGCCAGCCGGCCTCGCGCTCCTCGGCATCCTCGGTGTCGACGACGAACCCCTCGTCGTCGACGGGAAGCACGCCCACGTGCTGCTGATCGGTGTCCTGCTGCGCCATGACCGACGTACGCCTTCCTGAAACCTTGGGGTGAGTTGCTGCTACAGGGTACGGGGAAGCGCCCCCGGGGGCTCGGGGCGGCGGTGTCGCACCCGCCCGGGTCTAACAGACCTCTTCCAGATCCCGCCAGTCCCGGGAGTCGGGGCTGTCGGCCACCCACCCGTCCAGCAGCCCCCGGACCAGCGTGGCCGGCGCGGCCAGTCCGCACTCCCGCTCCGGCACCCACAGCTGCCCGTCGGTCCGGTGCCCGAGCGGCCCGGGGTGCCCCGGCTCACTGTGGTCGTGCGGGTCGAGATGCTCCCCGTCGCCCTCGTCCGACGGCATCCGGGACTCCGAGCACATCCGGCACAGCAACCGCACCGACGACGACCAGTCCTCCGCCGCGAACCCGGCGTCCGCCGCCAGCTGCTCCAGCGCGTCCCGGTCCGCCTCGGACGCCGCCTCCAGCAGCACCACCCAGGTCGGCACGGGCGACGGCGCCCACAGCTCGATCTCGTCGAAGACCGGATAGGAGTGCCCGGAGGCCGTGGTCCGCTCCCCGTGCGGCACCCCGTCGTGCAGGACGACCTCGCCCCAGCGCCGCCCGGAGGAGGGCAGCGGAATGGAGAGCACCTCGACGCGCGCGGGGTCCAGCCGCCGTCCCCACACCACCTCGGCCTCGCCCTCCGGGGAGAGCCGTACGGCCGCGCTGCCGAGGTCCATGCCGACCGGCTCGCCCGCGGCGGTCGCCCCGCCCGGCACCCGCAGTCCGTAGGCCTGCCAGGCCCGCCGGGCCAGCGGCCAGTCCTGGAGCGCGGTGGCCGCGATGCCCACGTTCCACCAGTCAGGTGCGCCGGCCTCCCGGTCGAGCAGTGCGACGGCGCGCAGTCCGGCGGCGCGGGCCTGCTCCCAGTCGTGCCGGAACTTGTGCAGCAGGGCGAGGTTGAACCAGGACTCGGAGAGCCACGGTTCGAGATCGGCGGCCCGTGTCAGCAGCGCGCCCGCGTCCTCGTACCGGCCGTCGCCGATCAGCGTGAACGCCCGGTCGGTGGCCTGCCGCCAGGAGGCGGAGGGCCGGTGCCGTCCCTTGCCGAAGATCCTCACGATTCCCGCCTGCCAGTTCCGTTCGTTGGGCTGGCCGTGCCCCCGGACATCCTCTTCTTCGCATCCAACCACGTACGGCTGGAGAGGCGCTCATTACCCATGGGTTACCCAGGCGGCAGCGGAGTCAGACCGCCCCCGGCCACCACCCGGACCGGCGCTTCCGGGCCCTCGGGCACGTACTCCCCGGCCGTTCGGACCCGGCGTTCGTCCGGCGGTCAGCGCGGTCAGGGACCCTCCCGGCCCTGCTGCCCGCGCTTTCCCCTCGTACGCGTCGACCGCCTGGATGCATGGCACGCCCGACGGCCGCTCCCGCTCAACGCCCTTTGATGGCAGAGGAGTTGGAAGCAAACGGCGGCCGATCCGACCCTGCCGCACCCGGCACCCCGGGCGACGACGGGGCGGCGGAAAGGGCCGCGGTGAGCAGTACGGACGTGAGAGGTGAAGCGAATGAAGCGAACGCCGCCGGCCAGTCCGGGCGCACGGCTGAGTACCGGGGGCAGGGGGGACAGGGGTGGAGGCCGGCGCAGGGCACGTACGCACGTGCCCGCGCCGGTGTCGCCTCAAGGCGCGACGGCCCCTCCCCGGCCAGGCCCGTGAACCGGAGGCGGGCCGGGGGAGGCCACGGCAGATCACCCGCGGACCAGCACGTACGGGTGACTACGGCCGCTCAGGACTCGCGCGGGCCGGCGGCCGTCACATCGTGCTCGGGCACGGTCCGGCCGGAGCGGATCATCTCCAGCCGGCCCATGACCTTGGCCCGCAGGTCCGTCGGCACGTCGTCATGCCCGCAGCACCGCTTGACCAGCTTCTTCACGGCCTGCTCCAGCCCGTACTTCTCCAGGCACGGCGAGCACTCCTCGAAGTGCTGCTGGAACTTGGTGCGGTCCATGTCCGGCATCTCGCTGTCGAGAAACTCGTAGAGATGGTCGAGGACCTCACTGCAGTCCGTCTCGTGCGGCTCTCCGCAGCTCATGAGCCCGAGCCTTTCGCTTCGTTCGACTCCCCGGCGCCCGCCGGGACCAGCCCGCGGTCACGCGCGTAGTCCTCCAGCATGCCGCGCAGCTGACGACGGCCCCGGTGCAGCCGGGACATGACCGTGCCGATGGGTGTCCCCATGATGTCCGCGATCTCCTTGTACGCAAAGCCCTCGACGTCCGCGAGATACACGGCGATGCGGAACTCCTCGGGGATCGCCTGGAGCGCTTCCTTCACATCCGAGTCGGGCAGGTGGTCGAGCGCCTGCGACTCGGCGGAGCGCAGCCCCGTCGACATGTGCGACTCGGCACGCGCCAGCTGCCAGTCCTCGATCTCCTCGGCCGCGGAGCGCTGGGGTTCGCGCTGCTTCTTGCGGTAGGAGTTGATGAAGGTGTTGGTGAGGATGCGGTACATCCACGCCTTGAGGTTGGTGCCCTCACGGAACTGGTGGAAGGACGCGTAGGCCTTCGCGTACGTCTCCTGCACCAGGTCCTCGGCGTCGGCCGGGTTGCGCGTCATGCGCAGGGCGGCCGAGTACATCTGGTCGAGGAATGCGAGCGCGTCCCGCTCGAAGCGCGCGCTGCGCTCCGCCGTGGACTCCGTGCCCGTGCCCTGGCCCTCGGGCTGCTCCGCCTGGCCGTGTTCGGTCCCTGCGTCGGTACCGGGAACCGGACCCACCTCCTCAGAATCGCGGGTGGAGCCGAGACCGGTCCCACCAGAATCGGAGGATAGACGACGATCCGGTCCGCCCGCCGCTCGAAGGGGGCCGGTCTTGACCGCGTGCAGCACCGACCAGTCGAGGCCGGAGCGGCTGCTGCGGCTCGCATCTGACTCCGCCGGTCGGAGCCCGTCCACCGGATGGTGGCGGGAAGCGGTCGGGCAGAAGGTCGAACCCATGCGGCGGACTTCCTCTCTACGACGTCGGCGCTGGTCGTCAGCGTTTCTGTCCGGCACAACAGCCGTAAGGGGCTCGGCATTCCCGTGCGTCACCCCAGTGTTCGAGTCCACTCCACGACCCGCCCGGTGATGACCTCCAGGGCCTGCGGCTGAGTGATGCCGGCCCGTTTCGGCACGGCGAAACCGTGGTCGCCGTAGGGGACCTCGACCAGTTCGAAGCCGCCCTCGGGGAACTCCGCGGGCCTTCCGAACGGGTCGTTGCCGCCCTGCACGACGAGCGTGGGCACGCCCGCGCCGAGCAGTTCGGCGGCGCGGGACTTCTCCGGCCGGCCCGGCGGGTGCAGCGGGAAGCCGAGGGCGAGGACGGCGACCGCGCCGAGCTCCGCCGCCGTACGGCAGGCCACGCGGGCTCCGGCGCTGCGCCCGCCGGAGATCACCGGCAGGCCGGGGCCGGCCAGCGCGGGCCAGACGCCCCGCCAGCCGGCGTCCAGGGTCTTCGGCGCGGGCGCCAGCTTCCTGCCCGTCACCCGCCAGGGCTGTTCGACCAGCGCGACGCTCACCCCGTGCCCGGGGAGGACGTGCGCCAGCGCCTGGAGGTCCCGGGCCTCGATCCCGCCGCCCGCGCCATGGCCGGCGGCGAGCACGAGCCGCGCGTTCCCGGCGTGGTGCCAGGTGACGCGGGCCGTACCGGCGTCGGTCTCGACGGTCTCGCGGACACCGGAGGGCGCGTCGAAGGGCGTGTCGCGGGGCGGGGCCCAGGTCGCGTCGGGGGTCGGGTCCGGGGTCGGGTCTGAGGTCACATCAGAAAAGTGTGCCCTCTTCGGGTCCAGCGAGCTCCTTCAGCAGCTCCGGCCCGTTGTTGCGGACGTTGCTCACGGCGGTGGAGACCGGGTAGGCCCGCATCAGCCCGGCGGGCGGCGGGGCGAGCAGGGCGCGCAGCTCGTCCGGGTCCGTACGGGACGGGTCCAGCCAGGCGTCCCAGCGGTCCGGGGTGAGCATCAGGGGCATCCGCGGGTGGATGTCGGCCAGCGTGCGCGGGCCCTCGGCCGGGGCGACCGCCAGCGGGGTCGTCTCCGCCTCGGTCGTGATCACCGAGCAGGTCGCCCACCAGGCGCCCGGGTGGTCGTCGGGCAGCGTACGGTCCCGCCAGAACTCGTAGAGGCCGGCCATCGCGAAGACCGACCCGTCGGCCGGCAGCACGAAGTAGGGCTGCTTGCGCGGCCGCTTCTTCCGCCCCTCCACCTCCAGCTCCCGCTCCTGGCTGCCGGTGACCCACTCGTAGTAGCCGTCGGCGGGGATCACGCACCGGCGGGCGGCGAAGGCCCGGCGGTAGGAGGGCTTCTCGTGCACGGTCTCGGCCCGGGCGTTGATCATCCGGGCCGCGCCCTCGGGCGTCCTGGACCAGGACGGGACGAGTCCCCACCGGAGCCTGCGCAGCTGGCGAACCGGCCGCGGGCTCTCCGCGTCCTTGAGGGGACGGTCGAGGACGGCACAGACCTCTTTGGTCGGGGCCACGTTGTAGTCGGGGGCCGGAGTCTCCGCCGGCTCCCACTTCTCGATCTCAAAGACTCCTGCGAGATCCTCGGGCCCACGACCAGCCGCATACCGTCCGCACATACGTGCCAGACTGCCAGATTCGACGACCTCAACGGGAGCCACCGCCCACAATGGAAAGCACCGCAATCGCCTCGCTGCCCGACCTCTGGGACCGGCTCGTCGGCACCCAACCGGACCCCGACCTGTGGGTGGTGATCGCGACCCTGGTCGCCGCGCTCGCCGTCGTCGGCCCGCACACCCTGTGGCGCATATCGCGCAACGCGATCACCATCGCCCACGAGGGCGGCCACGGTCTGGTCGCGCTCTGCACCGGCCGTACGCTCACCGGCATCCGGCTGCACTCCGACACCAGCGGGCTCACCGTCAGCCGGGGCAAGCCGCACGGCCTCGGCATGATCCTCACGGCCGCCGCCGGGTACACCGCTCCCCCGCTGCTCGGCCTCGGCGGCGCCGCACTGCTGGGCGCCGGACACATCACGCTCCTGCTGTGGCTGGCCACGCTCCTGCTGATCGCGATGCTGGTGATGATCCGCAACGCCTACGGCGCGCTCACCGTGGTCCTCAGCGGCGCCGCCTTCCTCCTGGTGTCCTGGCTGACCGGCCCCCAGGTGCAGGCGGCCTTCGCGTACGCCGTGGTGTGGTTCCTGCTGCTCGGCGGGGTCCGCCCGGCCTTCGAGCTCCAGGCCAAGCGGTCCCGGGGCGGCGCGGGCGACTCCGACCCGGACCAGCTGGCGCGGCTCACCCACGTACCGGCCGGGCTCTGGCTGTTCCTGTTCCACGTGGTGTCGCTCTGCTCGCTGGTGGGCGGCGGCCGGTGGCTGCTCGGCAAGTGACCGGGGCGACCACGGCGTGCAGGCGCCACCAGCCACAACGGCAACGCACCCGATCGACGCCCTCCTTATACAGTGGGCCCATGGCCCCGAACCCCGCCCACACCGCCCTCTGGCCCGCCCCCCACGCGAGCGGAGCCGTCCGCGCCACGGTCCACGTGCCCGGGTCCAAGTCGGTCACCAACCGTGCCCTCGTCCTGGCCGCCCTCGCCTCCGAGCCCGGCTGGCTGCGCCGCCCGCTGCGCTCCCGGGACACCCTGCTGATGGCCGGTGCCCTGCGCGCGATGGGGGTCGGCATCGAGGAGGGCGTGGGTCCCGAGGGCTCCGGGGAGTTCTGGCGGATCATCCCGTCGGGCCTGCAGGGCCCGGCCACCGTCGACGTCGGCAACGCGGGCACGGTGATGCGCTTCCTGCCGCCGGTCGCCGCCCTCGCCGACGGCCCCATCCGCTTCGACGGCGACCCCAGGTCCTACGAGCGTCCCCTGCACGGCGTGATCGACGCGCTGCGGGTGCTCGGGGCGCGGATCGACGACGACGGCCGGAGCACGCTGCCGCTGACCGTGCACGGGGCGGGGTCCCTGGACGGCGGGCCGGTGGAGATCGACGCGTCCTCGTCGTCGCAGTTCGTGTCGGCGCTGCTGCTCTCCGGGCCGCGCTTCAACCAGGGCGTGGAGGTCCGGCACACGGGCTCCTCGCTGCCCTCGATGCCGCACATCCGGATGACGGTCGACATGCTGCGCGCGGTCGGTGCCCAGGTGGACACCCCCGAGTCGGGCGGCGAGGCCAACGTCTGGCGGGTCACCCCGGGCGCCCTCCTCGGCCGTGACCTGACCGTCGAGCCGGACCTCTCCAACGCCCAGCCGTTCCTGGCGGCGGCCCTGGTCACCGGCGGCACGCTGCTCGTGCCCGACTGGCCGGCCCGCACCACGCAGCCCGGCGACCGGCTGCGCGAGATCTTCACCGAAATGGGTGGTTCCTGTGAACTCACCGAGTACGGACTGGAGTTCACCGGTTCGGGTGCGATCCACGGCATCGACGTCGACCTCGGCGAGGTCGGTGAACTGACCCCCGGCATCGCGGCCGTCGCCGCCCTCGCCGACTCGCCCTCGACCCTGCGGGGCGTCTCCCACCTGCGTCTGCACGAGACGGACCGGCTGGCCGCGCTCACCAAGGAGATCAACGAACTCGGCGGCGACGTCACCGAGACCGCCGACGGACTGCGCATCCGGCCGCGCCGCCTGCACGGCGGGATCTTCCACACCTACGAGGACCACCGCATGGCCACCGCGGGCGCGATCATCGGCCTGGTGGTGGAGGGCGTACAGATCGAGAACGTGGCGACGACGGCGAAGACCCTCCCGGACTTCCCGGAGCTGTGGACCGGGATGCTCGGGGCCTAGGGACTTCGCCATGCGCCGCTACAGCAAGCACACCGACGAGGACGACATCCGCCAGCGCCCCAACCGCAAGGGCAACCGGCCGCGGACGAACATCCGCCCCAAGCACGAGGAGGCGGTCGGGGGCCTGGTCGTCACCGTGGACCGGGGGCGTCTGACCTGTCTGGTCGACGACCGGCTCGTGATGGCCATGAAGGCCCGCGAGCTGGGCCGCAAGGCCGCGGTGGTCGGCGACCGCGTGGCCATCGTCGGCGACCTGTCGGGCGAGAAGGACACCCTCGCCCGTATCGTCCGCATCGAACCGCGCACCTCGGTACTGCGCCGCACGGCCGACGACGACGATCCCTACGAGCGGGTGGTCGTCGCCAACGCCGACCAGCTCGCGGTCGTCACCGCCCTCGCCGACCCCGAGCCGCGCCCGCGTCTCATCGACCGCTGCCTGGTCGCGGCGTACGACGGCGGCCTCGAACCACTCCTCGTCCTGACCAAGTCGGACCTGGCGTCCCCCGATCAACTCCTGGAGGCGTACGGCGCGTTGGGCGTCCCCTACGTGGTGACGAGCCGGGAGGAGCTGGAGAGCGGCGCCGCGGTGGAGCGGGTGCGCAAGCAACTGGACGGCAAGGTCACGGCGTTCGTCGGGCACTCCGGCGTCGGCAAGACGACCCTCGTCAACGCGCTGGTCGCGGTGGAGCGGCGGCGCAGCACCGGGATCGTCAACGCGGTCACCGGGCGCGGCCGGCACACCACGACGTCGGCGCGGGCGATCCCGCTGCCCGGCGACTCCGGCTGGGTCATCGACACGCCTGGCCTGCGCTCCTTCGGTCTGCACCACGTGGACCCGTCCCGGGTCATCAAGGCCTTCCCCGATCTGGAGCCCGGCACGGCCGGCTGCCCGCGCGCGTGCAGCCACGACGAGCCGGACTGCGCACTGGACCAGTGGGTGGCCGACGGACACGCCGACCCCGCCCGGCTGTACTCGCTGCGCCGGCTGCTGGCGACCCGCGAACGGACCGAGGGCGACTGAGTACGGCGTTGTTCGCCGGGAGTCGAGTGCGGTAAGTGCATAATCGCACCGAGCCGGACATACGGGAGGACAGCACATGGCGTGGCTGCTGGTGGTCGTGGCCGGAATGCTCGAAACCGGCTTCGCCGTGGGCCTGAAGCTGTCCCACGGCTTCACCCGGCTGTGGCCCACGGTGGCGTTCTGCGCGTTCGCGCTGGGCAGCTTCGGCCTGCTCACCCTCTCCCTGCGGAAACTCGACGTCGGCCCCGCCTACGCGGTGTGGACCGGCATCGGCGCGGCGGGCACCACGATCTACGGCATGGTCTTCCTCGGCGACCTGGTCTCCACGTTGAAGATCGTCTCGATCAGCCTCGTCATCATCGGCGTGATCGGGCTCCAGCTGTCCGGTTCCGCGCACTGACCTCCGACGCCCGGACCGGACCTGCCGTCGTCGGTGCGGGCACGCCGGCCTCAGAAGGCCGCCGCCGGGAGGAGCGCGCTGCGCACGAGCCCGCCGATGCCGCCCTCGCCCGGCGGGGCCGCCACGCAGGACAGCGCGAGCCGGACAACGAGTTCGCAGCGGCGGGCGAGGTCCGCGGTGTCCGGGGTGCCCGCGTCGTAGGCGGAGAGCGCGCCGACGGCCCGGTCGCGGACGATCGCGACCAGGTCGGCGGGCGAGGGCAGCGGACCGTCGGCCCGGCGCTGCGCGGGAACCGCGGAGGACGACGGCACCGCGGAGAGCGTCGGCGAGGGCAGCCGCTCGCTCCAGCAGCCGGTGAGCAGGGCGCGTACGAGCGCGTTCTCCCGGGCCGCCGACGCGGTCCACTCGGCGGTCGCGGTGAGCCGCTCGCGGGCGCCGGTATGGGTGGCGAGGGCCCGCTCCACGCCGCCGAGATAGCCGTCGGCCTCCCGTCTGACCAGGGCCCGGGCGAGCCCCTCCTTGCTGCCGAACTCGTTGTAGAGGGTCTGCCGGGACACCCCCGCCGCGACGGCCACGTCCACCATCCGCACGGTGGACCACGACCGGCGTGCCAAGGCCGCGTAGGCGGCGTCCAGCAGGGATTCCCGCGCTGCAGGCATCATTCGCCTCCCGGGGCGAGCGGCTCTGCGCCCAGGTTTGACGCGTGCGGATGCACTGTCAAGGGTTCGCGACGACACCGGGGGGCGCCCGCGGCCCCGCACGCGCGCCCGGTCACCCCGGTGGTAGCCCGGCGCGGACCTCTGAAGATACGGTTCACGCATGGCCGACTATCTCGATGACCTGCGTCTTGCCCACGTGCTCGCGGACGCCGCGGACGCCGCGACGATGTCACGGTTCAAGGCGCTCGACCTCAAGGTGGAGACCAAGCCGGACATGACGCCGGTGAGCGAGGCGGACAAGGCGGCCGAGGAACTGATCCGCGGCCATCTCCAGCGCGCCCGGCCGCGCGACGCGGTCCTCGGCGAGGAGTACGGCATCGAGGGCACCGGTCCCCGCCGCTGGGTGATCGACCCGATCGACGGGACGAAGAACTACGTGCGCGGGGTGCCTGTCTGGGCCACGCTCATCTCCCTGATGGAGGCGGCGGAGGGCGGGTTCCGGCCCGTCGTCGGCGTGGTCTCCGCGCCCGCGCTCGGCCGCCGCTGGTGGGCCGCGCAGGACCACGGCGCCTTCACCGGCCGCAGCCTCACCTCGGCCTCCCGGCTGAAGGTCTCCGGCGTCTCCAGGCTGTCGGACGCCTCCTTCGCGTACTCCTCGCTCACCGGCTGGGACGACCAGGGGCGCCTGGGCGGCTTCCTCGACCTGACCCGCGAGGTGTGGCGCACGCGCGCGTACGGCGACTTCTGGCCCTACATGATGGTCGCCGAGGGCTCGGTCGACCTCTGCGCGGAACCCGAGCTGTCGCTCTGGGACATGGCGGCGAACGCGATCATCGTCACGGAGGCCGGCGGCACCTTCACGGGCCTCGACGGCCGCCCGGGCCCGCACAGCGGCAACGCGGCCGCGTCCAACGGCGTGCTGCACGACGAGTTCCTGGGCTATCTCAACCAGCGCTACTAGGACGAGGCACTCCCGCGCGCCCCGAACCGGCCGCACGCGCCCCCTTGTTGACCCTCGCTTTGCCTGCGACTCTGGGACTCCCCCACTTGTGAACTTGTGAATCCGCGCACCGGCGGGCCGACCGGCCCGTGGGCGCCGCGGGCTCCGTAGGAGGTGGCTCCATCCCATGCTCGTCCGCGACGCCATGAGCACGGTAATCCTCACCATCGGCCCCGCCCACACCCTCCGCCAGGCAGCCGCCCTGATGTCCGCCCGCCGGGTCGGCGCGGCCGTGGTCCTCGATCCGGACGCGGGCGGCATCGGCATCCTCACCGAGCGGGACGTCCTCAACTCCCTCGGCCTCGGCCAGAACCCGGACACCGAACCCGCCCACGCCCACACCACCACCGACGTCGTCTTCGCCGCCCCGGCGTGGACTCTGGAGGAGGCGGCCCGGGCGATGGCCCACGGCGGTTTCCGCCATCTCATCGTCCTCGACCGCGACGAGCCGGCCGGCATCGTCTCGGTCCGCGACATCATCCGCTGCTGGGCACCCGCACAGCAGCAGGTGCCCGTCTGAGAGCGCCCGAATCCGGTCGCCCGCACTTGGACGAGTTCCAGATCGAGCCAAGCTCCAAAGTCACACCTCTTCGGGTTTCGGTCCTCCGACTGTTAGGCTGAACCGCATGAGTGACCTACTGGAGCGACTGCGCGGACGCGGCTGGCGGATGACCGCACAGCGACGTGTCGTGGCCGAGGTGCTCAACGGCGACCACGTCCATCTCACGGCCGACGAGGTGCACTCGCGTGCCGTCGTCAGGCTCCCCGAGATCTCCCGGGCGACCGTCTACAACACGCTGGGCGAGCTGGTCTCCCTCGGCGAGGTCCTCGAAGTCTCCACGGACAAGCGGGCCAAGCGCTACGACCCGAACGCGCACCGGCCCCACCACCACCTGGTCTGCGCCCAGTGCGGTCAGATCCGTGACGTCCATCCGGGCGGCAACCCCCTGGCCGACCTCCCCGACTCCGAGCGCTTCGGCTTCACGGTCTCGGACGTCGAGGTGACCTACCGCGGCCTCTGCCCCAACTGCGCGTCGGCGTAAGCCCGCTGAGCCGGCAAGCCCGCTGAGGCCGCCGGAAAATCAGAACCCGTCGAGTACGCAGACCCCGTCGAGTCCGCCGTATCCGCGAAGCGCCTCCCGGGAAGCCCCGGCACCCGCACGACTCGCACGAAAAAAGCCGGGGCCGGAATCCACTCTCTGGATTCCGGCCCCAGGCCTTCAGTAGCGGGGACAGGATTTGAACCTGCGACCTCTGGGTTATGAGCCCAGCGAGCTACCGAGCTGCTCCACCCCGCGTCGATGAACGCAACACTACGGGAGAGACGCGGAGAGAAGCAAATCCTTTGTCCGCGCAGGTCAGCGCGGCCTCACGCCGACAACTCCTCGCGCAGCGCGTCCCGCAGCCGGGCCGCCCGCTCGGAGACCTCGCCGGGGCCCAGGGCCACCGCCCGGTCCGCCCACCGCTGGCCCTCGCGCAGCTCCCCGCGCCGCGCGTAGACGAGCGCCAGCCGCAGCGCAGCCCGGCCGTGCCCCGCGTCCGCGGCCCGCGTCCACCACACCGCGGCCTCCGGCTCGCTCCCCTCCCGGGCCAGCAGCAGTCCGAGGTTGAACGCCCCGTTGCGGGACCCGGCCTCGGCCGCCGACCGGTACCACCGGGCCGCCTCGACCACGTCACCGCGCGCCGCGGCGAGCATGCCCACCCGCACCTGCGCGCGCCGGTGCCCCTGCGTGGCCGCCCGCTCGTACCACTCCTCGCACTCGGTCTTCTCGTGCGTGTGCTCGCCCAGTTCGTGCGCGGGCGCCTGGGGCCGCCGCGCGTCGAGCACCGCGGCCAGCCGGTACGCCGCCTCGGCGCTCCCGCCGCCGGCCGCGCACCGCAGATGCCGCTCGGCCTCCAACTCGTCCCCGTCCCGCAGCCGGGCGATGCCGACCTGGAGCGCCGCCTCGGTGTGGCCGGCGGCGGCGGCACGCTCGTACCAGCGCAGCGCGACCTCCTCCTCGCCCCGGCCGGCGAAGAGGATGCCCAGGTTGAACGCGGCGTCCACGCTGCCGGCCTCCGCGGCCTTGGAGAACCACGGCTCGGCGCCCGGCGCGTCGCCGTTCTGCAGCAGCAGGACGGCGAGCGCGTTCGCCGCCTCGCGGTGCCCGGCGTAGGCGGCGCGCCGGTACCACTGCTCGGCCTGCGCGGTGCGCGCCTGCTCGGCGCAGAGCAGCGCGAGGTTGTACGCGCCGTTCACATCGCCGGCGTCCATGGCCGCGCGGTACCAACGCTCGGCGGTCTGGGTCTCGCCGCGCTCGGCGTGCAGGGCGCCCAGCGCGTTGGCCGCGTTGCCGTCGCCGTCCTGGGCGGCGCGCAGCCACCACACGGCGGCGCTCTCGGTGTCACCGGCGTCGCGCAGCAGGAAGCCGAGCGCGCAGGCGGCCCGGGCCTCCCCGTCCTTGGCGGAGGTCAGGTACCAGCGCCCGGCCTCCCGGAGCCGGCCGCGCCGCTCCAGGATCGCCCCGAGGTGCAGCGCGGCGCGGCGGTGCCCGCGCGCTGCGGCCTGCCGGTACCACTGCTCGGCCTCCTCGCCCGCCGCGTGGTCGACCGCGTTGTCCCCGCCGACCTCCGGTACGGCGTCGTCGGCCGTCCTCCGGTCCAGCGCGCGCGCGAGCCGGTACGCGGCTTCCCGGTGTCCCCGCTCGGCGGCGGCGCGCAGCCACTGTCCGGCCGTAGCGTCCCCGCGGTGTTCCAGCAGGTCGGCGAGGGCGTAGGCGCCCAGTGCGTGGCCCTGTTCGGCGGACTGGCGCAGCCAGTACTCGGCGGCGGGCTCGTCGCCGCGCTCGCGGTGGTGGCGGCCGAGGGCGTGCGCGGCGGCGGCCGAACCGGCGACGGCGGCGATACGCCACCAGCCGGCGGCCTCGTCGGCGTAGCCGCGCTGGTGCAGCAGGACACCCAGGTTGTTGGCCGCGGCCCGGTCGCCCTCGGCGGTGGCGGCACGCAGCAGGGGCTCGGCTCCGTCGAGATCGCCGCGGCGCAGCAGCATGGCTCCGAGGACGCTCGCCGCCTCGACGTCGCCGGCCTGGGCGGCGAGCCGGGTACGCGCCTCCTCGGCGGCCTCGCCGGTTTCGTCCCGGTCGGAAGGCTGCACAAAACGCCCTGTATCCAACAGAGTTGCCTTGTCCCCCATAACGTCCATCGTCGCACCACCTGCAGCCCGGGTACACCTGGTATACCGCAGCCAGGAAGGTCACTTCAGCGTTTTGTCGACTTGCCCACAGAGAGACACGTCAAACACGATTTCACCAACTCCCCCCGGCTCCACGGCCGCAAGGCACCCGGTACGTACGTGCGCACAGCGCGAAGGCCCGGATCCTGAAAAGGATCCGGGCCTTCGCGATCAGTAGCGGGGACAGGATTTGAACCTGCGACCTCTGGGTTATGAGCCCAGCGAGCTACCGAGCTGCTCCACCCCGCGCCGTTGTGTTCACAACCGTATCACGGCGCGAGGCGAGCATTTCACCTGCTGATCAGCCGCTCCCGGAGCCGCTGCTCGGACTACTGCTCGGAGTGGCGGTCTTGTCGCTGTTCTTGCCGCCGCTCTTCTTGGCCTCGTCCTGCGCGCTCTCCGCCTGCTTCAACGCGGCCTGGAGATCCTTCTGCGCCTGCCCGTACGCCTGCCAGTCGCCCTTCTTCAGGGCCTGTTGGCCGGCGTCGAAGGCCTTCTGGGCGTCGGTCAGGGCCTGTTGGACCGTCGGGTTCGCCGATGTCGGTGGAGTGGTGGTCTCGTCCGGCGGCGTCGTCCCCGTCGTACCCGCCGCCCCGAACACCTTGTTCAGCGCCGCGTCGAGCGTGTTCTCGAAGGCCGTCTTGCCGCCGTAGGCCACCAACACCTTGCGCAACAGCGGGTACTTGAGGCCGCCGCCGCGTACGTAGACGGGTTCCACGTACAGCAGTCCGCCGTCGAGCGGGACCGTCAGCAGGTTGCCGTACTCGATGTCGGAGTCGCCGCCCTTGAGGAGTTTGATCGACTCGGCGATGTCCTGTTCCGAGTTGAAGGCGCTCTGTACCTGTTTGGGTCCGCCGACGGTCGTACTGGTCGGCAGTTTCAGGATTCTGATCTTGCCGTAGTCACTGGTGCCGGCCTCGGAGTCGACCGCCATGAAGGCGCTGAGGTTGTCCCGCCCGTTCGGGGTGAACGTCGTCGTCAGCGAGAACGCCTGCGCGGACTGGTCCGGCATCTTCATGCTCAGGTAGTACGGCGGCACCGCGTTGCCCGACTTGTTGGTCGGGTCGTCCGGGACCTGCCACACCTCGCTGCCGCTGAGGAACGTCTGCGCGTCCTTCACGTGGTAGCGGGTGAGCAGTTCCCGCTGGACCTTGAACAGGTCCTGCGGGTACCGGAGATGGGCCATCAGGTCGGCCGAGATGTCGCCCTTGGGGTGGACCGTGCCGGGGAAGGCCTTCATCCAGGTCTTCAGGACCGGGTCCTCGGTGTCCCACTGGTAGAGCTTGACCTGCCCGGTGTACGCGTCGACGGTCGCCTTCACCGAGTTGCGGATGTAGTTGACCTGGTTCTGCTGGGCCACCACCGCACGCGAGTTGTTGGTCGCGGTCAGCGAGTCGGCCGTGGTGTCGCCGAGGGTCGTCCGCGAGGCGTACGGATATCCGTTGGACGTCGTGTACGCGTCGACGATCCACTGGATCCGGTGGTTGACCACTGCCGGATAGGCGTCACCGTCGATGGTCAGCCAGGGCGCGACCGCCTCGACGCGCTCCTTGGGCGTGCGGTTGTACAGGATCCGCGAACCCTCCCCGATGGCACCGGAGTAGAGGATCTGCGGCTCGTTGAACGCCAGCGCGTACGCGGCCCGGTTGACCGGACTGGAGAGACTGACCCCGCTCTTGCCCTGATAGCTGGTGGTCTTCTCGCCGTTGTCGTCGGAGTAGTCGATCTCCTTCTGGGGACCGCCGACGATCGAGTACGTGGTGGTCTTCTCGCCGTAGTAGACCTGCTGCTCGTACGTGCCGAGGTCGCCCGTGGAGGGCAGGTCGGACTCGGTGAAGACCGGGCGGCCCCCCGAGTCGGCCTCGGTGCCCTTGGCCGCGACGACGCCGTAGCCGTGGGTGTAGCGGAAGTGGTCGTTGATCCAGTTGTTCTTCGGGATGCCGTTGAGGTTCAGCTCCCGCAGACCGATGACCGTGTCCTGATCCTTGCCGCCTGCGCCGCCCGTGCCGCCCGTGTTGTACCGGTCGACATCCAAATTGGTCGGGAACGCGTAGTAGTTCCGCATCTGTTGGAGCTGCTGGAACGTGGGCGAGGCGATGTTCGGGTCCATGATCCGGATGCTCGCCGTGGCGTCCACGTCGTCCCGGAGCTTGGTCTTGTCCGTGGTCGTGCTCTTCCCCGCGTACTCGGTGACCTTGGCGTCGTCGATGCCGTACGCCTCCCGGGTCGCCTTCAGGTTCTTCTGGACGTACGGCGCTTCCTTGGCCTGCTCGTTCGGCTGGACCTGGAACTTCTGCACGATCGCCGGGTAGAGACCGCCGATGAGGATCGCCGACAGCACCATCAGGCCGAAGCCGATGACGGGCAGCTGCCAGGTGCGCCGCCACAGGGTGGCGAAGAACAGCAGCGCGCAGATGACGGCGATACAGAACAGGATCGTCTTGGCGGGCAGATAGGCGTTCGCGTCGACGTAGCGCAGGCCCGTCCAGTCGCCGGTCGCCTTGAAGTCGCTTGATTTGACGGCGAGTCCGTACCGGTCGAGCCAGTAGGCGACCGCCTTCAGGGCGACGAAGACACCGAGCAGTACCGACAGATGGCCGGTGGCCGCGGCGGTGGCGCGCGCGCCCGGACTGGTGACGCGCAGCCCGCCGTACAGGTAGTGGGTCAGCGCGGCGGCGATCACGGAGAGGATCGCGGCCGCGAAGCCGAAGCCCAGCAGGAAGCGGTACCAGGGGAGGTCGAACGCGTAGAAGGAGACGTCGAGATGGAACTGCGGGTCCTGCTGGTGGAACGGCACCCCGTTGACCCACATCAGCCAGGTCCGCCACTGGCTCGACGCGGAGGCCCCCGCGATGAGGCCCACCAGCGCGGTGACCGCGAGCAGCAGCCACCTCTTGTAGGGCGCGATGCCCATCCGGTAGCGGTCGAGGCTCTGCTGCTCCATCGACATGGCACTCAGCGGCGGGCGCAGCCGGTGCGCCAGCCAGATGTTCACCCCGACCGCGGCCGCCATCAGCAGGCCGAAGACGAAGAAGAGCCCCACCTTCGTCCACAGGGTGGTGGTGAACACGGACGAGTAATGCACCGACCGGTACCAGAGCCAGTCCGTCCAGAAGCCCGCGAACATGGTGAACGCCATGCCCAGCACGGCGAGGACGCCGAGGGTCATGAGCAGGGTCCGGGCACGCCGGGAGGGGCGGCCCACTCTGATCCGCGGCCCCGTCGGGCCTCCGCCGCGGTCCGGCATCTGGAAAGCCAAGGTGCGCACCTCGAAGTTCGCTGTTGGTTCGCTGTCGTTGCGTCAGGTCCGCGGTGTCACGGGCCGTCGGTGGCCCCGCGTGATCGTGGGGCCACACCTATGCAACTTACTCACCGCTTACTCGGTTCCCGATTCCGGCCATGAACGAGGCAGGATTGTGACCATGTCCAACACTCCCATGGCAGCGAACCCCCTCACCCGGGCCGTACTGGAGATCGACGAGTACGCCGCCGGCCTCGGCTGGGACCAGCCCGCTCGCCTCTTCGCCCTGGTCGACACCGCGCGTCTGCGGGCCCAGGAACCCTCTCTCGCGGCCCAGCTGGGCCTGAAGGAAGAGTCCGGGCCCACCGGTCTCACGCCGGTCGAACAGGAGGAGATCCCGGCCGGCAAACCGCTCGACGACTTCCTCGCCACCATCGCGTGGCCCGACGCCGTGGTCGGCTGCGCGCTCACCGTGGAGCGGCTGATGCTCCCGCCGTCCGCCGAGGCGGCCGTCCCCGACGGGCTGAACGACAAGCAGCTCACCAAGTGGGTCGCCCAGCACCCGGACCGCCAGGAGGTGCGGATGACGGTCGCGGTCCTGCGCGACGGCAGCCGCGACTCGGCCCTGCGGCTGCGCGAGAAGGACTCCCCCGCGGAGGTCCTCACCGGCGGCAAACTGGTCCCGGGCCTCGCGGAGGCCCTGTCGGCCACCTTCGAAGACTGACCCCGACCGGACCCGCCCTTCTTCTACGTCGACGGGGGCGCCCCTCGTGCCTGGGGCGCCCCCGTCGACGTACCGGTGCGAAGTCGTCAGCCCTTGGTGGTGCACTTCGGCAGGTCGGCGGTCCTGCCGCCGCTGATCAGCTTGAGGGCGCCGATCGCGTCGTCGATCGTCTTCACCTTGACGAGCGTCAGGCCTCCGGGGGTGTCCTTGGCGGCGGCCTCGCAGTTGTCGGCCGGGGTCAGGAAGTACTGGGCGCCCTTGTCCCGGGCGCCGACCGTCTTCATCTCGATACCGCCGATCGGGCCGACCTTGCCGTCGTCGTCGATCGTGCCGGTGCCGGCCACGAACTTGCCGCCGGTCAGGTCGCCCGGGGTGAGCTTGTCGTAGATGCCGAGCGCGAACATCAGACCCGCGCTCGGGCCTCCGACGTCGGCGAGCTTGATGTCGATGCTGAAGGGGAACGTGTGGTCGGTGCCGGCCGAGATCCCGACGATGGCGCGCTTCGCGCCGCTGTCGTCGGAGGCCGCGGTGGTGATCTTCACGTCCTTCGTGGCGGTCGCCGTCCTGTGCGCCTTCTCCGCTGCGGCCTGCTCCTTGACGGGCACCACCGTGAAGACGACGTCCTGGCCGGGCTTGTGCTTCGTCACCAGTCTCGCGACATCGGCGGGCTGCTTCACCGCCGTACCGTCGACCGCCTTGATCACGTCACCGGCGTGCAGCCTGCCCTCGGCCGGGGAGCTCTTGAGGACCGTCGAGACGATCACCCAGGACTTCACCGGCACACCCAGCTGGTCCAGGGCGGCGACCTTGGCGCTCTCCTGGGACTGGCTGAACTCCTCGGCGTTCTCCTGGGTGGACTGCTCCTCCGTGGTGCCCTCGGGGTAGAGCGTGTCGTGCGGGACGACCTTGCTGTCGTGTGCCAGCCAGCCGTAGACGGCCTCGACGAGGTTCATGTTGTAGTTGGCCCGCGTCACCCGGACGGTGGTCATGTTCAGATGACCGGTCGCCGGGTAGGTCTTGCGGCCCGCGATCTGCAGCACCGGCTCGCCGTCGTGGTCCCCGAGCGTGTTCACCGTCGGTCCCGGTGACATCTCCGCGTAGGGCACTGTGATGAACACTCCAGCGCACAGGAGCGCGATCAGCATCAGGGTGGAGGCGAGCATCGTCGCGGTGCGGCGTGGCATGGCATGACAGTACGGGACGCCTCTGTCAGCGCACCGTCAGGGCCGCGTTCCGCTCACATGCCGGAGTGGGACTTCTCCATGGCCTCGCGGAAGCGGGCATAACCGTCGAGTTCCGGCCCGTCCCCGCGCACTTTGCGGGTGCGGTTGGCCCAGGTGCCCCACAGACCTGCCCCGACCGCGGCCACGAGCGGAATCAGCAACCAGGCGAGTGCCGCCATCTCGACCTCCCGACCCTGGTGCGCGACCACAACTGACTGATCAGCAGATTAATCCTCCGCACTGACAACGCTCACGCCGGGGGTGTGGTTACGCAACCGGAGAACGGGCGGGCGCGGGCGGGGTGAGAAGGCGGTGAGTACGGGTCAGCAGGCGCCGACCCAGCCCTCGGTCCCGTCCGAGAACGACTGGTGCTTCCAGATCGGCACCTCGTGCTTGAGGTCGTCTATCAGCCTGCGGCACGCCTCGAAGGCCTCGCCCCGGTGCGGGCAGGACACCGCGACGACCACGGCGAGATCACCGACGGCGAGTTCCCCCACCCGGTGGACTGCGGCCAGCGCCCGCACCGGGTACTCCGCGGCGACCTTCTCGGCGATCCGCCGCAGCTCGTCCTCGGCGCTCGGATGGCACGAGTAGCCGAGCCCGTCGACGTCGGCGCCGCCGTCGTGGTTGCGCACGGTCCCCACGAACAGCGCGGTCCCTCCCGCGGCGTCGTCCCCGACCGCCCGGAACACCTCGTCCACGGAGAGCGCGGTCTCCCGGATCCCGATCAGCTTGACGGGATTCTGCGCGGCCAGTTCACCGGGGTGGTCGTTCGTGGATGCCATGACTCCATCGTGCCCCACCCCGCCGACAACCCGGCATGCCGCTTTCGTCAGGCACGCGCGCGTACCCGCGCCGGAGCCTCGTACGGACGCCGCACGCGCGCGTGGGAGCGCGTTCAGATGCGCCGCCGTGCCTTGCGCGCGCGGCGCACGACCGCCGCCGCGCCGAGCAGCGCCACCGTCGCGCCCGCCGCGCCCGCCGCCGTCGCGTCCTTGCGGCCCAGCCGCCGCCCGGCGACCGTGTGCCGTCCGGCGACCTCCGCCAGCAGCTCCGCGAGGACCTCCTCGTTGGTCCAGCGCGGGCGCCATCCCGCGTCGTACAGCCGGCTCCCGCTCACCACCCAGGGGTACATCGTGTAGGCCAGGTCACCCGCCGGAGAGGGGGTCAGCCCGATCCGGTGCAGCCGGGCCGCCGCGCCCAGCGCGACCGCGGACGGCAGCTCCATCCGCCGGATTCCGCTGAGCTCCTCGACCTCCTCCTGCTCCAGCCATCCCTCGCAACCGACGGCCAGTTCCCCTTCGACCGTCTCCAGGACGGCGTACTCCAGAGCGCTGCACAGGTCCTCTACGTGACAGAACTGCCAGGCGGGCCGGGACCCGGCCACCACCAGCAGCCGGGGCGACTCGAAGTACCTCGTCAGGGCCGTGTCGGTGCCGCCCACCAGCACGGCGGGGCGTACGACGGTGACGTTGAGCCCGGGGTGCGCGCGGGGTGCGCGCCGCCCGAGCCGCTCCACCTCCAGGAGGTCGCCGACGCCGGTCGCCTCGGCCGTGGCCCGCAGCTCGGCGTCCTCGGCGAGGGGCAGTTCGTTGTCCGGCAGCGCCCCGTAGACCATCGTCGAGGTGCACAGGACGACCCGGTGGACCCCGGCGGCCGCCGCCGCGGTCAGCACGGTCTGCGTCCCCCGCACGTTGTACGCCGTACGGGCGGCCGGGTCCGTCTCCAGGTCCAGGTCGAGCGCCAGGTGGACGACGGCGTCCGCGCCGCGCAGCTTCTCCGCGATGGCCGGATCCCGTACGTCGAGGATGTGCCACTGCGCCGCCGCGCACTCCCCGCGCCGCTCGTCGATCGCGATGACCTGCTTGATCTCCTCCGAGGCGGCGAGCCGCTCGGTGAGCAGGGCGCCCACGCCGGACGCGGCGCCGGTGACCGCGACGACGGGCCCGCGCACGGCGGGAGTGGTTGAGTGGTTTCGCGCTGCGCGAACCTGCGGATCTGGGGAACTCACCGGGCGTCTCCAGCGGTTGTCTTCAGTACGGGCGCGAGTGAGGCGTTCGTACCAGGTGGCGTCCATCCTGCCGCAGGACGACAGTCGGCGGAGCACCGAGGCCCGTACGGCCCCGGGTGTCTACGCTGGGTGGTGTTGTAGGGCAGTCCCGCCGTCGGCGACAACCGGCGGCCTAACCAGCCGAGGAATCCCGTGAGTGACACCCCATTCGGATTCGGCCTTCCGCCGGAGGAGCCGGAGAACGGCGACGAGGGCAAGAAGAAGGACCAGGAGAGCGGTGGTGGTCAGGGACCGGCCAACCCGTTCGGTTTCGGCGACCTGCCCGGCGCCGGAGGCTTTGGCGGCCCCGGCGCGGACAATCCGCTGGCCGCCATGTTCGGTTCCCTGAACCCCACCGATCTGGGCGCGGCGTTCCAGCAGCTGGGCCAGATGCTCTCCTACGAGGGCGGGCCGGTGAACTGGGACATGGCCAAGCAGATCGCCCGCCAGACGGTCTCCCAGGGCACGTCGGACGGCACGAAGGACGCGAGCGTCGGCCCCGCCGAGCGTGGCGCGGTCGAGGAGGCCGTACGGCTCGCCGATCTCTGGCTGGACGACGCGACGTCGCTGCCGTCCGGGGCCGGATCGGCGGTGGCGTGGAGCCGCGCGGAGTGGGTCGAGGCGACCCTGCCTGCCTGGAAGGAGCTGGTCGATCCGGTCGCCGAGCGGGTCGGCGCGGCCATGGGCGATGTCCTGCCGGAGGAGATGCAGGCTATGGCGGGCCCGCTGATCGGCATGATGCGCTCGATGGGCGGCGCCATGTTCGGCACCCAGATCGGGCAGGCCGTGGGCGTGCTCGCGGGCGAGGTCGTCGGCTCGACCGACATCGGCCTGCCGCTCGGACCGGTCGGCAAGGCGGCGCTGCTGCCGCTGAACGTCGAGGCGTTCGGCGAGGACCTGAGCGTCCCGCAGGAGGAGGTGCGGCTCTATCTCGCCCTGCGCGAGGCCGCCCACCAGCGTCTCTTCGCTCATGTGCCGTGGCTGCGCTCGCATCTGTTCGGCGCGGTCGACGGGTACGCGCGCGGCATCAAGGTCGACACCGCCAAGCTGGAGGACGTGGTCGGCCAGTTCGACCCGCAGAACCCGGAGCAGCTCCAGGACGCCCTTCAGCAGGGCATGTTCCAGCCGGAGGACACGCCGGAGCAGAAGGCCGCCCTGGCGCGGCTGGAGACGGCGCTGGCGCTCGTCGAGGGCTGGGTGGACGCGGTGGTGCACGCGGCCGCGAAACCGCGTCTGACCTCTGCTGACGCCCTGCGCGAGACGCTGCGCAGGCGCCGCGCCACCGGCGGTCCGGCCGAGCAGACCTTCGCCACACTGATCGGCCTGGAACTGCGTCCGCGCCGGCTGCGGGATGCCTCGCGGCTGTGGGCCTCGCTCACGGACGCTCGCGGCGTCGACGGCCGGGACGGGCTGTGGGCCCACCCGGACATGCTGCCGACCGCCACGGACCTGGACGACCCGGACGGTTTCGTCCACCGCGAGCAGCTCGACTTCTCCGAGCTGGACAAGATGCTCGGCGAGGCGGCGAGCGGCTCCGACGGCCCGCCCGACCTGACCAAGAACGACGCGAAGGACGACGGGAAGCGCCAGAAGAAGGGCGAGGGGAAGGACGAGGAAAAGGGCGACGGCGCCGAGTGAGCCTGTACGACGACGCGGTCCTCGTACTCAAGAACCACGGGGAACAGGAAGCGCTGCGCGGCGCCTACCTCGACCATCTCGCCGCCCACCCGGACGGCATGTGGAAGTCGTGCCACGCCGGGCATGTGACGGCGAGCGCCCTGGTGGTCGATCCCGAGCGCGGCCGGGTCCTGCTGACCCTGCACAAGAAGCTGCGGATGTGGCTCCAGATGGGCGGCCACTGCGAACCGCGGGACACCACCCTCGCGGCGGCGGCGCTGCGCGAGGCGACGGAGGAGTCCGGCATCACCGGCCTGTCGCTGCTTCCGGGCGGCCCGGTGCGGCTGGACCGGCATCCGATTCCGCCGCCCTGCCACTGGCACTTCGACGTCCAGTACGCGGCCGTGGCACCGTCCGGCGCCGTGCAACGGATCAGCGACGAGTCGCTCGACCTGCGCTGGTTCGACTACGACGAGGTGGCGGCCGTGGCGGACAAGTCGGTGGTACGCCTGCTGGAGGCGGCGCGCGCCCGGCTCTGAACGGGCCGCGGCAGGCTCCGCACGCGCAAGGGGCGCCCGCACTTGCGGGCGCCCCTTACGTCGGCTTACCGGGCGCTCAGCTCCAGGCGTTGCCCTGGTTCTGTGCGTGCACCCCTTGCTGCCCCATGCCGAACTGCGCGGCGACGCCCTGTCCGATCGCCGCGTGCTGCGGCGGCAGCAGCTCACTGGGCTGGACGAGGGCGTAGCCGCTGCCCATGAAGCTCAGCTCCCAGCCCTCACCCGTGTTGCCGCGCCGGCGCCAGACCCCGCTGGTGTGCGTCTGTGCCTGCATCTGCACCCGCAGACCCGTCGACCAGGCGACGATCGCGTCGGCGTCGCAGTTGACATACTTGTCGGGGGTGACCTGCATCATCAGGGGCGCGCCCGACGTCATCAGGGCGACCTGGCCGCGCCCGCTGATGTTGAGCTGGTACTTCCCCGAGCCGGAGATCCCGTACTGGCTGTCGACGGCGATGACCTCGTGGTGCAGCGAGGAGTCCATCGCCAGGACGTAGGCGCTGTCGACGGTCAGCCCCTCCTGTTCCACCTCGACCACATGGATGTGCTGGGCGAGGTTGGCGAGGAAGACGGTGCCCTGGCCGTGGCAGCGCATCAGGTTGAGGCCCTCGCCGGTGTAGGCGCGGGCGCGCTGCTGGTTGCCGCTCTGGTACTCGGCGTCGAACTCGACGAGCCCCTGGTAGGCGACCATGGTGCCCTTACGGGCGAGGATGTCGTCCTGGCCGGCCAGCAGGACGCGCAGCATCTGCTTGTTCTGCAGGCTGTAGCGGTCCTGGGACTGCGAGTCGTTGAAGGAGAAAAGCGGGCTCTGCATGGTGTGGTGTTCCCCCTCAGCCCCGGAACCGGAGGCGGTCGGTGCTGTCCTCGCTGGGCTGGACGACGACGATGCCCTGCCCGGAGAAGGCCATCTGGTAGGCCTCGCCGCTGCCGCGGCCGATCAGCGACTGCGCCTTGAAGCTGCGCTTGCCCTTCACCTTGAGGTTCGGGGACCAGGCGACGAGCGCGTCCGGGTCGACGTACGTCTCGTCATCGCCGCCGCCGCAGTCGACGACGATCGGCTTGCCCCGGGAGGTCAGCGCGACCCAGCCCTGGCCGGAGATCTTGGTGTTCCACAGGCCCTGCCCGGCGAACTTCGCCAGCCCCTTGACGCGCTCCACCCCCCAGGTCAGATGCGCGTCGAAGGCGAGCAGATTGGTGGCGTTGACGGAAATGCCGTCCCCGTTGAGGTTGATCACGACGACGTCCGCCCCGTAGTCGGCGAGGTAGAGCAGTCCGTCACCGGAGCACTTCATCAGCGGGGCGCCCTCACCGGTCATCCAGTCACGGGCGATCTGGCGGACGGCCGGCGGGTTGGGCTCGTACTGGACGAAGCCCTCGTAGGCGACCATCGAGCCCACGCGCGCGAAGAGGTCGCTGCCGGTCTGCATGGCGACCTTGAGCATGTTGTTGCCGTGGTTCTCCATGCGGGCGGTAACGGGTGCGGGAGCGTAGCCCGCGAGCGGCTGGTTCATGACGGGCTCCCTCAGACCTCGTACGGCTGGACGACGATGAAATTGCCGGGCGCGCCGCGGAACTGCAGGTTGACGCTCTCCCCGGTGTCGCCCGGATAGGCGTTGCGCCGCATCCGCACCTGGCTGGAGACGATCACCTGGGAGGCCGCCGACCAGGCGACGACCGCGTTGCAGTCGGCGAAGGTGGTCGGTGTGACCGGCAGGACGACGGGCTCGCCGTGCGTCTTGACGACGATCGTGCCGGTGCCCTGGAACTGCATCGTGAAAAGGGCTCCCCCGGGGATGCCGTGTCCTTCGACACGCCGGACCTCGTACTGGAGGGACTCGTCGAAGGCGAGGACGTTCTCGGCGGAGACGCAGATCGCGTCGCCCTGGAGTTCGACCGGGTGCAGATTGGTGGAGTTCTCGGCGAGAAACACCTGGCCCTGCCCGGTGCAGCGCATCAGCTGCATCTCCTGGCCGGTGGCGTTGCCCACGATCCGGCCCGCGAAGCCGGCTCCCTTGTAGCCGAAGTCGACCTTGCCCTGGTAGAGCACCATGCTGCCCTGGCGGGCCAGGACGGGCTGGCCACCGATGCCGAGGTCGACACGGACGAGCTTCTTGTTCTGCTGCGTCCAGCGCTGTCCGGTGGGCGTCTCCTTGAACTTCTGGAGCGCGGCCGACACTCCGGCGCCGCCCTGGGGCGAGCCCTGGGGCACCCCGTACCCGGCCGACTGGCCCGGGACCTGGCCGAACGCCGGCGGCTGCTGGCCGTACCCGGGCGGGGCGGGCGGCTGTCCGTAGCCCGGAGGCGGGGCCGGCTGGCCGTAACCGGGCGGTGGGCCCGGCGCGGGGGGTGCCGGTGGCTGCGGGTAGCCGGGCGGCGGAGGCGGCGCCTGCCCCGGGGCCTGCTGACCGTACGGAGGCTGGCCGAAGGGAGCGGGCGCGGGGGCCGGGGGCGGCACCGTGCCGGACCCGGGCGGGGTCAGGGGCGCGATGATCGTCGGCGCGGCGTGCACAGAGGGCGCCGGCGCGGGGGGCGGAGTGGCTCCCGGCGGGGTCGCAAACCCCTGGGACGCGGGCTGCGCGGGGGCGGGTGCCGGGGCCGCGGGGGCGCCGAAGGCGGGCGGGGCGAAGCCGAGGCCGGCACCCGCCTGCGGCTGCTGCGGAGCGGGGGTCTCCTCTTCGAGGACCTCGCCGCCGAAGTTCTTCAGCAGTGCCTCCAGTCCCCCGTCGAAGCCCTGCCCCACGGCCGCGAACCGCCAGACGTCCTTCAGGTAGAAGTCGCCGAGCATCACGGCCCGCTCGGTGGTGAACTCCGCACCAGTGAACGAGTAGCGGGCCACCTCCTCGCCACCCGCGACGATCCGCACGTACCCGGGGGCGATCTGCGACATCTGCCCGGCGCCGTCGAGCGTCGCGGTGAACGCCAGCTTGTGGATCTGCGGCGGGATCCGGTCGAGCGTGACCCGGAAGGACTCCGCGTCCCCCGCCTGCGGACCGAGCAGCTGGACGGACCCCTCGGGGGACTTCGGCTGGTTGAAGAAGATGAAGTAACGGTCGTCCGAGAGCCGCTCCTCGGCGTCCAGGCCGAAGCAACTGATGTCGAACGTCAGCCCGGGGCCGGTGATCTGCACGCCTACGTACAGATCGGTGCCCGCGGTGAGGTCACTGATCCTGGCCTTGTGGCCGCGTTGGAATTCCCTGGCCATGCGTAACGACCGTCCCCCATCCGGAATGCGATTGCGTCGCGCCAGGCTAACGGCAAACTCCGACACCGAAGGAAGTCGGTACAGACCCGGTACACAAACCCGTCCGGCGCCGGGCGCGGCCCTCGCGCGCGAGCCGTCACTCCTCGGCGACGCCCGGCGAATGGGGCAGCCGTTCGGCCGCGACCACCCCTTCGAGGTAGCCCTTGGCGCGCTCGGTCCGCGGATAAGTCTCCAGCAGCCGCCAAAAACGCGGCCCGTGTCCCGGCACGAGCAGGTGCGCCAGCTCGTGCAGGAGCACGTAGTCGACGACGTACTCCGGCATGCCCTGCAACCGGTGCGAGAGGCGGATGCTGCCCTCCGCGGGTGTGCACGAGCCCCAGCGGGTGTTCTGGTTGGTCACCCAGCGTACGGAGTCGGGGCGGGCCCGGCCGTCGAAGTACTGCGCCGAGAGCCGCTCGGCCCGCTCCGTCAGCTCGGTGTCGCCGAGGACCCGTTTGCTCTCCTGCGCGGCCAGCTTGTCGAGCATGACGGTGACCCAGCGCTGCTCCTCCGCCTCGGACATCCGGGCGGGGATGAGCACGATGGTGCGATCGCCCTCTCGATACGCGGAGACAGTCCTGCGCCGACGCGCACTCCTGCGAACTTCGATCGCACTCGCCACCGGGCCGCTGGGCGGCTGGCTCGTCGTACTGCGCTGTGGTTTTCCGGCGCGGTGCAGTGGGTCGGCGGGCACGCCCCGACGTTACCCGCTGCGCACACGTGAAGTCCCGACTCCGGGACGGTTCGGTGTCGATCCCCCACCATGCGCTGGATTCGTACGACGAATCCCCACAGCCTGTGGACAACTTTCGACGCCCACCGCCCCCGCCCGGCAAGCTGTCCCCGATGGCGGAGCGACCGCCGCTCCACCGACCACACGGAGACGTCCCGGCAAGGACGTTCCGACGACGTTGTTCCGAAGCGTTCTTCCAAGGGCTACGGGGGCCTGCGATGCATCCGATGGTGAAACCCGCGCTCCGGCGCGGCTGGCGCGACCTCAACACCGTGCAGTTCGGCATGACACCGGCGCACGCGATGACGCTGGGCCCGATGGACACCGCGACGGGCAGCTTCCTCGACCTGCTGAACGGCACCCGGGGGCTGCCGCTGCTGCGCCAGGAGGGCCCGCGCATGGATCTGCCCGGAGACCACGTCGACCAACTGGTGGCACGGCTGACCAACGCGGGCCTCCTCGACGACGCGAAAGGCGGCGGACCCGCGGCCGACGCCCTGCGCGCCAAGAAGGACACCCTCGACCGGCTGCGCCCGGACCTCGCGTCCCTCTCCCTCGTCACGGGCGAACCCGGGGAGGCCATGGGCCGCCTGGCGGCCCGCCGTACGCTGCGGGTGCAGGTACGGGGCGCGGGCCGGGTGGGCGCGGTACTCGCCGCGCTGCTGTCGGGGGCCGGCATCGGTGAGGTCGACATCCGTGACACGGGGTGCGTCGAACCGTGGGACGTGGCGCCGGGCGGCCTGCCCGTTGAAGCGATCGGCGACCGCAGGGACGACACCGCCCGTCGAGCCGTACGGCGGGCCACGCCGGACCGCCCGCCGCGCCGTACGCCCCGCACCAGGACCGACGAACCCGACCCGGGCTTCGCCCTCGTGATCATCGCCCCACGAGACGACGTCGCGGTCCACGCGCCCGACCCCGTCACCGCGGAACCCCTGATCGCCTCCGGCACCCCTCATCTGTACGCGGGTGTGGTGGAGGGCACAGGTGTCGTCGGCCCGCTCGTCCTGCCGGGCGAGACGGCCTGCGCGGGCTGTCTGCACGAGGCCCGCACCGACCGGGACCCTGTCTGGCCCCGGCTGGTCGCGCAGTGGCGCTCCGGGAAGCAGCCCCGGGTACGGCCCTGCGACCTGGCCCTCGCCACCACGGTCGCCGGACTGGCGGCGGCGCACGCACTCAGCTTCCTCGACGGACGGACACCGACCAGCGCGGGCGCACGCTGGGAGGTGGCGCTGCCCGCTCTGGACTGGCATGCGCGCCCGGTCGGGGCGCACTCGGCCTGCCCATGCGGGGCCGCGGAGAAAAGTACGGAGAAAGCCATGGGAGAACACATCTCAAAGGATGGGGAGCCACGCGCGACAATGGCTGAGGACCGGCCGTCGAGGAAGTCGCGTCGTAAGGCAGACTCGGCGCGGCCGGCCGGGACTTGGAGGGCGCATGTCTGATCTTCCCCGCAAGGCGGTCACCCGTACCGCCAAGCTCGCTGCGCTCCCGCTCGGATTCGCCGGGAGAGCGACCTGGGGGCTGGGCAAACGGATCGTCGGCGAGTCCGCTGACCTGGTCGGCCGCGAGCTCCAGCAGCGCACCGCCGAGCAACTGTTCAAGGTGCTCGGCGAGCTGAAGGGCGGCGCGATGAAGTTCGGGCAGGCCCTGTCCGTCTTCGAGTCGGCGCTGCCCGAGGAGGTCGCAGGCCCCTACCGCGCGGCACTGACGAAGCTCCAGGAAGCGGCACCGCCGATGCCGACGCGCACCATGCACGGTGTGCTTGAGGAGCGGCTCGGCGCGGACTGGCGCGAGCTGTTCCTGAAGTTCGACGACAAGCCCGCGGCGGCGGCCTCGATCGGCCAGGTGCACCGGGCCGTGTGGCACGACGGCCGCGAAGTGGCGGTCAAGGTCCAGTACCCGGGCGCGGGCGAGGCCCTCCTCTCCGACCTGACCCAGCTGAGCCGGTTCGCGCGCCTCCTGGGCCCCCTCATCCCCGGGATGGACATCAAGCCCCTCATCACCGAACTCCGCGACCGGGTCTCCGAGGAGCTCGACTACGGCCTGGAGGCAGAGGCCCAGGGGGTCCACGCCGAGGAGTTCGCCGACGACCCGGACGTCGTGGTGCCCGCGGTGGTCCACCAGTGTGAACAGATCCTGGTCACCGAGTGGATCGACGGCGTTCCCCTGTCCGAGGTGATCGCCGACGGCACCCAGGAGCAGCGCGACCGGGCAGGCCAACTGCTGGCCCGCTTCCTCTTCTCCGGCCCGGCCCGCACCGGCCTCCTCCACGCCGACCCGCACCCCGGCAACTTCCGCCTGCTGCCGCCCGACCCGGACGGCAAGGGCGACTGGCGCCTGGGCGTCCTGGACTTCGGCACCGTCGACCGGCTCCCGGGCGGCCTGCCCACCCCCATCGGCGACTCCCTCCGCATGACCCTCGACGGCGACGCCGAAGGGGTCTACGACCTCCTCCGCACGGAGGGCTTCGTCAGGGAGTCGATAGAGCTCGACCCCGACGCCGTCCTCGACTACCTCGTGCCGATCATCGAACCGGCCCAGCTCGACGAGTTCACCTTCACCCGCGGCTGGATGCGCAGCCAGGCCGCCCGGGTCGCCGATCCCCGCTCCCCCGCCCACCAACTCGGCAAGCAGCTCAACCTGCCCCCCGCGTACCTCCTGATACACCGAGTGACATTGAGCACAATCGGTGTCCTGTGTCAGCTGGGGGCGACGGTACGACTGCGCGGGGAACTGGAGGAGTGGCTGCCAGGCTTCGGCGAGGAGCCGGAGGAGGCTGCGGCGGGGGCTTGAGGGGGCAGGCAGGTCAGGCGGTAAGGCGGGGTGAGGCAGCTTGGGGTGAGCGGGGCCAGGCGCGGGCGGGGTGTAGGCGGGGAGCCGGGGTGGCCTTGGGGCTGGCTTCGGTGAGCGGGGTGGGGTGCAGTGGGGTGGGGTGGGGTGGGCCTGAGCTGGCTGCAGCTCGGGAAGTAGGGGTGGGAGGGGGGAGGGGGCGGGGGGGGAGGGGCCCCAGTGACGCGACCTCACCACCAAGTCGGGTCCAACCGCCCCTCGATCGCCCGCAAGTTCTCCCGCGAGCAGTTGTCGCAGAGGTAGTGGCGGGTCCCGTTCTCCATAGAGCAGGTCCAGGTGGGCTGTGGGTCTTCGGCCCGGGTGCCGCAGCGGGCGCACGTGAGGGGCCGCCGCTCTGCGGCGGAGGCGCTGTCGTCACAGCCTTCGGGAAGACTCGTCACCTGGCGACGATAACTCCGCGCCGTACCGATCGGCGGACACAACGCACCGCGGGGGTCGGTCCGTTCGGCGCCCTCGGCCCGGCCCGCCGCCGGCCTCTCGGCCTACCTCGTCGACCCCGACGGCGCGTCGGCGCCCGTACTGCTCGCCGCCGAAACGC
>NZ_JBEXET010000063.1:0-36211 GCF_040606415.1 Streptomyces sp. NPDC005423 | reverse complement strand
CCGTTCTCGGCGTGCGTCGCGACGCGTCGCCGCGTCCGCCGGCGGTACCGACCGGTCACGGCGGCGCCCGGCCGGCGGCGGTGAGCACCCGTGTCAGGAGGGGTGCGGAACCGTCCCCGCGGCGACCGCGCGCCAGCCGCCCGGCACCAGGAACGACATCGGAAAACCGACCGGTAACAGGTTCGGTCAACAATCGCCGGACCGCGTCACCGGCACCCCGGCGAGCGTACGCTGAGGTACCTGTAGGTCACGGTCCGCGTCCGCTCCCCGCGCCGGCGCACCGCCGTGGCAGGGGGTGGGCCGTGGTGCAGCGACACGTACGCAGTAAACGCACGCTCTTCGAGCGCGACAGCGAACTCGCCGCCGCCGAGGAGGCGTTGGACGAACTCGTCGGTCTGCGCGCGGCCGGCGCCGAACCGGCCGCACGCTCCCGCGGCGCACTCCTCGCCGTCGCCGGCCGGGCCGGCATCGGCAAGACGACTCTCCTGACCGAGGTGCGCCGGCGGGCCGCCGCCAAGGGCTGCGCGGTGCTCTCCGCGCGCGGCGGCGACCAGGAGCAGCGCGTCGCCTTCCACGTCGCCCGCCAACTCCTCCAGCCCCAGTTCGCCGGCGCCGCCGAGACCGATCTCCGCTCCGCGCTGGGCAGTTGGTACGACATCGTCGGCCCGGCCCTCGGCCTCTGCGCCCCCACCGAAGGCGCCCCGCCCGACCAGCAGGGCCTGCGCGACGGCCTCGACTGGGTACTCACCCACCTCGCGGCCGAACGCGCCCCCATGGTCCTCGTCCTCGACGACGCGCACTGGGCCGACCCCGAATCACTGCGCTGGCTGGCCGCGTTCGCCCCCCGCGCCGAACAGCTCCCGCTGCTGGTCGTCGTCGCCTACCGGCCCGAGGAACTCCCCGACCACGCCGAGTCGTTCAGGGGGCTGCCCGGCCGGGCCGGCGGACGCCCCCTCGACCTGGAGCCGCTCAGCGCCGCCGCCGTGGCCAGGCTCGTCCGGGAGACGCTCGACGACCGGGCCGACGACGCGTTCTGCCGAGAGTGCTGGGCCGTCACCGCGGGCAGCCCCTTCGAGACCGTCGAACTCATCGCCAAGATCCGCGACCGCGGCCTCACCCCGACCGAGCCGGCCGCCCATCTGCTGCGCGACCTCGCCGCGGCCGTCAAGGGCAGCGGCCTCATCACCCGGCTCGAACGGCTCGGTACCTCCACCGCCCGCTTCGCCTGGGCCTGCGCCGTCCTCGGCACCGAGATCCATCCGCCGCTCGCCGCCGCCGTCGCCGGCCTCGGCCCCGAGGAGGCGGCCGACGCCGCCGACGCGCTGCGCGGTGCCCGTATCCTCACCGGCACGGTGACCGCCGCGGGCACCCTCGAATTCGTGCACCCGCTGATCGCCACCGCCGTCTACCGGGCCATCCCCGCCGGCGTCCGCGTGGCCCTGCACGGCCAGGCCGCCTGGTGCGTCATCAACGAAGGCCTGGGGCCCTCGGCCGCCGCCCGCCACCTCATGGAGACGCACCCGGAAGGCGACAACTGGGTGGTCCAGCAGCTCCGCGCGGCGGCCGGCGAGACCCTGCGGGCCGGCGCCCCCGACACCGCCCGCACCTACCTCGCCCGCGCCCTGCGCGAACCGCCGACCTTCGAGGACCGGGCCGCCGTCCTCCACGAACTGGGCAGCGCCTCCCTGCTCACCGAACCGGCCACCACCGTGAACCATCTGCGGGCCGCCCTCGAAGAACCCATCGGCGACCCCGGCCTCCGGCAGAACATCGTCTACCGCCTCTCCCAGGTCCTCGCCCACAGCGACCGGCTCGCCGAGGCCTCCGAGACCCTCGCCCGCGAGGTCCGGGTCTCCGGCGACGCCCGGGTCCGCCTGCGCATGCTCGCCGAACAGTTCATGTGGGACGCCTTCCGCGCCGACGAACCCGACCACCCCTCGCGCTCCCGCCGCCTCGCCAGGCTCGCCGACCGCCTCACCGGCCGCGACCTCACCGAGCGCTACGTCATCGGCCTGCGCGCCTGGGACGCCGTGCTGCGCGGCGAGCCCGCCCACACCGTCCTCCACCACGCCGAACGCGCCCTCGTCGGCGGCCTCGGCTGGGCGGAGGCCGACCGGGGCTTCGAGGTACCCGTCCTGGTCGCGCTCGCCTTCATGTACGCCGACCGGCCCGGCCGCAGCGAGGACCTGTTCGCCGCCGGCATCGCCGACTTCGAACGGCAGGGCTGGCACGGCGCGCACCTCGCCTTCGGCTACACCCTGCTCGGCTACCTCCGCTACCGGCGCGGCCGGCTCGCCGAGGCCGAGGACTTCGCCCGCGCGGGCCTCCGCCTCGCCGAGCGGGTCGGGTCCGGCACCCCCGTCTACTGGTACGCCGTCGGCATCCTCGTCGAGACCCTCCTCGCCCGCGGCCGGGTCACCGAGGCCACCCGGATCGCCGAGGAGCACTCCTTCGGCGCCCCGTTCCCGGCCGCCGTCGTCTTCCCGGACGCGCAGACCGTCTACGGCGAACTGCTGCTCGCGCGCGGCCTGGCCAAGGACGCCGCCGTCGAACTGGCCGCCGCCGGACGTCGGTTGGACCCGCGCGGCATCCGCAACCCCGCCTGGTGCCCCTGGCAGCTCCACCTCGCCCGCGCCGAGAGCCACGACACCCCGGAGCGCGCCGTGGCGACCGCTCTCGAAGCGGTCGCCCGCGCCCGCCAGTTCGGCGCCCCGTCCGCCGTGGGACAGGCGCTGCGCGCAGCCGCCGAAGTCTCCTCCGGACCGGCCCGCCGCCACCTGCTGGAGGAGTCCGTCGCCCACCTCGAACGCTCCCCGGCCGCCTACGAACTCGCCTGCGCCCTGGTCGCCCTCGGCACCGAACTGCGCCGCACCGGCCACGCCAAGGACGCCGGCGAGTACCTCTACCGCGGACTCGACGCGGCCGTCCAGTGCGGCGCCGACGGCCTCGGGGAAGCGGCCCGTGACGAACTCGCCGCGGCCGGCCTGCGCCCGCGCCGGCTACACAGCACCGGGACCGACACCCTCACCGCCCGTGAACGGTCGGCCGCGACCCTCGCCGCCCGCGGCAGCACCGACCCCGAGATCGCCGCGGAGCTCCGCACCGACGAGCAGACGGTCGTCCGTCTGCTCTCGGCGGTCTGCCGCAAGACGGGAACGGAACGCACCGGTCTGCGGACGGCCTCGATCCAGCCGTCGTGAGGGGCGCCGCCCACCGGGACAGGCCCCGCGCGAGGAACCGCGACGACCAGGCACCCATCGCCGAACGGCACCCCGTACCATGGCGACATGTCGTTCCTCCGCCGCCGCAGCGCCACGCCCGCCGGGCCAGACTTCGACGTCCTGGCCATGGACCCGGGCGACTGGCCCGGCAATCTGGGCGCGGGCCTGCTGCCCGCCCCCGACGGCAGCTGCCAGGGTGTCTTCCTGCGGTACGACCTCTTCGGCGGCCGGGGCCCCGCGATGGTCATCGGCAACCTCCCGGAGGGCTCACCGGCCCGTGACGTCGCGGAGGGCGAGGTCCCCTTCGAGGTGGGCCAGCTCCTCCTCGCGCTGGAGAACGAGGAGGAGGTGACCGTCGTCGACACCGAGGACATGCCGGTGATGCAGGGGGACAACCTGCTGATCGTGCGCCGGCTCAAGCTCTCCGAGAGCCGGATCTCCTGCGTCCAGTTCGACCGCAGTGACAACGTGCTGGTGACCATCGCCGCCTGGGACCGCCCCATCACCGACGACCTGTACACCCTGCTCAAGCCGCTGCCCGCGGAGCTGTTCCAGCAGGCCTGAGCACCCCCACCCGCAGATCGCGAAGGGCCGGGTCCGCCTTCCCGCGGAACCCGGCCCTTCAGCGTCTGACGGCTACGAGCGCGACGGCTCCAGCCGGACGTCCGCGGCCCGCACGAACTCCACCCGGTGGCCGAACTGGATCTCGTAGTAGAGATCCTTGCCGACCACCACCTTGTGCGAGTCCGTGGTGAACGTGACCGCGTAGAAGTACTCGCCCGGCACCACGTCCCCGACCACGTACTTCTGCCCCGCGAGCAGCTGGTACGGCAGCGGGGACACCGCCTGCCCGGGCACCCCGGCCGGGTAGGCCGAGGCCTCGGGGTAGGCGCGCCCGTAGACCGGGACGCTCGCCGCGCCGTCCTTGGGCGTCACCACGAACCCGGCCGCGTTGACGGCCGTCGGACGGTCCTCGGGGTTCTTGAACCAGGCCTTCTGGCCCAGGTACCAGATGGCCGTCCAGTCGCCCTCGCGCCCGGCGACCGCGTACTGCTGGCCGGTGGAGACCCGGGAGGCCACGTCGTTCACGCCGGTCGTGGAGTCGGCCCCGGACGGACGCAGCCCGATGTCCTTGATCAGCGGCGCCGACTCGTCGGGCTGCGAGTACAGCCGGACCTCGCTGGAACCGTGCGCCGCGCACGCCGTGCCGCTGGTGACACAGCCCGTGTACTCCGGCTGGTTGGCGGCGTAGTCGGGCCGGATCGTCACCAGCCCGCCGTGCCGGCCGGCGGTGGCCCGGAACGGGTGCTTCAGCAGCTCGAAGTAGTGACTCCAGTCCCAGTAGGGCCCGGGGTCGGTGTGCATGCCGGGAATCGTCGACGTGGTCGGGCCGGGAACGTTGTCGTGCCCGAGGATGTGCTGCCGGTCCAGCGGGATGCCGTACTTCCTCGACAGGTACGACACCAGCCGCGCCGACGTGCGGTACATCGCCTCCGTGTACCAGGCGTCCGGCGCCGCGAGGAAGCCCTCGTGCTCGATGCCGATCGACTTGGCGTTGATGTACCAGTTGCCCGCGTGCCAGGCCACGTCCTTGGCCTTCACATGCTGGGCGATGAGACCGTCGGTCGAGCGCACGGTGTAGTTCCACGACACGTAGGTGGGGTCCTGCACCAGGTTCAGGACGCCGTCCCAGGTGCCCTCCGTGTCATGGATGACGAGGTACTTGATGCTCTGGGACGCCGGCCGGTCGCCGAGGTCGTGGTTGCCGTAGTCGTTGTCGCCGAACTGGGCGTACGGCGCCGGAATCCACTCGCAGGACACCGACTTGGGGCACTCGGCACCGTCCGCGGCGACCGTCCGCAGACCGGTCCGGCCCAACTGGGCTGTCTTGGGCGCGAGTTGGGGATCGGCGGCCAGGGTGACGCGCTGACCGGCGTCCGTCGTGCGGCTCTCGCCGGTGCGGATCACGTCGTAGACGTCGTTGGCGTACGAGGCGGCCGTCGCCGTGTCGTCGGCGCCGGAGAAGCGGGCCACCGCGCCGTACCAGTCGGCCGGGTCGCCGCTCAGCGGCTCGCCCAGCTTCCGCTGCGCGGCGGCCAGCAACGCGGCACCGCCCGCCACGTTGGCGGCCTCGTCGGTACGCAACTCCGCTGCCGGCAGCCCGGTCAGCTCGGCCGCCTTCGTCAACGTCTTCAGCCGGTCCGGGAGTTGGGAGTCGGCCGGGATCGTCGCCGTGGGGTGCAGGGTGGCGCGGGCACTGTCGCCGCGGGGGTCCTCGGTGCCCTCACTGTGGTGCGGGGTGCCGGTGAGCGCTGCCCTGGCGTCGGTCAGGTGCATCGGGCCGTAGCCGCCGGAGACGCTGGGCGCTCCGCCGTGCGTGTCCCAGCGGGACTGGAGGTAGGAGACGCCCAGGAGCACGCTGGACGGCACGTGGTACTCGGCGGACGCGGTGGCGAACGCCTGCTGGAGTCCGCTCGCGGCGTCGGCCCCGCTCACGGAGCCGGCCGCACGCTCGGCGGGGGCCGCGCCGAGCAGCGGCAGGACCAGGGCCCCGCAGGCGAGCGCGCCGGCGGTGCGGCGTGCGCGTCTGTGCCCGGGGGGCCGGTTGGGGTCGGTGACGGATCCTCGCAATGCAGCCTCCTGGGACGATCGGGCGCTCCGGGTCGTACGGGGCCGGGCGTGCGTCAGTGGTACCGGCTGCCGGACGATCCGTCAATCATGCCCATGGCGAGGCGATTTCCCATGTCAACAGGGGGTGCGGGGAGTTTCGTGGCGCGGGCTCCCGGGCCTGCGGGGCGTCAGTGGAGTGGACCACTGGTCCGTACGGCGGAGCGTGATCGGCGGCCGGAGAAGCGGCCCGGGACATACGGAGGTCCGCGGTGCGCCGCCGTTCCGGCACACCGCGGACCGCCGCCCCCCTCAGCGAGTGCCGACCGCCGCCCGCACGGCCCGGCGGGCCATCTGACAGTCGTCGTGCAGCCGCCGCAACAGCAGCCGCTGCTCCTCGCCGGACGGCGCGGCACCGGGATGGGCCGGTCCCGGTGCCGCCGGGGTCGGGTCGTGCATCGAACGCTGCACGGCCATCTCGTAGGTACGGATCTCCCGCGTCAGCACGAGCATCAGGTTGACCAGGAAGGCGTCGCGCGAGGCCGGTCCCGCCGACTGCGCGATCTGGCTGATCTGCCGCCGGGCCCCCGGCGCGTCCCCGAGGACGGCCCACAGGGTCGCCAGGTCGTAGCCCGGCAGGTACCAGCCCGCGTGCTCCCAGTCCACCAGTACCGGACCGGCCGGGGAGAGGAGGATGTTGGAGAGCAGGGCGTCGCCGTGGCAGAACTGGCCCATGTCCCCGCGCCCGGCCGAGTGCGCGATGCCGTGCAGCAGTTTCTGCAGGTCGCCCATGTCCCGGTCGGTGAGCAGGCCCAGCTCGTGGTAGCGGGCGATGCGGGCGGCGTAGTCCAGCGGCGCGTCGAAGGTGCCGGCCGGGGGGCGCCAGGAGTTCAGCCGGCAGATCGCGCCGAGCGCCGCCCGGATGTCGGCCCGCGGCGGGGCCTCGGCCGGGTGCCGGTGCAGTGCGGCCACCCGGCCCGGCATCCGTTCGATGACGAGCGTGCAGTTGTCCGGGTCCGCCGCGATCAGCCGGGGCACCCGCACGGGCGGGCGGTGCCGGACGAACGAGCGGTATGCCGCTATTTCGTGCCGGATGCGTTCGGCCCAGGCGGGTGAGTGGTTCAGCAGACACTTCGCCACCGCCGTGCTGCGTCCGGTCGTCCCGACCAGGAGCACCGACCGGCCGTTGCGGCGTAGCACCTGCACCGGCGCGAACTCCGGGCAGATCCGGTGCACCGACGCGATCGCCGCGCGCAGCTGGGCGCCCTGCGGGCCGGACAAGTCGAGTCTCCCGCTGAGCGGTTGGGGGCCTGGCCCGGGTCCGCGCCCGCGTGGCCTGCCCGCACCGAACAGGGGGGCCGTGGCCGGCCGTGCCGGGTCGAGATAGGGGCCGCCGCCCGCGCGGGGGTGCAGCGAGGGGGAGGGAGCGGACACGGAGGACGATGCTGCGTACATGGGCGAGACAGATCCCTTCGTGTGCCTGCAGTGCCTGTCCGAACAATCGCGCCGCCCGGCCCGGTCCCCTCGGCACATCCTGGGGAATGCCCCTCGGTGGCCGGGTCGGGTTGGCGCTTTCCTACCTGACACCAGATGCGCAGTGGCACACCATCTGGCGAACCCTGGCGAACCCTGGCGAATAGTCGCCCGGCAACCCGCCCGGGGCTATGTTCAACTCAGCCGAGAACCTGGGGGCTTGACGTGAACGGACAACCCAACACCCGTCTCTCGGACCTGTTCGGCCTGGCCGGCTGGTCCAAGGGCGAGCTCGCGCGGCTGGTCAACCGGCAGGCGGCGGCCATGGGTCACCCCCAGCTGTCGACCGACACCTCGCGGGTGCGGCGTTGGATCGACACGGGAGAGATCCCGCGCGATCCGGTGCCACGGGTGCTGGCGGCCCTGTTCACCGAGCGTCTCGGCCGTGTCGTGACCATTGAGGATCTCGGTCTGGTGCGGCACGGGCGTGCGGGTAAACGGCCAGGCGACGGGAGTGTGGAACATCCCGACGGTGTGCCGTGGGCGCCCGACCGGACTGCCGCGGTCCTCACCGAATTCACGGGAATGGACCTCATGCTCAACCGACGCGGCTTGGTGGGCGCGGGTGCCGCGCTCACCGCGGGATCAGCACTCAGCGGTGCCATGTACGACTGGCTGCACTCCGATCCGACCCTTTCCGCCGACGCTCCCCGATTCGAGGATCCCCTGCACGCCGACCCGGCCGGGTTCGACCGGTACGAGGCGGCCCCCATCGGGTGGCAGGAGATCGAGGCACTGGAACGCTCCGTCGACGTGTTCCGCGCCTGGGACGCGGCCCGCGGGGGCGGGCTCCAGCGCAAGGCGGTCGTGGGACAGCTCAACGAGGTGGGCGGCATCCTCGCCTACCGGCATCCCGACCATCTCCAGCGACGCCTGTGGGGCGTCGCCGCCAACCTCGCCGTGCTCGCCGGCTGGATGTCGCACGACGTCGGCCTGGAGCCCACGGCACAGAAGTACTTCGTCATCGCCGCCCACGCGGCCCGGGAGGGCGGCGACCGGCCCCGCGCCGGAGAGGCGCTCTCCCGAGCGGCTCGCCAGATGGTGCACCTGGGCCGGCCCGACGACGCGCTCGACCTGATGAACCTCGCCACGTCCGGTTCGGGCGACGAGGTGCTGCCGCGCACCCGGGCGATGCTCGCCACCATCGAGGCCTGGGCCCAGGCGTCGATGGGGAGGAGCCAGGCGATGCGCCGCACCCTGGGGCAGGCGGAGGACCTCTTCGTCTCCGACCGCGGCGACGTACCGCCCCCGAACTGGATGCAGACGTTCAAGGAGGAGGACCTGTACGGCATGCAGGCCCTGGCCTACCGCACGCTGGCCGAGCACGAGCCGGGGGCCGCCGTGCACGCGCAGCACTACGCGGAGAAGGCGCTGGCGCTGCGGGTCGACGGACGGCAGCGGTCGAAGATCTTCGACTTCCTGTCGATGGCCTCGGCGTGCTTCATCGCCGACGACCCCGAACAGGCCGACCGCTACGCCCGGTTGGCGCTGGTGTCGATGGGATCGAACTCCTCCCACCGCACCTGGGACCGGCTGCGCGAGATGTACCGGCTCACCGCCGAGTACTCCCGGTGCCCCAAGATCGACGCGCTGCGGGAGGAGATCCGACTCGCGCTGCCGAAGGTCCAGCCGAAGAGCCGGGGCGGCCGCGGCACACGGGCGTGACCGGCGGTCTCAGAAGGCCACCCTGGCGACGAGTACACAGGCGTCGTCCTGGCGCCCGCTCCCGCCGAACTCCTCCACGACCACTTGCACACACTCCTCCGCGGTACGCGCCTCGCCCAACCGGGGGGCCAGGTCGCGGAGCCGGTCCGAGGCGACCCGTCCGCTGTGCCCGGGCACCAGCCCGTCGGTGTGCAGCAGGAGCAGGTCGCCCGCCGCGAGGGTCACCTCGGCCTGCCCGTAGGACGTTGTCGGGGCGGCGCCGAGCAGGACCCCGTCCGGCGCGCTCAGCAGGTGCCCCGTCCCGCCGCGGAACAGCAGCGGGGCGGGGTGTCCCGCCCGCGCCCACACCAGGGTCCGCGACTCGGGCCGGTAGCGGCAGCACACCGCGCTGCCGAGGGCCGGCCGCACCGTGGCGTCCAGTAACTGGTTGAGCAGGCACAGCAGTTGGCCGGGTTCGGCGCCGGCCATCGCCATACCGCGCAGCGCGCCGAGCAGCATCGCCATGCCGGACGCCACGGTGACACCGTGTCCGGTGAGGTCGCCGACGCTCAACAGCGTCGCGCCGTCGGCCAGTTCGAGCGCGTCGTACCAGTCGCCGCCGATCGGCGTGCCGGCCGGGGACGGCAGGGAGCGGGCCGCCAGGTCGAGCGGTCCCGCCGTCGGTCCGGCGCTGTGTCGCGGGAGCCGCAGGGAGCCGCGCCACGGTGGCAGCACGGCTTCCTGCAGCTCGACCGCGAGCCGGCGTTCGGTCCGCGCGACCTGGCGGTGGCGCTCCAGCGAGTCACGTGTCTCGCTCACCGTCCGCCGGGTCAGGCGCAGTTCGCTGACGTCCCGCAGCACGGCCCACATCGATGCGGTGCCGCCGTCGGCGCCGAGCACGGGCTCGCCCATCATGTGCACGGTCCGTACGGAGCCGTCGGGCCGCACCACACGGAACTCGCCGTCCATGGGCTTGGCGTCCACCAGGCAGTCCGTGACCATCGCCGTCAGTCTCGGGCGGTCCTCGTCGAGGACGAGGGACGGCAGTTCGTCCAGGGTGAGCGGGGGAGTCGTGGGGTCACGGCCGAGGATTCGGTAGAGCTCCGCGGACCAACTGGCCTGGTCCGTCAGCAGATTCCATTCGGCGCTGCCGATCCGGCTGAGCAGCGAACCGTGCCGGGGCGCGTCGGACACCGCCTCCGGGGCGGCCTGCGGGCCGTCCCGCAACTGGGCCAAGTGGGCGTCCAGGTCGCTGAGTTGGTGCAGTGCCAGGTCGCACAGCGCGCGCTGCCAGCGTCCCTGGGGGTCCGCGCCGTCGCCCCGCGCGTCCCGCCGTACCGCGTCCACGTCGCCCTTGAGCCGCCGCGCCTGCGAGATCAGCGCGTCGACCGAGCCGTGACCTGGCGGCTGGGCGGCGGGGTGGTCCGCGGAGAGGTGGGGCGGCATGACGCACTCCGATGCGGGGACGGTTCGGCCAAGGCGGGCGGAGGGACCGTTACGACTGTCGCACAGCCCGCGACTCCCTGTAAGGGATTCGGCGACACACGATCCGGTGGTGCTTCTGGCATATGTCAGCGTCTTCTTGGACAGGTGGGGTCAGGTGGATGGCGTAGGCGCGTGGGGGCGGCAAGTCGTAGGCGGGGTACGTGATGTGGCGTGCGCGCCGCCGTCCCGCCGGGTCATTCACCCACCTGTTCGACGACAGCCGTTCCCGGAGCCGTGCGGGCGTGGCGGGTCGCTCTCCGTGACGCCGGAGGGGCGCCGTCCGCCCTGGATCGTGGTCGAGCGGTCACTCGGGGTAGCCGCAGGCGCCGCGCCGTCCGGATCGGTCCCGCCCTTCGTGCCGGGCGTGGCGCGGGAATGCTTTCATCCGCCGCGGTCGGTTCGCCGCACTTCGTACCGGAAGGCGGGATAAATCCCCCATGGAGTGACGCAGGTCACATCAACTGGGGTCCCGTTCCGCGTAATGCGAAGGGCTCCCGCGAGGTCGTAAAGGCACACGGCAATCCGGCCCCTCTCACCCGCAGTGGAGACCGATCATGGACATCACCCTTGAGCAGCCCACCCGGGCTCGGCTGATCACGGCGGACGACACGGAGATCCCCGTGTCCGCCACGCTTCGGTACACCTCACTGGATCCGCTGGCCGTGCACATCGACTTCCCGGCCGAGGTGGCCCTCGACGGGGAGGTCGTCACCTGGACCTTCGGCCGGCCCCTGATGGAGGAGGGGCTGGCGGAGGCGGCCGGCTGCGGGGACGTACACCTGTGGCCGTGCGGCGAGGACCGCACGGTCGTGGAGTTCCACTCGCCGTTCGGGCTCGCCCTGCTCCAGTTCGACACCCCCGCGCTACGGCGCTTCCTGCTGCGCTCCTACGCCGTGGTGGCCGCCGGGCAGGAGGACGTCGGCGCGGCGGTCGACGAGGGGCTCAGCGCCCTGTTCGGGAACGTGTGAGGACGGCGGTGCCGCCGGCGGTCCCACGACGCGGACCGGTACGGCCCACCTCAGCGGCCGGCGTCGGCCGACAGCCGCGGGCGCGGGGCGAGTTCGACGCTCACCCGGCCGCCGCTCTCCCGGGCCCGGACCCCGGCCTCGGCGACCACGGAGGCCGCGTACCCGTCCCAGACACCCGGCCCGGTGACCCGTCCGCCCCGGGTGGCGTCCACCCAGGACTGCACCTCGCGGTCGTAGGCGTCCGCGAACCGGACCAGATAGTCCTGCGGCACCTCCACGCCCGCGCCGCCCCGCTCGGTGACGAGCATCGCGCCGTCCTCGCCGATCCGGGCGCTGCCCGCCTCGCACACGGCCTCGCAGCGCACCTGGTAGCCGAAGCCGCAGTTGACGAAGATCTCGACATCCACCAGCGCGCCCCCGTCGGTCTCGAAGAGCACGAACTGCGGGTCGGCCAGCCCCTCGGGCGCGTTCGCCGACGGGCGCGGGCCGACCACGGTCACCGCGGTCAGCTCCTGGCCGAGCAGCCAGCGGGCCGCGTCGATCTCGTGCGAGACGGAGCTGTCGATGAGCATCGCGGAGGTGAAGTACGGCGGCGAGGACACGTTGCGGTGGGTGCAGTGCAGCATCAGCGGTCGCCCCAACCGCCCGCTGTCCAGGAGGGACTTGAGGCGCAGGTACTCCGCGTCGTAGCGGCGCATGAAACCGATCTGCGCCAGTCGCCGGCCCAGCCGGGCCTCCGCCTCCACCACCCTGAGCGCCCCGGCGGAGTCCGGCACCATGGGCTTCTCGCACAGCACCGGCAGCCCGCGCGCGAAGGCCGCCAGCAACGCCTCCTCGTGCGCCGGGCCGGGGGAGGCGATCAGCACCGCCTCGACGCCGGGCGCGTCGAGCGCGGCCGTCGCCTCCGCGTGCACCGTCACCCCGTCGAGGCCGGCCGCCGCCTCCTTGGCGCGGTCCGTGTCGGGATCGGCCACGGCGGCCACCCTGGCCCCGTTCACCACCCGGTCGAGGCGCCGTATGTGGTCGGCTCCCATGTGTCCGGCACCCAGCACCGCCACACCCAGCAGGTCACCCACGTCTGTTCTCCCTCTGCGCCGACGATCACGCCGTAGCGTACGCGGGAGCGGAGTGGCGGCCTCAGTAGCGCAGGACGCCCGCGATGCCGGTGACGTCGCCCAGGAAGCCGTCCGGTACGAAGCGGACGTCGGCGCCGGTCTCCAGGCACTGTTCGACGATCTCGTCCACGATGTCCTCGCGGGCGTCGAGGTCGTCGGCCTCGGCCGGGACGAGATGGTCGCCGCTGTCGTCGCGGACCGTGACGCGGTAGTTCTCCTCGACGGCCAGCAACCGCACCCGGCCCTCCCGGGCGCTGCGCCAGACCTCGTCGACGCCGGCCGTGAACTCCTTGCGTCCGCGCGCCGACCGGAGCTCCCGCAGCACCGAGGCGGTGCTGTCGCGGGCCTCGGCGTCGAGCAGCGGCCGTACCGCCTGCCACACGGCGTCGGGGGTGCCGTGCGCCAGACCGCCGTGCGGGACCAGCACCGCGTTCCGGGCCGCACCGCCGAGGTCTTCCAGGACGGCCAGGGCCGCCGGATCGCCGGTGACGTAGAGCGGGCGCGGGTGTTCGCGCAGGAGCCGGGTGACGGCGGTGTCGGCCGCGCGCAGGAAGTGGCGGGTGTCCTCGTCGCGGTAGGTGCTGGGCATGTCACCGATCCGCTGCTGGCGTTCGGCGTCGAAGTTCGTCCGGTGGCCGCGGCTCAGCGGGAAGCCGCCGGCGTGCTCCTCGGCGACCCGGTCGACACCGCCGTTCCACAGGGTGACGCAGTCGGCGGAGAGCGACAGGACCCAGAAGGGCCGCATGGAGGCCCGGGCGGAGACGAGGTTGCGGGTGAGGAAGGTGTCGGAGAGCACCACCCGCTCGGGCACCGTCCTGGCGAGCGACCACACCTGGTGCTCGCCCGGGGCGGCGAAGATCGCCAGTCCGTCCTCGGCGTGCGCGAGATCGATCTCGGCGAGGGCCTGGTCGAGCTGCCTGGTGACGTCGGTACGCCGGTCCCGGGGGACCGCGGGGTCGGCCTCCAGCTGTTTCTTGGCGGCGGCCAGCACGTTGCGCAGGCGGACCGGATCCTGCGCGTTGTCGGGTTCACGGCGGTGCGTGGGCGTCAGTACGGACACCGCGGGATAGGGGCGCGGGCGCCGCAGCTCGCTGAGGGTGGCGGGACTCAGTGCGTGCTCCATAAGAGCACGATAGGACCGATTCGCGGAGGGGGCATTTGGGGGATACGGAGCAGGGCGGCTGGCCGGGGGCGCACGGCCCGCGACCGCGGCCGGGCCAATCATGGGGAACTCTTTGCCCGTGGCCGATTTCCCGCTGGAGCCCGCGAAGGAACGGCGGATCGAGGCTCTCCGGTTCGCAAAGCGCGGCCGAAACCGAGGGGGTCGCCGGGGCGTTCACGTTACGGACGTGTTGACCGGGCTCTCGGCGGACGCGCACGCTCGACATGTAGGTGCTACATACAACTGGTTCGTCGGGTGCTGCCTCATCCCACTGTTCGCGCAGGTGAGTCGGGCCCTTCCGGCGTGCCGGACGCAGGAGGTCACGCATGTGCGGCATCACCGGCTGGGTTTCCTTCGACCGCGAACTGCGCGCCGAGGCAACCACATTGGATGCGATGACGGAGACGATGGCCTGCCGCGGCCCGGACGACCGCGGCACCTGGATCCAGGGTCCCGCCGCCCTCGGACACCGAAGGCTCGCGATCATCGATCTGCCCGGTGGCCGCCAGCCGATGACCGTCGACACCCCGGCCGGCACCGTGGCGCTCGTCTACTCCGGGGAGACCTACAACTTCACCGAGCTGCGCCGTGAACTCACCGACCGCGGACACCGGTTCACCACCGGCTCCGACACCGAGGTCGTGCTGCGCGGCTACCTCGAATGGGGCGCCGCGCTCGCCGAGCGGCTCAACGGCATGTACGCCTTCGCCCTCTGGGACGGCCGCGACGACCGCCTCGTCATGATCCGCGACCGCATGGGCATCAAACCTTTCTACTACCACCCCACCCCCGACGGCGTCCTGTTCGGCTCCGAACCCAAGGCGATCCTCGCCAACCCGCTGGCCCGCGCCCGGGTCCGGCTGGACGGCCTGCGGGAGCTGTTCGCCATGGCCAAGACGCCCGGACACGCGGTCTGGGACGGCATGCGCGAGGTCGAGCCCGGCACCGTCGTCACCGTCGACCGCTCCGGCCTGCGCACCCGCGTCTACTGGCAGTTGGAGACCCGGCCGCACACCGACGACCGCGACACCACGATCGCCCACGTCCGCACGCTCCTCGACGACATCGTGCGCCGCCAGCTCGTCGCCGACGTACCCCGCTGCACCCTGCTCTCCGGTGGCCTCGACTCCTCCGCCATGACCGGGATCGCCGCCCGCCAGCTCGCCGGACACGGCGAGAGGGTCCGCAGCTTCGCCGTCGACTTCGCCGGCCAGAGCGAGAACTTCGTCGCCGACGAACTGCGCGGCACCCCCGACACCCCGTACGTCCACGCGGTGGCCCGCGACTCCGGCACCGACCACCAGGACATCGTGCTGGACGCCCAGGCCCTCGCCGACCCCGACGTACGCGCCAAGGTGCTGCGGGCGCGCGATCTCCCCATGGGGTTCGGGGACATGGACGCCTCGCTGTACCTGCTGTTCCGCGCCATCCGCGACCAGTCCACGGTGGCGCTCTCGGGCGAGTCCGCCGACGAGGTCTTCGGCGGCTACCTCCAGTTCTTCGACGAGGAGGCCCGCCGCGCCGACATCTTCCCGTGGATGGTGCGCTACGTACGGGACTTCGGGGACGACGCCGACGTACTGCGCGGCGAACTGACGGACGCCCTGGACCTGAGGTCCTACCTCGCGGACGGCTACCGCACCGCGGTCGCCGGCATCCAACGCCTCGACGGCGAGAGCGACTTCGAGTTCCGTATGCGACGCGTCTGCCACCTCCACCTCACCCGCTTCGTACGGATCCTGCTCGACCGCAAGGACCGCGCGAGCATGGCCGTCGGCCTGGAGGTGCGGGTGCCGTTCTGCGACCACCGGCTCGTCGAGTACGTCTACAACACGCCCTGGGCGCTGAAGTCGTTCGACGGCCGGGAGAAGAGTCTGCTGCGCGAGGCGACCGCCGATGTGCTGCCGAAGTCGGTGTACGACCGGGTGAAGAGCCCCTATCCGTCCACGCAGGACCCCAAGTACGCGGTCGCCCTCCAGGACCACGTCAAGGATCTCCTCGCCCGGCCCTCCCACCCGGTCTTCGACCTCGTCGACCGGGAGAGGGTCCGGCGGGTCGCGCACCGCGACGCCCCCGTGATCGACCAGGCGTCCCGGCGCGGCCTGGAACGCACCCTCGACCTGGCGCTCTGGCTGGACCTCTACAAGCCGGAGATCATTCTCGACTGAGGCCCGTTCAGGGCGTGTTGGCGTTGTCCGCGGGGCAGGAACTGCCGTTGGGCGGCAGCGACCCGTACAGCAGGAAGGCGTCGACCTTCGCGTGCACGCACTTGGACGAGGCGTAACCGGTGTGCCCCTCGCCCTTGTTGTCGAGCACCACGGCCGACGAACCGAGCCGCTGGGCCGTCTCCACGGTCCAGCGGTACGGCGTCGCCGGGTCGCCCCGGGTCCCGACGAGGAGAAACTTCGCCGAGTCCACGTTCTTCACCCGGTCGCGGATGAAGTGGGTGCCCCGGGGGCGGCCGTAGCACATCAGGATCTCGGTGAGCCGGTAGCGGCCGAAGACCGGGGAGGCCTCGTCGAACCGGGCGCGCAGCCCCGGCAGGTCCCTGGTGATCCGGCCGGCGGTGGGGCGGTCGGGGTCGTCGGCGCAGTCGATCGCCATCAGCGCGGCCGGGAGGTTGTCCACGGGCACGTCCTGGGCGCCGACGAGGCCGCCGCCCGTTCCGTGACCGCCGGGCCGTGGCGCGGCGCCGCCGGAGGAGAACGCCATCATCGGGCGGGTGTCGCCGTCCTGGGTAAGGGAGGCGACGGCGCGCTCCAGCGACGGCCACAGCTGCCGGCTGTAGAGGGCCTGGCTGATACCGCCCACGAGGTCCTGGCCGGTGAACCGGTCGCCGTAGCCGGTCGGCACCGGGTTCCGGTCCAGTGCGCGGACCAGCCGCACGACCTGGTCCGGGGCCGACCGCGCGTCCTGTCCGAAGGGACAGGCGATGTCCCGCACGCACCAGCCGAGGAAGTCCTCCAGCGCGGTCTGCTGTCCCTGGGCGCCCGCGATGCCCTGCTCGGTCATCGGTTCGGTGAGCGTGTCCACCCCGTCGAGCACCACCCGGCCTACCTTGGTAGGGAATTGCGCCGCGTACACGGCGCCGAGGCGCGTTCCGTACGAGAAACCGAGGTAGTTGAGCTTCCGGTCGCCGAGGGCCTGACGTATGACGTCCAGGTCCCGGGAGGCGTTCACCGTGCCTATGTGGGGCAGCACCGGCCCCGAGTACTTGGCGCAGACGTCGGCCGACTTCCGCAACTCCCGCAGGAGCGCCGCCGGATGGTCGGTCTGCGCGCCCGGATCGGCCGTGTCCGAGGCGTCGTCCGCGCCCTCGCCGCAGCTGACGGGGGAGGACAGGCCGACCCCGCGCGGATCGAAGCCGACCACGTCGTAGCCGTTGGTCAGCCCCATGAAGTCCTTGCCCCCGGAGCCGAGTTCGGCGACACCGGCGCCGCCGGGACCGCCGAAGTTCAGCAGCACGGACCCGCGCGACCGCCCGGTCGCCCGGAAGCGGGCGACCGCGAGATCGAGGGTGCCCGCGCCGGGTCTCGCGTAGTCGAGCGGCACGGTGACCTTGCCGCACTGCAGATCCTTGGGCGCGTCCATGTCGTCGCACCCCGCCCACTTCACCTTCTGCCGGTAGAAGCGGGAGAGATCCGGCTGCGGCCGGTCGCCCGCGGTGTCCGCCGTGGTCGTGGCGGGCAGCCCCGCGTTGAGCAGGGACAGGGTGACGGCCCCGGCGAAGGCGCAGCGCCGCAGCGCGGGCCGCGTGCAGAACCTGGCCAGCATCGATTGCCTCCAAGGACGCGCTGTGGCCGGCGTCCTCGATCACGATAAGCGGCTCCCGGGGGCCTCGCCTCCCGGCGGGCGGAGCGGGGCGCGGGGCCTTATGCTGCGCGATTTCTCGGAAGATCCGTACGATCCCGTCCGGTCCGCGGGCAGGCCCGGAGGAGATGCATCCGCTGCCCGAGTGCGCGCCACGGGGACGGCGGCCGTGCTGATCGCTCATGTCGACCGGGTCCCAGTCCGGGTCGGGTTCGGGACCGGTTCCGCGTCGGCTGTCCGGCCGCGTCCGCGTCCGCGACCAGGACCGGCCGAGCGCGTATCCGGCGGTCTTACGGCCCGCCGCCGAGGGCGCGGGCGGCGCGTAATCCCGTTGCCGCCGTGCCGGGCGGATGCTGGAGTGGCCGCATGGATCATGCCTCGGTACTCGCCCTGTACGACCGTGACATGCGCGAGGGAGCCCGGCCCGACGGCCCCGGCGCCAGGGTCGAGCGGACCGGGGGAGTGGTGCGCCAAGTCGCCGACGGGCAGGGCTGGAACGCGGTCCTCTGGTCCGCCCTCGACGAGGCGGGCGCCGACGCCGCGATCGCCGCGCAGATCGCCCACTTCGCCGCCCGCGGCCACGCCTTCGAGTGGAAGCACTACGCCCACGACCGCCCCGCCGACCTCGGACAGCGGCTGCTGGCGGCCGGGTTCACCGCCGAGCCCGAAGAGACGCTGATGATCGCCGAGATCGCCGATCTGCCCACCGACGCCGGCCCCCCGGAGGGCATCCGTCTGCGGTCCGTCACCGACCGCGCGGGCGTCGACCTGGTGGCCGACGTGCACGAGCGGGCCTTCGGCACGGACAGTTCACCGCTGCGCGCCCGGCTGCTCGGCCAGCTCTCCGCCGACCCCGACACGGTCGTCGCCGTCGTGGCGCTCGCCGGTGACGCGGCGGTCAGCGCGGCCCGGATGGAACTCGTCCCCGGCACCCCGTTCGCCGGCCTGTGGGGCGGCGGCACCGTCGAAGGCTGGCGGGGCCGGGGCATCTACCGCGCGCTGGTCGCCCACCGGGCCCGGGTCGCCGCCGACCGCGGCTACCGCTTCCTCCAGGTCGACGCCTCACCACTCAGCCGCCCCATCCTGGAACGCCTGGGCTTCGCCCCGCTCACCACGACCACGCCGTACCTCCACGGGCCGTGACTCCCGCCGGCCGCACCTCCGACGAGCCGTGACAGCGGAGTGCCACGGCTTCTACGGGCCGGGCCCGGCCGGGGCGAGTCGGCCGCGGCGTGGTGGGGCGGCCCGCTCGAAGCGTCAACACCGTTCGCGGTAGGCGGAGTTGAAGGGACACCGCCCCGTCAGCCCGGCTCCGCTCGGTGGCGCACTCGCGACCGGTCCCGCGTGGCGATGACGAGGCCCGGAATCCCCCTCTCCACCCCTCTTCACCGTCGCCCCGCACCTCGCCGCGCCCCCTCCCGCACGGAGCCACTCCGCTCCGGTAAATTGCCGGCACTTTCTGTTCACGACCCCGTTATGCCATGTACCTTTCAATTGCTCAACGCGTGTAGAACTCCCCCACTATCGTTCTACGCGCGCAGATCGGCACCCCGCACCTTTCCCCATCTCTCACGGAGGTTCGCCGGATGCTTGGTTCCAGAACGTCCCGCCGCAGACTCACCACCGCGCTCGCCGGTGTCGGACTGCTCGTCACGGGAGCCGCCCTTCAGGTCACCACCACCGCCACCCCGGCGCACGCGGCCACCACGCACCGCGTCCTGTTCGACGACGGCCACGCCGAGGAGGCCGGCAACGCCGACTGGATCGTCTCCACCAGCAAGCCGGACCCGCTCAGCCAGGACTCCTCCCCGTCCGCCGAGACGGACTGGACCGGAGCACTGTCGTCGTGGGGCGTCGCGCTGCAGAAGACGGGCAGCTACAGCCTGAAGACCGCCACCAGCGCCCTCACGTACGGCGGTTCGGCGACGACCGACCTGTCGAACTTCGACACGCTGGTCCTGCCGGAGCCGAACACGCTCTTCACCACGGCCGAGAAGACCGCGATCATGACGTTCGTCAAGAACGGCGGCGGCCTGTTCATGATCTCCGACCACACCGGCGCCGACCGCAACAGCGACGGCGAGGACGCGGTCGAGATCCTCAACGACCTGATGACCAACAACAGCGTCGACTCGACCGACCCGTTCGGGTTCTCCATCGACACGCTTGACGTCAGCTCCGGCTACCCGGCCGCGATCAGCGACAGCACCGACCCCGTTCTGCACGGCTCCTTCGGCACGGTCACCAAGAGCCTGATCGCCGACGGCACGACGGCCACGCTCAAGCCCGCCGACAACTCGGCCGTCAAGGGCCTGGTCTACCGCAGCGGGTACTCCGGCAACACCGGCGCCTTCTTCGCGACCAGCACCTTCGGCAGCGGCCGGGTCGCCTTCTGGGGAGACAGCTCACCGATCGACGACGGCACCGGCCAGTCCGGCAACACCCTGTACGACGGCTGGAACGACACCGGCGCCACCAACGCGGCCCTCGCCCTCAACGCCACCGCCTGGCTGGCCGGCACGGGCAGCACCGGCGGGGGCGGTGGAGGCGGCGGCACCACCTGCACCGCCGCGCAGCTCCTGGGCAACAACGGCTTCGAGTCGGGCAGCACCACCTGGAGCGCCAGCAGTGGCGTCATCACCAACTCCAGCAGCCAGTCGGCCCGTTCGGGTTCGTACTACGCCTGGCTCGACGGCTACGGCACCGCCACCACGGACACCCTGTCCCAGGCGGTGACCATCCCGGCGGCCTGCACCACCGCCGCCCTGAGCTTCTATCTCCATATCGACACGGCGGAGACCAGCACCAGCACGGCGTACGACACGCTCAAGGTCCAGGTCCTCAACAGCTCCGGCACGGTGCTGGGCACGCTGGCCACCTACTCCAACCTCAACGCGGCCAGCGGCTACACCCAGCGCAGCTTCAGCCTCGCGAGCTACGCCGGCCAGACCGTCACCCTCAAGTTCACGGGCGCCGAGGGCTCCACCCTCCAGACGTCCTTCGTCGTCGACGACACGGCGCTGAACGTCAGTTGAGGCCTGGTGGGGCCCGGCGCGGGCCGGGCCCCACGAGTTCACCCGGCCGGGACCGTCCGCCGCGCCGCGTTCCAGCCGGCGATCCGCACCCGAGGCGCCGATCCGTGCAGATCGGCCGTCCGGTAGGTCACCGTCAGGGTGACCGACTCGCCGGGCCACAGACTCACGTCGTTGTCGGACCACCGCACGGGCAGTACCGGCCTCCCCGCCGGGTCCACGAGATGGACCTCGGTGAGCAGCGAGGGCGTCTTCCCCTTCCCCACGTTGCGCACGGTGACGGTCGTGGTCGACATGCCGTGCCTGCCCGCCGCTGTCGACGCCCGCGCCGAGACCGGCACCCGCGCCATCGAGTCGAGCCCCGTCAGATCGGCGTAGCTCGTGGTGGGCGTGTAGTACCAGTCGGTGTGGGCCCAGTCGAGTGTGTCGGGCCTGGTGGAGAGCCAGTAGACGTTGCGGCTCACCTCCTTCCCGGAGGCGTCGCTCAGGGTGAGCCGCACCAGATGGGTCGTCGCCGTGCCGCGCACCGAAGCGGGCAGGGTGAACGCGGTCCGGTGCGCGCCGTCGCCGGCCACGGTCGTCCCGGTCGCCGTCCGCTCGTACACACGGGTGCCGTCCGGGTCGAACAACGCGGCCCGTACGGTGAGTCGGGAGGCCGGGGTGTGCCGGTTGTTCACCACGACCACCGAGCGGTCGTCGTAGGAGTACTGGACGTGCAGCGGTTCGTTCGCCTTCTTCGTGCCGAAGTAGGCGCCGCCCTGGTCGAGGTAACGGTCCGTCAACTGCCAGTGCAGCGAGGTCCAGCCGCTGTTGAACATCCAGTAGACGACCCCGGTCGACGGTTTCGAGGCGTCGGTGGCGTTGCGCCCGTACGCCTCGAACTGGGCGCGTACGTTCTCGTACTGGGCGAGCTGTGCCTTGCGGACGTAGTCGGCGAGGCCGGTGGGCGGACCGTAGCGGCCGGTGAGGGCGGCGTCGTAGAGCTTGAGGGTGGCGAAGGTGGACGACGGGGAGCGGTGGTACTGGCGGGCGGCCGGGTCCTTCCAGAGGGTGGCGAGTTCGGCCGGTGTCATCATCCGGCGCAGGGTGTCGAGGGTCGGGATGTCGGGCCCCGCGCTGGTCTCGGAGTTGAAGCCGGTGGCACCGCCCTCGCGCTTCGCGTACCAGTAGTCCGGCGGCACCCAGTCGTACGGGCCGGTCATCTTCATGCCCGAACTGCCGCTCACAGGAGAGGAGTTGTCCGAGGCGGCGGCCACCACCGGGGTGTTCCAGTCGGCCGCGCGCAGTGCGCCGAGGTACGTCTTCTCGATGGTGGCGTCGGGGGCGAAGTCGCTGCCGATGAGGAAGGAGACGACGCTGGGGTGGTCGCGCAGCCGGGCGGCCTCGGCGGCCATCGACGCCTTGGCGACGGGGTGGTCGGCGGCGGTCCAGGGGTCGCCGGGTTCGTCCCCGTTGACGTTGCCCTCCCACTTGTCGCAGCACTCCCAGCCGGGCAGGGTGAGGATGCCGTAGCGGTCGGCGAGGTCGAAGAACTCGTCCGGCTCGATGTGCCCTTCCAGCCGGATGGTGTTCAGGCCGAGGTCGAGGGCGTACCTCAGCCGGTCCTCGACATATCTCCGGTCCCAGCGCAGGAACTCGTCCGGTGACCAGCCGCCGCCCTTGATCAGCAGCTTGCGGCCGTTGATCCGGTACTGGCGGGCACCGTCGGCGTTCAGCGGTGCCCGGACGTCACGGATGCCGAAGGTCTCGTGCGCGGAGTCGGAGACGGTGCCGGTGACGGAGGCGGCGAGCCGGAGACCGTACAGCGGCTGCCCGCCCAGGCCGGCCGGCCACCACACCTTCGGTGCCGTCAGGTGCAGGCCGGGGACGTCGGCGGGGGAGAAGGTGACGGTCTTCGTCTGGTGCGCGGCGAGGGAGACGGTCCGCGCGAAGGCCGTCCCGCCGATCCTGCCGCTGACCCGCGCGGTGACGGCGGCCCCCGAGTCGTTGCGGGCCCGCGCCTTCACGGTCAGGTCGGCCGAGGCGAGCGAGGGGACGGCGAGCCGGGTCACCACGTGCGCGTCGCGCAGCGCGACCGGGCCGCCGCGGCGCACGAGCACATCGCGGACGATGCCCATGTTCTGGTCGGGCGGCGGCTGGAGCCAGTCGATCCAGCCCATGGTGAGGTCCTTGCCCGGGTCGTTGGGCCGGACCCGGAAGGCGACCGTGTTCTTACCGGGCCGGACGAGGGAGGTGACGTCCAGTTCGTGGTGCGTGTAGGCCCCCGTGACGTCGGCGGCGCGGGCCACCTGTCTGCCGTTGACATAGACGTCGGCCGCCGAGATGACCCCGCTGAAGTCGAGACGGGTGCGTTCCCGGGAGCCGGTGAGCGTGAAGTCGCTCCGGTACCACCAGGGGACGCGGAAGTCGGCCTTCGGGATCTTCCGCAGGTTGGTGGAGTAGAAGGGGTCCGCGTACACACCGTCCGCGATCAGGGCCGCGAGAACGGTCGAGCGCGGGCCGGCCGGATACCAGCCGGCCGTCGGATATCCGGGGGAGGAGACGGCCTCGGGGGAGTCGTCGACCTTGGCGGACGACTGGATCCTGTACCCGGACAGCGGGGTGGCGGACCCGGCCGTCGCACCGACGGCCGTATTCAGTAAGGAGGTTGGGTCTGCCATGTGCTGGGACACGGGAGCGGGGGGCGCGCCGCCCGTCCGGGTCGGGGCGGGCGCGCGGGCCCCGGCCCACGCGCCGGTGAAGAGGGGGACGAGTAGGCCCAGGGCGACGGCGGCCGTGGCGAGACGGCGTCCGGCGACAGAGGGGCCGGTGGGGCGGCGGTGGATCACTGCGGTCTCCAAGCCTCTGGAGCCTCTGCGGCTCTATAAAGTTAGGAAACTTTACTAATGCCCCCGCACGCTAGAGCTCGCTCCCACGGGTGTCAATCACCCTGGCGGGGGCGCGAGTTGCTCAAGAGCCGGACCGGCGCTCGAACACCAGGTCCCGGGCGGTGCCGAGCGCCGTGGCCACCGCACCCAGCAGCACCGCGTCCTCGCCGAGCCCGCTGGGCACGATCTTCGGCCGCAGCGGAGTGAGCGCGCGCAGGTTCTCCCGCACCGGGCGCAGCAGCAGGTCCACGCTGTGCCCGAGGCCACCGCCGAGTACCACCAGGTCCGGATCGAGCACGGCGGCGGCGGCCGCGACCGTGTGCGCGATCCGCTCGCCCTCCAGTTCGACCGCCTTGACGGCGGCGGAGTCACCCTGCCGGGCCGCGTCGAACACGGCCTTCGCGGTGAGCTGGTGCCCGGTCATGCCGAAGGCGCGGGCCGCCTCGACGACGGCCACCCCCGACACCGCGTCCTCCAGCGTCTCCGGCTTCCGCCGTCCCGGCCACGGCAGGAACCCGATCTCCCCGGCTCCGCCGTGCGCCCCCGTGAACAGCCGCCCCTCGCTCACGACCCCCATGCCCAGACCGGTGCCGATCAGGATGTACGCGAAGAGCCGGCTGCCCGCGCCGACGCCGTACGTGTACTCGCCCAGCGCCGCGAGGTTGGCGTCGTTGTGCACCTCCAGCGGGATGCCCAGCTCCTCGCGCATCCGGTCGAACAGTCCGGCCCGGCCCCACCCCGGCAGATGCATCGCGTACCGCACCCGCCGCCGCTCCTCGTCGTAGACGCCGGGTGTTCCCACCACGGCGTGGACGACGGCCGCCGGGCCGACACCGGAGTCGGCCACCACCCGGCGCGCGGTGCCGACGACCAGGTCGGCCATGGTGGCGGAGGTCCGGGCCCGGTTGCGCACCTCGGCCCGGGCCACCACCTCGCCGTCGAGATCGGCCACCGCCATCCGCAGCCAGCCGCGCCCGATGTCGATACCGAGCACGTGACCGGCGGTCGGATCGGGGGCGTACAGGACGGCGATCCGGCCGCGCTCCGGAGCGTGGGTGCCGACCTCGTGCACGAGCCCGGCGGTCGCGAGGGAGGCCAGCGCGCTGGAGACCGTGGGCTTGGACAGCCCGGTCTCGCGGGCGAGTTGGGCACGGGACGCGGCACCGGCGGCGCGCAGCCGGTCGAGCAGCAGCCGCTCGTTGGCGCTGCGCAGGCGGCGGCGGCTCCAGGGCTGTTCCGGCCGCTCGACGGCGTCACTGGCGGGCATCGCACCATTCTCACCCATCCGGGACACCCTCTTGACGGCTCTAGTAAGGCTCCTTAACTTTATCGCCCAGTCGGCCTCGCCGGGCCACCCCGTCCCTTCCCCCCTCCCCGCGCCCAGTCCTTGGAGTCCCCATGTCCGGTAGTCCGCCTCCCGACGGCGGGTTCGTCCGCAGCGTCGGTCTCTTCCAGGCCACCGCCATCAACATGAGCCAGATGTGCGGGATCGGCCCGTTCGTGACGATCCCGCTCATGGTCGCCGCGTTCGGCGGTCCGCAGGCCGTGATCGGGTTCGTCGCCGGCGCCCTGCTCGCCCTCGCGGACGGGCTGGTGTGGGCGGAGCTGGGCGCGGCGATGCCCGGCTCCGGGGGCAGTTACGTCTATCTGCGCCAGGCCTTCCAGTACCGCACGGGCCGGCTGATGCCGTTCCTGTTCGTCTGGACGGCGATGCTCTTCATCCCGCTGATCATGTCGACCGGCGTGGTCGGCTTCGTCCAGTACCTGGGCTATCTGGCACCGGACCTCGGCCGGACCGGCGGCGACCTCGTCGGCCTCGGCGTCATCGCCGTGGTGGTCCTGCTGCTGTGGCGCGGGATCGAGCACATCGCCCGGATCACCGCCGTGATGTGGGGCGTGATGATCGTCTCCGTCCTCCTGGTGATCCTGGCCGCGGCGACCCACTTCAGCGGCCACCTCGCCTTCACCTACCCGGCGCACGCCTTCGACCTGACGGGCAACCACTTCTGGCTGGGCTTCGCCGGCGGACTGACCATCGGCATCTACGATTACCTCGGCTACAACACCACCGCCTACATGGGCGCCGAGATCAAGGACCCGGGCCGGACGCTGCCGCGCTCCATCATCCTCTCGATCGTCGGCATCATGGCGATCTACCTGCTGCTCCAGATCGGCACCCTGGGCGTCATCGACTGGCACCGGATGACCGACCCGGGCGATATCGCCTCCACCTCGGTTGCCTCCGCCGTCCTGGAGGAGACCTGGGGCAAGGGGGCCGCCGACACCGTCACCGTCCTCATCCTCATCACCGCCTTCGCCTCGGTCTTCACCGGTCTCCTCGGCGGCTCCCGGGTGCCCTACGACGCGGCCCGCGACCGTGTGTTCTTCCGCCCCTACGCCAAGCTCCATCCCCGGCACCGCTTTCCCATGCTGGGCCTTGCCACCATGGGTGTGATCACGGCGATCGGCTTCCTCATCGGCCGGCACACCGACCTCGCGACCCTGATCCAGCTGCTCACCACGGTGATGGTCATCGTGCAGGCGCTGGCCCAGATCATCGCGCTCACGGTCCTGCGCGGGCGCCAGTCGGCACTGCGCCGCCCGTACCGGATGTGGCTCTACCCGGTGCCGAGCATCGTCGCCTTCGTCGGCTGGTGCGTGATCTACGGCTACGCCGACAAGAACTCTCCGGGCCGCCACCCCATCGAATGGTCCCTGGCCTGGCTGGCCCTGGGCTGCGTCGCGTTCGTCGTCTGGGCCCGCCGGGAGAAGGTCTGGCCGTTCGGTCCCAGGGAGATAGCGGAGGAGTACCTCACGGCGCCGGAACCCGCGACCGCCCGCTAGAACCGGCCGCGCGGGCGCAACCCCTCAACTCCCCTTGCGGAGGCGGGCAGTCGAGCTCAACTCCCCTGTGGAGACGGGCAGTCGAGGACGGCCAGTCCGTTCCCGTGGGCGCCGTGGCCGGCCTCCGTACGCGTACGGGGGTCGGCCCGCGCGGTGCGGGCCGACCTCCTGGTGTTCCCTTCCGGAGGGTTCGTGGCCGTGCGGGGCTACCGCTTGGGGCCGCTCCGCGCCGCCGCGGTGGCGCACACCAGGCCCATGATCAGTGCCAGGGCGCCGATGATGACGTTGTTGAGGATGACTCCCTTGTCGGGGTTGCTGCCCACGATCCACGGCGAGACGATCATCCAGATGCCCAGGGCGCTCATGGCCCAGCTGAGGCCGTACATGCGCTCCGGCGCCAGGGTGAAGCCGAGCGCCATCAGGCCGATGGCGATGCCGACGATCAGGTTGTGCGGCACGAGGGCGGGCTGGCTCGTCGTGTAGTGCAGGATCCACGGGGACACGGCACAGTAGAGACCGAGCAGGAACACCGGGCCGTCCACGAGCGCCACATCGCGACCGCCGAGCATACGGGCGTAGCGCGCCCGCATCTCGGGTACATCGGGGTGGCTCGTCATGTCACCTCTGGTGTGCGAGACGTTGGCCATGATGCGTCTCCTTCGACTGACTGGCCTGATCCGCTTCCGATGCGGTGTGCGCGACACACCGCCTGTCCCATTGTGCTCTTATTTGCCCTTTATGTGTAGGGGCTCTTTTCTTTCCGCACCGGGCGACTTGAGGCGGCCTTCCTCAGTCGTGCAGCGTTGGTGCGTCGGATACCTGTTCGGCGGTCGAGCCACTGTTCCCCGTGCGAGGGGCCGGACGGTCCGGCTGTCCGAGACGGTCGCGCAGCTGGTGCAGGCCCCGTCGGGCGTGACTCTTGACCGTGCCCAGCGGCCAGCCGGTGCGGGCGGCGATCTGGGTCTGGGTCAGGTCCTCGTAGAACGCCAGCCCCAGCACCCGCCGTTGGGGCGGGGCGAGCCTCGCCAGTTCCTGGCGCACCACCACCCGGTCCAGCACCGCCGACTCGGACGGCATCCCGGCCGGGACCGCGGCGGGCAGCGCTCCGGTCGAGGTGAGCAGGTCCCCGCGGCGGGTCCGGGCCGACAGCGCGTCGGCGATCCTGCGCCGGGTGATGCCCACGATCCACGCGCCCAGCGCCCCGCGCTCCGGCCGGTAGCCGGCCCGCCCCCGCCACACGCCGAGGAACACCTGCTGGGTGACGTCCTCGGCCTCCTTGGCGTCGCCCAGGGAGCGCCGGGCCAGCGTGTGGACCAGCGCCGACCAGCGGCGGTAGGCGATGACGAGACAGGCCTCGTCGCCCGCGACCAGGCCCCGGGCCAGCTCCGCGTCGTCGAACGCCTCCTCCGCCGGTGCCCACAGCGGTCCGGCGGACTCGGCGGGCCCGTCGCTGCGGGTGCGCGGCTGAACGGTCATGACCACGGCTCCTCACCTACGGCCGGTCCGGTGCCGCCGGTCGCGGCCGCACCGCCATGGTGCGGAGCGCGGACGGACTCCCTCAACCTGCGTCGAATGCGCGTCGTACAGTCGACGCATGCACGCTTCCACAGCCGCCGGTCTGACCACCGGAGGGCTGGCCCGCCGTCTCGGCGTGTCGCCGACGACGCTGCGCACCTGGGACCGCAGGTACGGACTCGGCCCGGAGCTGCGCGCCGACGGACGGCACCGCCGCTGGTCACCGCGGGACGTGGCCGTACTGGAGGCGATGTGCCGGCTGACCGCCGCCGGAGTGCCGCCCGCCGAGGCGGCCCGCGCCGCCCGGGAGAGCGCGGGAGCGGACCAGCCCGGCCCGGCCGAGACCCCGGCCCCGGTCACCGGTCGCGCCGCTTGCAGGCTCCCGCTCGGGGACGTACGGCAGGAGTGCCGGGGGCTGGCCCGCGCGGCGGTACGGCTCGACGCGGACGCCCTGGAGGAACAGCTGGCCAACGCCGTGGAACGGCACGGCCTGGAAGTCGCCTGGGAGGAGGTCATGGTCCCGACCCTGCACGCCGTGGGCCGCAAGTGGGCGTCGTCCGGGGACCGTTACGTCGAGGTCGAGCATCTGCTCTCCTGGCACGTCTCCACCGCCCTGCGGCGCGACACCCCGCCCGTCGTACCCGGCGCGGAGCTCTCCGGCGCGGGACCCGTGCTGCTCGCCTGTGTGCCCGGCGAGGAACACACCCTGCCGCTGGAGGCGCTCAACGCCGTCCTGCGCGAACGCGGCCTGGCCACAAGGATGTTCGGTGCTGCGGTCCCGGCGGAGGCGCTCTCCGCCGCCGTCCGCCGACTGGGGCCCGCCGCGGTCGTCCTGTGGGCGCAGGCCAGGTCCACGGCGAGTGTGCCCCTGGCCCGGCACGTCGCCGAGGTCGAGTGGGGGGTCAGGGGAGCGCGGGGCCGGCCGGTCGTCCTGCTGGGCGGCCCCGGGTGGGCCGGCCGTCACGCCGAGGGCCTGCTCCGGCCGTCGAGCCTGCGGGACGCGGTGGCCGTCCTCACCGGAGCCGGCGAGTCCTGACCCGACTCCACCTGACCAACAAGTCTGTGCGCGCGGTCACTTGGCCGTCTCGCGGGCCTGGAGGAACCGGAGCCGGCCCTCCGTGAGGTCCACCACCGGGTCCGGATAATCGGCGTACTCGGCGCGCTCCGCAGCCGGGAGCTTCCACGGCTCGTGCACCAACGACCCGTGCAGGGAGGCCAGTTCGGGCACCCAGCGACGGACGTACGCACCCTGGGGGTCGTACCGCTTCGCCTGCGCCACCGGGTTGAGGATCCGGTTGGGGCGCGAATCGGTCCCGGTCCCCGCCATCCACTGCCAGTTGAGCTGGTTGTTGGCGATGTCGCCGTCCACCAGCAGGCTCAGGAAGTGCCGGGCGCCGATCCGCCAGTCCACGTACAGCGTCTTGGCGAGGAAGCTCGCGGTGAGCAGCCGGCCGCGGTTGTGCATCCACCCCTCGTGGCGCAGCTGCCGCATCGCCGCGTCCACGACCGGATAGCCGGTACGGCCCTCCCGCCACGCCGTGACGTCGTCCCGCGCCTCGGCCTCGGAGCGCCAACTGTCTTGCTTCGAGCGGTAGTCGGCGCTCGCGGCGGCCGGGCGCGCGGCCAGCACCTGATAGTGGAAGTCGCGCCAGGCGAGCTGCCGTGCGAAGGCGGCCGAGCCCGGGCCGGGTACCTGGCTCGCCCGGTGCACCAGCTCGACCGGGGAGAGCGTGCCGAAGTGGATGTGCGGGGACAGCCGCGAGGTGGCGTCGCCGGCCAGATCGTCGTGGCGGTCGTCGTACGCGTCGACCGGTGTGCGCAGCCAGGCGGCGAGCCTGCGCCGGCCGGCCCGCTCGCCGCCCTCCGCGAGCCCCTCCGACACCCCCGACACGTCCTGCCGGGCGGGGAGTTGCTCGGAGCCGACGGCCTCGGGGACGCTGATCGCGCGCGGCGCGGCGAGCACGTCCCTGCGGTGCGCCAGGGACCACTGCCTGAAGTACGGCGTGAACACCGCGAAGTGGTTCGAGGCCGTCGGTCTGACCGCGCCCGGCGCCACCGCCGTGACCACCGTGTCGTGCACGTGCAGCCGGCAGCCCTCCGCCTCCAGGGCCGCCCGCAGCCGCTCCTCGCGCCGGTGCGCGTAACCGCTCACCCCGGCCGCCATGTGGACCTCGTCGGCCTCCGCCTCCGCGACCACGGCACACACCTGCTCCACCACGTCACCGGAGCGCAGCACCAGCCGTCCGCCGCGCTCCCGCAGCTCCGCGTCGAGGTCCCGCAGACAGTCGGCGAGGAACGCCAGCCGGTTGGGCACCGTGAAGCCGGCCGCGTCCACCGCCCGGTCCCGGACGAACAGCGGTACCACCTCGGGGGAGCCGTCGAGTGCCGCGCGGAGCGGCGGATGGTCGTGCAGCCGCAGGTCGGAGGTGAACAGGACGACCGAGACGCTCATGTACGGCTCCAGGGAGGGACGGGGCGGGGCGCGCGGGCCGACGGCCGGTGTCGTGCCGTCGTCCGTCACTTCGGCCGCACCGCGCACACCGGATGCACCCGTTCCGCATCGCACTCCCCGCGTACCTCATGGGTCCGGACATGCCCGCGCGCATCGTGGGCAGAAGGGTTCCCAGGTGATTCCGTTGAAGTGAAGTTGGAGGTGTCCCCCGTTATGAGCGCGAAGGTCTTGGAGCGGTTCCCCGCAGGAGCCCCGCGAGGTTCGTGGCCGGCCGAGGAGTACGCCGCGCGTCGGCGGGCCGAAGGACTTCCCGCGACCGTGGTCATGGACCTGAACGCGGACGCGTTCCTGGTGGTGGAACGCGCCCCCGAGGACGACTGAGCGCGGCGGCGCCAGGTCCGGGCGGATGCCTAGGCGGGCGGCGCCGCCAGCGTGTCGGTGAGCTCCCGTGCCGCACGGACGAACACCTCGTGCAGATCCCGGGCCGCCTGCGGAACCGACTCGGCCCTACGGCGCCGCAGCATCAGCAGCACCCGGGCCGTGTCCCCGGCGATCGGCCGGTAGGTGATCGCGCCAAGCCGCTCCAGCGGATCCCCGACGACACTGAAGTCGGGCAGGACCGTCGCTCCCAGCCCCTCGGCGACCATCAGCTTGCCCATCTCCGCGCCGTCGGTCGAGTACGAGAAGGCCGGACTCCGGCCGCCCAGCAGCCGGTGCACATAGCGGTGCATCACATAGCCGGTGCGCATGGCGATCAGCGGCTCGGTGAGGAGTTCGGCCGCCGTCACCTCCGGCCGGGCCGCCAGCGGACTGTCCGGCCGGACGCAGACCACCGGCCGCCCCGACAGCAGCGCCGTGGACTCGAAGTCGGCCGGCATGTCGTCGCCGTCGAGGTGGTTGACGAGACCGAGATCGAGACCGCCCTCGGACAGCGCCCGGTGGATCTCCGACTGCTGGACGGCCACCACCTCGACCTGGGTGAGCGGATGCGCGGCCCGGAACTCCCGCACCACGGGGATCAGCAACGGCACGGTCGCCGCGTTCACCGTGCCGACGCGCACCATCCGGCTGACCCGGTGCTGCTCACCCGCGGCGGCCCGCAGCCGGTCCACCGCCTCCAGCACGCTCACGATGTGCGGCAGCAGCTCCCGGCCCTCCGCGCTCATCGTCGCGCCGGAGCGTTTGCGCTCCAGCAGATCGACCCCGAGTTCCCGTTCGAGATTGCGTACCGTCTCGCTCAACGCGGGCTGCGAGAGGCGCAGTTCCTCGGCCGCCCGGCGCAGAGAACCGAGCCGGGTCACCGCCGCGATGTATTCCAGCTGTTCGGTCCGCACGTCAGCAGAATGCCGCCGATTTCCCGCGCTGTTCAAGGGTTTCCCTGTCACACCTTCGTGAAATTCAATGGTCCGCGATACGAGACCGGTCGGGTTTTCCTTGACGCCCCCGACGGACGGCTGCCACGATCGACCGCATGATGATGCGACTGGACCTCACGCGGCGACGCCATGTCGACCTCGCGCGCGTCTCCAGCGCCTCCTGTTGCGCCGCGGCCTGATCCCCCCGATCCGCCGCGCCCCCGTTCTCACCGCGTCTCCCGCTCGCCCCGCCCCCATTCCCGCACGCCTTTCGTGCGCGTGGAATTCGGCGTGCCCGAAAACTCTCCGCAACAGGAGTTCCGCATGTCCGCAGCGCCAGTGAAATTCGCCTACTGGGTTCCCAATGTCAGCGGGGGACTCGTCACCAGCAAGATCGAGCAACGCACCGACTGGAGTTACGACTACAACCGCGAACTCGCCGTCCTCGCCGAGAACAACGGCTTCGAGTACGCGCTCAGCCAGGTCCGCTACATGGCCAGCTACGGCGCCGAGTTCCAGCACGAGTCGACCAGCTTCAGCCTCGCGCTGCTGCTCGCCACCGAACGGCTGAAGGTCATCGCCGCCGTGCACCCCGGCCTCTGGCACCCGGGCGTCCTGGCCAAGCTCGGTGCCACCGCCGACCACCTCTCCCACGGCCGCTTCGCCGTCAACGTGGTCAGCGGCTGGTTCAAGGGCGAGTTCACCGCCCTCGGCGAGCCCTGGCTGGAGCACGACGAACGCTACCGCCGCTCCGAGGAGTTCATCCGCGCCCTGCGCCAGATCTGGACCGAGGACCACACCGAACTCGCCGGTGACTTCTACCGGTTGCGGGACTTCTCCCTGAAGCCCAAACCCCTCAACACCCCCGAACGGCCACATCCGGAGATCTTCCAGGGCGGCAACTCCACGGCCGCCCGCGCCATGGCAGGCCGCGTCTCCGACTGGTACTTCTCCAACGGCAAGGACTTCGACGGAGTCACCGAGCAGATCAACGACGTACGGCGATCGGCTGCCCAAGCAGGCCGCACCGCACCGAAGTTCGGCCTCAACGGCTTCCTCATCGCCCGGGACACCGAGGCCGAGGCCCGAGACACGCTCCGGGAGATCGTCGCCAAGGCCGACACCGAGGCCGTCGAGGGCTTCGCAGCGGCGGTGAGGCAGGCCGGGCAGTCCTCGGCCGACGGCAAGGGCATGTGGCAGGACTCCTCGTTCGAGGACCTCGTCCAGTACAACGACGGATTCCGTACGGGACTCATCGGCACCCCGGAGCGGATCGCGGAGCGGATCGTCGCCTACCGGCAACGCGGCGTCGACCTCCTCCTGCTCGGCTTCCTCCACTACCACGAGGAGGTCGAGTACTTCGGCAAGCGCGTCCTCCCCCTCGTCCGCGAGCTGGAGGCCCAACTGCCGGACAACGAGAGCCGGTCCGCCGCCGCCCACCCGTGACAGCAGGGCACGTCCCACGCCCCGCACCGCGAGGTCCCGCCCGGAACCCCTGACCACACCGCCCCGGGCCGCCCGCCGCGCGGGCACCCCGCCTCACCGAAAGAGGACCCATGGCCACCGTCCTGTCCGTCTCCGGCAGCCCCTCCGCCTCCTCCCGCACCAACCGACTGCTGCGCCACCTGGACACCCGGCTGCTCGCCCAGGGCCACCGGGTGATCCCCCTCGACGTGCGGACCATCCCCGCCGAGGCCCTGCTCGGTGCGGACTTCCGCCACCCCGCCATCGTCGAGGCCGCCGCACTCTTCGCCGCCGCCGACGGAGTCGTCGTGGCCACCCCCGTCTACAAGGCGTCCTACTCCGGCGTCCTCAAGGCGCTGCTCGACCTGCTCCCGCAGTACGCCCTCACCGGCAAGACCGTGCTGCCCCTGGCCACCGGCGGTTCCACCGCGCACGTCCTGGCGATCGACTACGCGCTGCGCCCGGTGCTCAACTCCATGGGTGCCGCCCACATCGTCCAGGGCTGGTTCACCCTGGACAAGGACATCACCACGCACGAGGACGGCTCGCTCAGCGTCGCCCCGGGCACCGACGAGGCGCTCACCCAGGTCCTCGACCAGTTCTCGGCGGCGGTCGGCCGCACCCCTCTCCTCGCCGCAGCGAGCTGACCGCGATGACCGCCCAGGTGACCGCCCAGGTGATCGCCGACGACGCCGAGGCCCTCGCCGTCGCCGCCGCGCTCGCCGACGAGTTCCGCCCCGGAGCCTCCGCCCGCGACACCGAACGCAGGCTCCCGCGCGCCGAGTTGGACCGGCTCTCCGCCGCCGGACTGCTCGCCGTCACCGTGCCCGCCGAGCACGGGGGCGCCGACGTGCGCGCGGAGACCCTCGCCGAGATCTTCCGGCTGCTCGGCTCGGCCGACGGCAGCCTCGCCCAGATCCCGCAGAGCCACTTCGCCTACGTCAACGTGATCCGCCGTCAGGGCAGCGCGGAGCAGCGGAAGTTCTTCTTCGCCGAGCTGCTCGCCGGCCGCCGCTTCGGCAACGCCCAGTCCGAGGCCGGCACCAAGCACGTACAGGACATCCGCACCCGCCTGACCCCCCGGCCCGACGGCGCCTACGACCTGACCGGCGTCAAGCACTACTCGACCGGCGCCCTCTTCGCCGACTGGATCCCCGTCCTCGCCCGCGCTGAGGACGACAACCTGCACGTGGCGTACGTACCGAGCGACGCCGACGGTGTCACGGTCGTCGACGACTGGGACGGCATGGGCCAGCGCACCACGGCCAGCGGCACGGTCCGGCTGGAGTCGGTCACCGTCCCCGCCGACCGGGTCCTGCCCCACCACCTCACCTTCCAGGGACCGCAACTCCACGGCGCGGTCGCCCAGTTGCTGCACGCGGCCATCGACACCGGCATCGCCGGGGGAGCACTGGCCGAGGCCGCCGAGTTCGTCCGGACCAAGAGCCGCCCCTGGTTCGAGAGCGAGGTCGAGACGGCCGCCGAGGACCCCCTGCTGATCCAGCGTTTCGGCGAACTCGCCGTCCGGGTACGGGCGTCCGAGGCGCTGCTGGCGCAGGCGGCCCGCGCCGTGGACGCGGCGGGCGAGCACCTCACCGACGACACGGCGGCGGAGGCGTCCATCTCCGTGGCCGCCGCCAAGGTGTTCGCGGCGGACGCCGCAGTGGAGGTGGCCGGGGCCCTCTTCGAGGTGTCCGGCACCCGTTCCGCCCTCGACTCGCTCAATCTGCACCGGCACTGGCGGGACGCCCGCACCCACACCCTGCACGATCCGACCCGCTGGAAGATCCAGCACATCGGCCGCCATGTGCTCAACGGCACGAGGCCGCCCCGGCACGGCCTCCTCTAGCGAGTCGTGCGCGGCCCCTCGGCGGACATTCCAGATCGGAGAACCCCGTGTCCCTCACCTTCCACTGGTTCCTGCCCACCAACGGCGACAGCCGCCACGTGGTCGGCGGCGGCCACGGCACGCCCGCCACCGTGTCCGGCCGGGACCGGCCGCCGACGGTCGCCTATCTGAGCCAGATCGCCCGGGCCGCCGAGGACCTCGGCTTCGTGGGCGCGCTCACCCCGACCGGCGCGTGGTGCGAGGACGCGTGGCTGACCACCGCGATGGTCAGCCAGCACACCGAGCGCCTCAAGTTCCTGGTCGCCTTCCGGCCCGGCTTCGTCTCGCCGACGCTCGCCGCCCAGATGGCGTCCACGTTCCAGCGGCAGACCGGCGGACGGCTCCTGCTGAACGTGGTCACCGGCGGCGAGAGCCACGAGCAGCGCGCCTACGGGGACTTCCTCGGCAAGGACGCCCGCTACCGTCGGACCGGCGAATTCCTTGAGATCGTACGGGAGTTGTGGGAGGGCAAGTCGGTCGGTCTGGCCGGCGAGCACCTGCGGGTCGAGGACGCGAGACTGGCCCGGCTGCCCGACCCGGTGCCCGAGGTGTACTTCGGTGGCTCGTCGCCGATCGCGGGCGAGGTGGCCGCCAAGTACGTGGACGTGTACCTCACGTGGGGCGAACCGCCGGCCCAGGTCGCGGAGAAGATCGCCTGGGTCCGGGGGCTGGCGGCGAAGCAGGGGCGGACCCTCCGGTTCGGTATCCGTCTGCACGTCATCACCCGTGACACGTCGGCGGAGGCCTGGGCCGAGGCCGACCGGCTGCTCGACGGCTTCGACCCCGCCACGGTGGAGTCGGTGCAGGCGGGGCTCGCGCGGAGCGAGTCGGAGGGACAGCGGCGGATGCTCGCGCTGCACGGCGGCAGCCGCGACGGACTGGAGATCCATCCCAATGTGTGGGCCGGGATCGGGCTGGTGCGGGGCGGCGCGGGGACCGCGCTGGTCGGCAGCCACCAGGAGGTCGCCGACCGGATCAAGGAGTACGCGGCGCTGGGGATCGAGGAGTTCGTGCTCTCCGGCTATCCGCATCTGGAGGAGGCGTACTGGTTCGGGGAGGGCGTGCTGCCGAAGCTGGCGGCGGAGGGGCTGTGGCGACACCCGGTCGCGGCACCGAAGACGTCCGCGGCCCAGGTTCCTTTCGCCGGTTGACGTCCGCGAGCCGAGCCGGAGCGGGCCGGGCGGTCACGAGCCGGGCGTGACCGCCCGGCGTGACCGCCCGGCGTGACCGCCCGGCGTGACCGCCCGGC
>NZ_JBEXET010000062.1:0-39462 GCF_040606415.1 Streptomyces sp. NPDC005423 | reverse complement strand
GATCTTGGAAGCCGTGCCTGTGCCGCTTCCCGAGCCAGATCAACCTGTCAGACCGTCACGAACCGGATGGCCTCCGACTTCGCCGACACCCTGCCCGCCACCCTGGTTATTGCCCGGTGGCTGGTATTGCCAGGACGCCGACGCGATACTCGCCTCCGGCGTGCTGTAATTCCCCGTATCGACCGCGACTCTCTGCGTCAGCCCACGATTGTCGATGTGAGCGATGAGATTCTCCCGGTAGGTGTTGAGCCTGTCGCTCGCCCTTCGCTCAGCTTCGCTCAGCTTCGCTCACTGCGTCTGCCAGCGGTTGTCGTACACCCGCTGTTTGCTCGTATACGACCTGGGCTTGGGTATCGTTGTATCCCTCGTTGGCGATGTGCTGCTGTATATCCTGGTCAAAGGCGTTCAGCTCCTCCACCCGCTCCTCGAGGCGCTGGCTGGCTCTTTCGATGTTGCGCCACGGGTTCGCCTGGTCGAAAGCTCCTCGCTCCCGTGCGGGCAGGGCGTCCCGGACGGCCTCGATGCCCTGCTCAGCAACCAGTTGACGAGCGGTCGCCGGAGCCGCCGGCGCGGTGTGGATCTCAAAGTTCAAGTCACCTTGAAATGGATAGCTCATTGAAAGTCCTTCGGTGGTCGGAAATCTACGGCACAACGTGCCGCCCGCCCGAACGGTTCAACCTGTGCTTGCGGCAACGCCATCATCGAGCGTTTTCAGTACGGCCACCGGTCGAGTGATGCCGCCGGGGTGCGCGACGCACGAGGCCGCCGTGCCGTTGGGGGAGGTGTTCGAAGTCTCAACCCGCAGGCACAGGGGCCGCGTTGGTTCCGTATTCTGCCGCCCTCGACCTGTGTGGCCCGCCCTGGTCGAGCGGGTCACGACGCTCATCGTCACCCGTGAGGGTGACCGAGGATGCATTCCCGCCGCACCAGCGTGCGCCGGTCGCCCTGGCATACCTGCGCAAGCACGACACGCTCGCCTGCATGGGAGCCGGCCCGTGGGTGACGACACCGCTCAGACGCCTGCCGGGCCGCGACCTCACGCCCACCCTGCAAAACGTCCACCGTGCGCAGCGCGAGCACCGGTCGGGCGCGGCGTCGGGCAGATGCCGGGTGCGGATCTTGGAGTCGTCCTCGTGGAAGGTCCGGTCCCGGACGTGGTGCAGGATGTTTTCGATGCCCAAGGGCCCGCGGATTCAGGCGGCGAGTTGGGTGCCGGTGGCCTCGCCGGGATGCAGGCTGTGATCCGGTAGACGCGCTGTCGCCATTCAAGTTCAGCAGTGCCGCAACAGGCAAGGTTCGCCCTGTCGCGACGCCATGTACGTGCTCTCGCCGTACCGGCCGAACCCGGCGACCAAACCGCGGCCCTGGTCCCGCGTTTCATCCCAAGTGAAGGCTTCCAGGTGGGGTGCCGGAGCTGCGGGAGCGGATGATGGAGGAACGGACACGGCACCTTTGTGGATCTTAAAGCATGGAGAACTTCATGATCTACAGGTGCCGTGTCCGCTTGCTCCCGGGCCTATCACCGCGATCAACCAGCCCAAGCCAGGACATGACAGGCAAACCGGGGGCCCTGGCCCTTCAGCGTGCCCATCGCCGAGCTTCTTGCTGGCCCCCCTGCTGAGAGTTCAGATACTGGCGTTGGGCGGCCGGGTCGTGGGACGCGGCGTGTGACTGGTCCCTACCGTTGAGATCGGGTTGCAACTGGCCCGCATACCCCGCGAAACTACTGGTGCCGGGCTCAGTCGGCCAAGGGGCGTTGCCGTGTGGACCGAAGTTCTGGGCTACGTCGAAGCGCTGCCACTCGGCGGGGTGCTGGTCCTGCAACGCCGCCGCAGGGCCTGCCGCAGCCCGCAGGGCCTCGGCAGGTGTGACGTAGTTGAGTGCTGCGCCGTCCGCGAAGTACTGCGACGGCCACGGGAGGGCGAACTGCGGCATCACGGACAAGTTCGCGTATCCAGGTTGCCCCAGTCCCTGCCCGTACCCTTGCAGGTGCTCGGTCCCGAGATCCCCCAGGGCCGCTGCAAAGTCGTGGATGTAACCGGAATCAGCCGGCATTTGATACGAGGCTGGCTCCTGCACCATCGGCCCCTGCACGAACCCCATCTCGGGCCAGGAATCCCATGAGACCGCTGCAAAGTCCGTGTAGTCAGCCGGCATCTGGTGAGAAAACGTATCCTGCCCCTGCCCCTGCCCCTGCTCGGTCCCGCCCTGGAACACGAACGCATTATTTCGGTCAACTTCCCGCGCCGTATCCGGATTGATCTGCAGTCCTTTTAGAGGCCTGCCTGCTGGGTTCACCCGGGATACCAGCCCGATTTGGGCGAACTCCAGGGCCACCTTTTCCGGGTCGCTCACCGTCGCGGGCGAGTTCCGCTTGGCGAGGCCCGCCAGGCGGCCTCCGATAGCCACCGGCTTTCCCGTTTCTGAGAGCACCACCACGAGACTTTCAGGTGGTATCTGTCCCTTTTTGAATGTACCTTCTGCAACTGCTTGATAAATCGCCTGCGCGTATTCTGCATGGTTTTCCCGCGCTTTGCTACTGTATGCTGGCAGCATGGAGCCCGGAGTTACTTTGTACCCCCAACCTTGCACAGCCGTCATGGAGGCCCCTGCAATGCGCAGCACTTCCGCCTCACGGGGCCCCGCATAGTCATGCCCTCTTGTCATGGCAAACGATTTGACCTGAGCCAATCGTGCTCCATAATCAAATTCCTCTCCATTCACCATTACTTTGAAAGGCCTGCTGGGCGCGCCCCTGCCCTGCCATGCCGCTTCATGGCCGTCCTGACCGAACACCCTTTTTGCTATGTTTGCCCATTTTTCATCATGTTCAGGAGTTGTCATGGGATCTTCCTCGGTGGTGGCGGAGATGCTGCGCCGTCTTCCCCGCAACGCGTCCTGCGGGGTGCCGGTTCAAGGGTTGTGCTGAAAGGCGGGCCTTTTCCGGGTGTGAGGAACATCGGTACAGCGGTTGGCGCTGAGATTGATCTTGATGGTTGCTTGCCCTGAGTCTCATGCTCCCGCCGCCGGGGCGGCCTGTTCGTCGTGCTCCCGCAGCATCCTCATGACGGTGGCGGGCGAGGGGTGCTGGCCCTTCTTCACGCCCGTGGTGATGACGAGCCGCTTGGCGATGTCGCGCAGGCTCATTTCCTGATCGCGCAGGTGGAGGGCCATGGACAGCATGGACTCGTCGGTGACGCTGGCCCCGCCGATGGTCTTGCCGCGCTTGCGGGCGGACTCGTGGCCTTCGAGGGTGCGGTCGCGGATGTACTCGCGCTCCATGCCGGACATTGCGGCGAGCACCGTGAACACGATCCCGGAGGGATCGTGCGAGCCCTTCAGTTCTCCGGTGAGGAACTCCAGGCCGACGTCGCTGGCCTTCAGTTCCTCGGCGAGCATGGCGAGTTCGATGCCGCGGCCGAGGCGCTTGTGCTCGTGCACGACGAGGGTGACGGCGACGCCGGAGGAGTGGATCTCTCCGGCGAGCTTCACGGCGGCCTCCAGCTCCGGTCGTTTGGTGGCGCGGGTGGAGATCTTCTCCGAGAAGACGCGGGTGACCCCCGCCTCGGTGAGGGAGTCGAGTTGTGCGTCGAGGGACTGCCGGGCGGTCGAGGCGCGAGCGTAGCCGAGGCGGACGTGTCCGACAGGTTCGGTGCCGGCGCGCACGGGTCGGGGCAGTTCGGTCCACGCCGAGCCCGGCTTGCGTATGGCTGGGGTCGGCACGCTCAGCGCTTTGGCGAGTTGGGGTACGAGGCGGAAGCGTGCGGTGTGGTACTGGATGGCCGCCTTGTTCTTCCCGGTCTGGCACGGGGAGCCCGCGGGGGCGGCGCAGGTGGACATCGGGCAGGGTTGCGATTCCACGCGCTTGAAGTCGTCGCTCACAAGCTCGGACTGTTTCATGAGGGCGTTTCAGACGCCCAGTCGTTTGCAACAACTCATGAAACACGAGCGCCGCAGTTGGACCGCCGGGCGGCCGGGTGTTTCATGAGCGGTCACCTATGCAACATCCCGTTCCGGGTGGGAAAGGTGATCAACCAGTCCGCGGGGCACCGGGGCGGCATGGCTGCCTGACTTCTGGCCGCTGCGGCGGCGCGGCGCAGACGCGCCCTGCCCCTGAGGGACAGAGCGCGGAGCGCGGGCGGACGTCGTGCGCGCCGGCGTCAAGGCACTCGTCGCCGACTGTCTGGCCCAGGGGCAGCAAAGCCCCGACCGGAGGCCCGCAAGCGCATGGTCGACCTGGCGTGCGCGGCCCTGCGCGCCCAGCGGTAGCGATGTCTGCCGACCGCGCCCAGGATCGGGCGGGGCCGTTATCGCACGGTGCCGCAGGACGTCCGGGGCGTCGAAGGCGTACCTGTTCTCGCTGCTTGACCGCATCGTTGGCTGCCTGATCGGCACGGCGAGTGGTCGTGGCTACGCGTTCGCCTGCTTGCCGTCGGCCCGGCGGGGAGCGGGGCTGTGGGTGAGGATGCGGCGGAGTTCGGCGGTCTGCTTGTCGACGGCCTGCGGGCCGTTGCCGGTGAGCAGCCGCACGGTCGGCTCGTAGGCGGTTTGCGGGGCGGACATGTTGAGGGAGGACGCGACGGTGAAACCGGCTTCCTTGATGGCCACGTCGACGAAGTAGGGGAGTCGGGTCTTCTTGCCCGGGACGTGCGGGTAGAGAAAACTCAGCGCGAACAGCTCGCCCATCTTGGGGACGGTCGAGATGGGTGCGGCGAGGAACGGGTTGTCCTTCACGGAGTAGGCGGCGCCCTGCGCGTCGATGCGCTGCCGGGTGGAGGTCACCGCGATGGGCGCGTGGCAGATCAACGAGATGGTGACGCCGTTCTCCCGGGCCACGTGGAGGGTTTCGCCGAGCCACGGATTGTCGCGGAAGTCGACCATGGGGGCGTGACCGCCGGGGGTGTGGATGAAGTCGAAGTCGGCGAAGGTGAACGCGTCGGCCGCGTCGCGGTGGCGCTGGACGAGGTCCCGCAGCGAGTGGAAGGTGCCCTCGGGCAGCTTGTCGAGGCGGCGGATCAGTTCGGGGCGGTACTCGGCGAGCTCCGGTTCGCTGTTGGGCAGGAGGTCGGAGACCGGGATCCGGCCGATGTGCCGCTCAAGCAGCCGCACTTCCTGCTCGCGGCGGGCGACCAGCTCGGGGTAGCGCTCCCGGAAGCCGTTGACGGTGAACGAGCGGCGGCGCTGCTGCATGCGCAGGGGGATCGTCCTGGCGCCGATCTTTTCGATGTAGTGCATGGACAGGGCCATGCCGTTGATATCGAGTTGCGGGGCGTTGCCGTCGGGCGTGGCGAAGGTGAACTCGTAGTCGTCCTCGAACTCCTTGAGCACTTGAGCCATCTCCACCAGGAAGAACCCGGTCGAGATCGACTTGACCTCGGCCGGCGCTGCCAGCGGCAGCCGGTGGCCGGACGAGATGATGATCAGTGCGCGACGCTTGGTGGTGGGCATTACGGGGCTCCCTTCAGTGGGCCTCGATGGCGTGGGCCGGGTGGGCGCGGTCGGCCCACTCCTGGTTTGGTTGCTGTTTGTTGTGCGGGACGGGTTGCTCGGACTACCGGCCGAGAGGCATCCGCGACGGGGTCGGCATGGTGCTTGCGGAAGCAGGGGATGTCGCATCCCGCTGGGGAAGGGCCTGCTGCCTGCGGGGGTGAGGGAGCCTGGGCGGGTGTGCCACCAAGGCTCCCTCAGGTGTCGGCGGTGCGGTGACACGCCGTGGTGTGGGCGTGTCATGGCCCCGCGGGCCGGGCGCTACTTGCCTTCCGCGGCCTTGGACACGTGCGCCCACTGGTCCCACTCGGCCAGGCGCTGCTGGTACACCGCGGGTATCCACTGGGTGGGCTGCTCGCCGAAGAACACGCGCAGCGGCGGCTCCTCGGCGTCGACGAGCGTGAGGATCGCGGACTTGAAGCCGATCGGCTCCGGGAGTACGACCTGCGCCCGCTGCGCGGCCATGTTCTCGTGCAGAGCCGCGTACGCGGGATGCGCGTCGGCGACGATGGCGGATGCACCGGACCAGTCGGTGGCGAAGCCGCCGGGTTCGACCAGGGTGACCTTGATGCCGAAGCCGGCGACTTCCTGGGCGAGTGCGTCCGTCATCCCTTCCAGCGCCCACTTCGACGCGTGGTAGGCACCGAGGGTCGGGTACGCGACGATTCCGCCGATGGTCGAGATCTGGATGATGTGGCCCGCGCGCTGTTCGCGGAGGATCGGGAGGACCGCCTGCGTGACATGGAAGACACCGAACAGGTTCGTCTCGATCTGGTCGCGCAGCTGCTGCTCGGTGATCTCCTCGACCGTTCCGAAGAGCCCGTAGCCCGCGTTGTTGATGACGACGTCGATCCGCCCGAACTTCTTGTGCGCGGACTTCACCGCGGCGAACACCTGGTCGCGGTGGGTGACGTCGAGCTCGACCGGGAGGACGGCGTCGCCGTACTGCTCGACCAGGTCACTCAGAGTGTCCGTGTTGCGGGCGGTCGCTGCGACCTTGTCGCCACGCTCGAGGGCGCCGAGGGCGAACTCGCGGCCGAAGCCTTTCGATGCGCCGGTGATGAACCAAACTTTGCTCATGATGTAAACCTTCTCTTCGTGTGGTGGGTGTGCCGCCCGGGCTCGCTCAGGTGTCGGCGGTGCGGTGACACGCCGTGGTGTGGGCGTGTCATGGCCCCGCGGGCCGGGCGTTTTCTACTTGCCTTCCGCGGCCTTGGACACGTGCGCCCACTCGGCCCAGGTGTCCAAGCGCTGCTGGTACACCGCGGGTATCCACTGGGCTGGCTGCTCGCCGAAGAACACGCGCAGCGGCGGCTCCTCGGCGTCGACGATCTGGAGGATCGCGCCGCCGACCCCCTCGGGGCCGGGTGCCTGGGCGGAGGCGCCCATCTCGGTCAGCGACGCGTACAGGGGGCCGTAGGCGACCTGGCCGTGCGCGGTGAAGACCGCCGAGCTCGCGAAGTCGGTGGCGAAGGCGCCGGGCTCGATCAGCGTGACCTTGATGCCGAAGGGCGCGACCTCCTGGGAGAGGGCCTCGCTCATCCCTTCCAGCGCCCACTTGGAGGCGCTGTAGCCGCCGGTGCCGCCGAAGGTGGCCACCCCCATGGCCGAGGAGATCTGGACGATGTGGCCGCTGCCCTGCGCCCGCAGGACGGGCAGTACCGCCTGGGTGACGTGGAAGACGCCGAAGACGTTGGTCTCCAGCTGGTCGCGCAGCTCCTGCTCGCCGAGGTCCTCCACGGCGCCGATCAGGGAATAGCCGGCGTTGTTGACCACCACGTCCAGCCGGCCGAACCGCTCTGTGGCCGCCGCGACCGCCTCGAACACCTGGGTGCGGTCAGTGACGTCCAGCTGCAGCGGCAGCACCGCGTCACCGAACCGCTCGGCCAGGTCGGCCAGCGCCTTGGTGTTGCGGGCGGTGGCCGCGACCTTGTCGCCGCGCTGCAGGGCGGCCTCGGCGAACTGGCGGCCGAAGCCGCGCGAGGAACCCGTGATGAACCAGATCTTGCTCATGGAAACACTCCTACTCGAAACAACGTCTTATGCGAAGACTGTAACTCTATTTGAGACGCAGTATCAACTTGAGATTTCGTGTACTCTGCGGGTATGAGTGACTCCGCCGCTACGCCCACCCGCTCCACGGCCAAGCCCGGGCTGCGCGAGCGCCAGCGCGCCACGATCCGGGCGGAAGTGACAGACGTGGCCCTCAGGCTCTTCGCCGAGCAGGGATTCGACCGGACGACCGTCGACCAGATCGCCGCCGAAGCCGGGCTGTCGCGCGCCAGCCTGTTCCGCCATTTCGGCACGAAAGAAGACATCGTTCTGGCCGACCTGGACGAGATCGGCCGCCAGGTCACCGACGCGCTCGCCGCCCGGCCCGACGCAGAGCGGCCCTGGGAGGCACTGCGCCGCGTGTTCGATGTGATGACGCGGATGCTCGAGGCGGAACCCGAGCGGATGCTCAGCTATCTGCGGATGCTCCAGGAGACGCCCTCGCTGCGCGCCCGGCACTTCGAGAAGCAGATGCACTGGCAGGAGATAATGGCCCCGGAGATCGCACGCCGGCTGGGGGCCAGTCCCGGCCAGCTGGATGATCCCCGGCCGGCGGCCCTCGTCGCGGCCGCCCTCGCCTGCGCCGACGCGGCTTCGGCGGCGTGGGTGGCCTGCGAGGGAGCAGTTCCACTGACCGTGCTGCTCGACCGCGCCATGGGCGCATTCACCGACTAGCCGTTCTGCCCGCGCGCGTACCCACTCCGCCGTTCGCCGCCGTGCCGGGCGCCCATGCCGCCCGGCACCCGGCTCACTCCTCCGTACCGTCGTCGTCCTCGTCGAGACCGACCGCGTCGGGGTCACGCAGGGGCCGCAGGCCGCCTGCCGGGGTGGACGGGGTGAAGCTGTAGCGGCCGAGCACGTTGAGGTTCTTGTGCTTGAGCGGGGACAGCCGGGCGATGTCCTCGTCGCGGATCTCGTGGCCCTCGGCACGCAGCTGGGCGACCGCGGCGTCGATGTACTTCGTCGTCCACAGCACGACAGCGTTCAGCACCAGCCCCAGCGAGCCGAGTTGGTCCTCCATCCCGTCTCGGTACGCCTGGTGGATAGTGCCCCGCTTGCCGTGGCAGATGTCCCGGGCGAGGGTGTGGCGGAACTCCTGGACGCTGAGCTGCTTGCCCATCTGCCGTCGGTAGGTGTCATCGACCGGGTCGACGACCTGGAGCAGGTACAGGGTCTTGGCAATGCGCCCGTACTCGGCGAACGCCTGCCCCAGCGGCGTCGGTCGTCCATGGTTGCCGAACATCCGCAGCAGGTCATAGGCCCGCACTTGGTTGGTGACCAGGGAGCCGGCCACCTTCAGCATGTCCTCCCACTGGGTGGTCACCTTCTTCAGGTCCACCTTGTGCGTGCGGGCCAGGTCCGTCAGCGGCCCGTAGCCGCCGGTCTCGATCCCATCCACCTCTGCCCGCCAGAACCTCTGGTCGTCCAGGTCCTTGAACCGCGGGGAGAAGTTGTAGCCCAGGATCTTGAACAGGCCGAACACCATGTCGCTGTTTATATGGACAGTTCAAGTTGATCTTCCTTCGGGTGCGTCGTCCGGATCGTTGGCGCTGCGGGGATGAAGCTGCGGAGACATAGGGTGAGCTCTTCGACGAGGTGACGCGAGGGCAGAGCCGTGGATGTGACCGTCCAGTGGATACGGACCCCCTGGACGAAGCAGTCCCGGGGAGGCGAGGCTGCCGCCCGCAGGAACGCGGCCCCGGCTGGCTTCACTGTTCCGTCTGCGCTGCCCTCGGTCGCGCACGTGGTTCGCATGCACGAGCGGGACGGCTTCGATCCCCAGGAAGGCAGGGAGGACCTGCGGAAGGTCGACGTGCAACTTCGCGAAGCCGAAGGCCGGTTGCGTGTCCTTCCCCGCGTTCAGCCGCTGTAAGCCATACCGCCTCGGCCACGACGGCCTCCGGCCGTGCGCCTTGAACCGGGACAGTGGCTCCGCTGGCAGCTCAACTACCGTTTCAGTAGCGCAGCGGGGATACGGGGCTGGTCGTACTGGCTGGACACGTTCAACGTCGCCTTCGGCCCGGTGAGCGTCGATGTGTTCCTGTCGGTGCCCACGGTGTTCGTCGACGAGCGAGGACCGCTCCGATAGCTGATTCGTGGTGTGCTCAATCACTGGCGTGTGCGGCCTCTGCTTCGACGTGCGCGGGCTCGCCGAGGTCGGCCAGGAGTCTGTCGATGCGGTCGCTGGTGCAGCGATGGCGTTCGACCTCCCGGTCCCAGCCGCGTTCGGCAGCGTCGTGGGCGAGGGTCTGCTCGACTTCGCGTCGAGCTCGCAGCCGCGGCGCGTACTCGGGCGTCGTGACGAACTTCGCGCAGGTCAGGTAGAGGTCGCACTCGCAGGGGCCTTCGGCGGGAAGGCGCAGGCAGCGGCCGAGTTCGAGTTCGGTCTTGAAGAAGTTGCTCTTGAGCCAGTCGATCGAGGTATCGGGCAGTGTTCCGTTGCGTAGTTCGTCGGCGGCGGGGCCGGCGATCGTGGCGCCGGGGCCGAGGACGGCCTTGTAGTCGCGCAGCACCTCCTGGTCGCTGATCTGCGCATAGACGAGGGCCATACTCACGGAGGTGTGTCCGAGGACCTTCATGATCGTATGGAGCTTCGCGCCGCGTTCGGCGAGCTGGGTACCGACGGTGTGCCGGAACCGGTGAGCGGAGACGGTGCCGCGACCGGTGCCGCCGCGTCCACCGGGACGGACCAGTCCAACAGCCTTGCAGGCTTCCTGGATCGGAGTCTCGAACAGGTAGTACGTCGACAGCAGCTTGCCGTGGCTCATGAACAGGTAGCGGATCTCCTCGCTGGTGCGCTCGTCGGTGAACGGCCGCTCCGGTGCGTGTCTGCGCAGGTCAATGAGTTTCTGCAGAGCTTCCGCGGCGTCCTCATGGAGCGGGACGACCCGCTCTTTGTAGGTCTTTCGACCGGACAGACGCAGCCGCGCGGTGCCGTCGGGGTAGCGGTCCAGGCAGTCCAGCGGCAGCCGCTGGATCTCGGTGCGGCGGGCCCCGGACCAGCGTGCCACCAGCAGGGCGGCGCGTTGGAACGGGCAGGCAATCGCGTCGATGACCGGCATCAGCTTGTCGAGTTCGTGGTCGGGGATGAACCGGGGCACCTTCTGAGGGAACTTTGGGGCGTCACCCGCGCCGATGAGGGTGTAACCGGGCACGTCGGCGTACTGCCAGATTGCAGTGTCCCGGAAGAACTGGGATAGCCCGGAGATCCGCTGGATCCGGGACATCACGCCGAGCGGTTTGCCGGTCCTCTCCGTCGGCTCCTCGGCGATATGGCCGATCCACCCGAGGCAGTGATCCCGTGTGACATCAGCGAAAGTGGTGATCTCGGAGTGGTTCTCGCCGAGCCAGTTGCCGAACACGCGCACCGCGAGCTCCAACTTGTCCACCGTCGAGGGGGCGTCGGTCAGCTTGCGGGCCGCCAGCCATCTCTGCGCGACGGCCAGCATCCGTGGCGGCAGCTCCATCGACGGCTTCCACGACGGCATCAACTTGCGTGGCTGAGTGGCCACTTGGCCCCGGTGGAACAGCACAACCTGCAACTGGTGCAGGTGGGTCACCCACTGCTTGGAGGCGTTGTCCCGGTAGTTCTGCACCGACGGGTAGAAGCGGTTCAGGTCCTCACGCTCGCTGAACAGCCGGACAGCTTCAAGCGCTCCGGCGATGTGCTCCTCGGTGACGTGTTCCGCCCGCGAAAGGCCCGCGTGCAGGGCGATCCGACTCACCGTCCAGTTCACCGCCTGCCTGGCCGAGCCCGCGGCATAGCCGAGCGCGACGGCTTCCTCGATCAGGGCGGCCGTGCCCAGATCGATCCCCATCTCGGCGGCCGGATCCACCACCCGCAGCTGCCCGGCGCCGAGCATCCACGGGTAGTCGAATGCGATGTACCCGCGCAGAGCGAGGAACAGCAGGTAGGGGCGGGCGTAGAACGAGATCGGAAAGGAGGGTGCCGTGTGCGGTTCGCCGGGCAGCCGGCCGACCCGTTCCACCAGTGGCGCGGCGAACCAGTCGGTCATACTCGGCCACCGGTCCATGAACACTCGGAAGCGTCGCAGTTTGGCGCCGCGGTAGCCCGGATGGATGTCCTGCCCGTTCAGGAACGCGAGGTACTCGGCCTCGGGGCAGTGCCGGGCGGGCCGCCAGGACCGTGGCGGTGCCACCGCGAGTGCCGCCGCGGTGGAGACCGGCCCGGCCCTCACTGGTCGGCTCCGCCGCGGCCCAGTTGGTCGAGCGCCTTGTGATAATCGGCGACGACGGCCGGATCAGAGACCCGGGTGTAGATACGTGTCGACTCCGGAGAGGCATGGCCAAGTCGCTTCTGTAGCGTCAGTTCCCGCATGCCGCCCTCCCACATGCTGGTCGCGTGAGTGTGCCGCAGGGCGTGCGGGGTCACCCACGGCTCGCGGATCTTGGCCCGGGTGCAGGCACGGGAGAACATCCGCACCAGCCCGTCGTAGCTCAGCGCCTCCAGACGCCGGGTCCCGCGACCGCCGATCAGGAACACCAGTCGGCTGTCGGCCTCGGCGGGACGCTCGCCCATCACATAGGCGCTGACCGCCGCGAGGGTCTCCGCCTCGTGCAGATCGACGACCCGTTCGTAGCGGGACTTCGACCGGGCACCCTTGGGATGGTCGTCACGGTGACGGACCACCACCCGCCGTCGGCCGTAGGCCAAGTCGTCCAGGTGCAGACCGAGAACCTCGCCGGGCCGCAGGCCGCCGTGGAGCATCAACAGGACGATCGCCTTGTCGCGCAGGCCGCGAAGCTGTGCCAGCAGGGCCTTCACCTGGTCATCGGAGAGCGGTCGCGGCACCCGTTGCACGGTCTTGACGCGCACGGCCCGGCGGACCGGGCGCTGCCGGCTGGCCCGGCCCATGAACGGGCGGTGCCTCTCGGAGACTCGCGCGAGCGCCGGGTCCGGCCGTTTCTCCAGTGGATTTGCCCTGTCCATGAGCCCGGACAGGATCGCGTACTCGTAGAACGAGGACACCGCCGCCAGAATCCGGTTCACCGTGCTCGCCGCGAGCTTGGTCGCCGGCCCGTCCGCATCCAGGGTCACAACCGACAGGGTCATCCGACGCCGAGGCCGTCGAGACGGCACCGAGCGCAGATACTCCAGCAGTGCGATCGAGTCCGGCGGCCCGAAGCGTTCCCAGCTCAGACCGCTACCGGCAAAGAAGAGCCACAGGTGCCGGAGGTCGTACGCGTAGGACACCAACGTGTTCGGCGAGCAGTCCCGGGCTGCGAGGAACCGCAGGAAACCGGAGACCACCTCGACCGGTTCGCCGCTCTCGTCGAGCAACTCGACACGCAGCGAGCCGTTCTCCCGGCCTTCTCGTACCCGCATAGACGCCTCCGCCACCGTCGCGTACGACGGCTCGGACGGCCGCCCCTGACCCTCAACGAGAGGCAAGGTGTCCATGTAACTAAATACGAGGCGTTGTCGGTGGCGACCATCTCCGGCTTCACCCCGCCGTCCAGGTTCAGCAGGGCGTCCAGGATGTGCAGGGAGTCGCGGGGCGTGCCCGGGACGACCATCTGCCCGATGCCGAAGACCTGGTCGTTGACGGCGTTCAGCCAGGTGATGCCGCGCTTGAAGCCGAAGTACTTCGGATTCGGGGCGGTGCTGATGGAGCGGACCGGGACGACGAAGCGCAGTCCGTCGACGGAGGCGAGCAGCCCGTTGCCCCAGTGCGCCACGATCGGCACCTTCGCCTGGGCCTCGATCAGGGCGGCGTTGGCCGCGGCGATGGTGTCGGCCCGCAGGTAGTACTGGTCGACGTGGACCAGCCGGGAGCGGGTCAGCGCCTCGTGGCCGGGGTTGGTCACCGGGGTCATGCCGATGTTGCACGCCTCGCTCACCAGGAGCGCGACGACCGAGGTGGTGAGGTCCTTCATGCGGGTCTTGCCGTCGCCCAGGTGCACGAAGGCGTCCAGGAACCCGGTCCAGGAGTGCACCTCGAACAGCAGGTCCGGAAGGTCGATCTTCGGGAGCATCTTCTCCACCCGGCGCCGCAGCCAGGCCAGCGACTTGGGCACCCCGAGCGGCCCCGAGCTTGTCGACGTTCAGCTTCGCGCGGCCGCCGCCCTCGGGTATCTCGATGCTGACCTTCGCATCCGCGCCGGCCTCTTCGAAGCGTTCGGCCATCTGCTTCCACGCCGCGTCCAGCACCCGCACCAGCTCCGCCAGATGCTCCTCGACGGCCGCCTCCAGGCTCAGTCCCGCCAGTACGTCCTCGCGCACCGCCAGCCACGGCTTGCCGTCCAGCAGGCGGGCGCGCGGGTTGGAGAAGCGGTGCGAGGGAGAAGCGAAGATGGCGCGGCTGACCAGCGCCCGGTACAGCTGCTCCAGCACGCACACCACATACGCGTCGCGGTCCACCGCGCCCTGCGGCAGGTCCTTGTTCCGAGTGTCCGGCAGGCTGCGGCGGTGCGGCGGGCCTGGTGCTGGACCTTGGGCTTGTCGATCTGTTCGGGGTTCTTCACGTCCAGCAGCAGCACGGTGCCGTCGGTGCGGCGGATGAAGATGTCGGGGTAGTGGGTCCAGGCGCCGTCGGTGTCGACGCCCTCGAAGATGAACGGCTGGGCGGTGAAGCAGGCGACCTTGGAGTCGAAGTCGAGGAGTTTCATCCAGCGGGCTTCCAGGAAGCTTTCGTACTCCACGACGGTGTCGCTGCTGGCCGCCCAGTAGAAGCCGGGGGTGTGCTTCTGCCCGGCGTAGGAGGGGATGTCCCGGGCGGGCATGCACGTTTCGAAGGGCACCTCGGCGGCCTGATTGGCGGGCATGAGCCGCTCGATGCCGCCGGCGTCGTAGAAGCGGATGAACAGGTGGTGGTCCGCGTGCCGGATCGGGGTCAGGCTGCGGGTTCTCTTCGGGCTCATGTCCCTCCTGGCGTGTCGGGGTGAAGGAGGCCGTGTCCGTAAGCGGTCAGATGGGCGGCGACCGTGTCGGGGATCCAGGCGGCGAAGCGGCGCCACCCTTCCCGGACGGACTCCGTGCTGGCCGATGGCCACAGCCGGGGGTCGTAGGCGGGTGCTTCGCGGACGTCGCCGCCGGTGAAGTGCTGCCAGACCCAGGCCGCAGCGTGTCGGCGCCGCTGGAGGGTGACGTCGTGGTCCAGGGGGCGGCACACCTGATACAGCACCGCGTGGGGGACGGCGGTCAGCGTAGCCAGGGCCCGGCGGCGGCCCCCGTAGTCGACGAGGCCGCGGCGGTGGTACCGCCGGGCGAGCCGTTCGGCGCTGTCCCAGAACGCGTCAGGGTCGGTGATGCGCTGGACCAGCGTGTTGGCCGCGCGGGCGGCCTTGAGCGGGTCCATGGCCAGATCGCCGGCGGCCTGCTGCCAGCTCGGGGCGTCCGCGAGGCGGGCCAGGCACATGGCGGCCAGGCGGCGCCCGCTGGCCGGGGCCGTGCCCGGCAGATGGGGTGCCAGCAGGTCGGTGTAATCGTCGGCGTCCACGAGGTGGGGTAGATGGTCCGCAGTGAAGGCGACCACGGGGACGGGGCGGGTGGCGAGGGCCCCGGCGACGTGGGTGGCCGGCGGGACGGCGCCCCGCACCAGCGGTTCCAGGCAGGCCGGGCGGGGCACGGCCCTCAGCGGATCGCCCTTGCCCGAGGTGCGGCGCCGGGCGACGGCCCGGCCGATCCACTCACTGAGCAGGTCCGAGCCTGACCGCTGGCCTGGCCCCAGGAGCACGGGCTCGGCCAGGGCGAGGATGGCCGCGGCGTGGGCCGCAGCGGGCGGGACGGCCCCCATCTGGGTGCGCGCGCCGCCCTGGGTAGCCCGCTGCCGCGCGTGCTGTTCGGCGGTGAACGCCTCGGCCGCCTCATCGGGCAAGAAGGAGCACGCGGCGAGGTCGTCGTCGGTGGCCACCAGCCGGGCCACCGCGGTGGTGAACCGCAGCGCGGCGAAGAATTCCGCTGCGGCCACCGTACGTCCGGCGACACGCGGCACGGTCCGGCCGTCCGCGATGTCCAGGACCCGCTGCTGCAAGGCGGCGAGCGGCCGAGACCGGCGTGGCGGGCAGAGCGGCCAGCTTCTGGTCGCACAGCCCGGCCTTGCGCCGCCTGCCCGCCGGCCGGCGGTTGTTGCAACGGCTCAGGTCCATCTCCGGGCGGCGGGAGGAGAGCCCCCGGGGATGACCGTTGTAGCCCTGGCCCAGTCTCGTCCGGCAGCGGCGGCAGACATCCGCCAGCAGGACGTGGTGCACCGGGTACACCGCTGCGATCCCCAGGCGCCACCACAGGGGCCACACCGGACGCTCCGCCAGGCATTTCGGACATGCCCGGCTGGCGGTGAACAGGGCCCACTCCTGGTGGCCGAGCACGGCGAGCGACGGTTCCGAGACCGAGCGGTCCAGTCCGGCGAGGTTCAGAGCCGTCCCCGCGTACCGGGCCAGCTGCATCGCCCGCAGGTCCCGGGCTCCGAGCCCGGTGGCGGCCCCGGCCCGCCGAAGGCTCCGTCCGGAGAGCGCGACACCGAACAGCAGCGGACGTACCACCACTCCCGGACGGCATTCCAGCCCCAGAGCCAGCGCGGCCTCCCCCGGAGCCAGCTGCCAGTCGGCCGCCGCCCGGCTGAGCCACGAGGCGAACGACTCCCCCTCTACGGGGACCAGCACCGCCGGAAGCCGCCGCGACAGAGCTGTCCCCCATCGCCTACCCTCGCAACGATCGTGTAGGAAATCTCCTACAATTGAGGGACTGTACTACGGTTACCGATTGTGGCGAACAGTGATTCCAATGCCGAGGTCCCGGCCCAGCGGCTGGCCTTCGGCCGACGGCTGCGTGCTCTGCGTACACGGGCAGGGCTGACCCAGACCGCCGTGGCCGTGGCGGCCGGGATGGACCGGTCCTTCTACGCCGAGGTCGAAGCGGCGGTTCACAGCGTTTCCGTCGACCGCATCCCCGCACTCGCCCAGGCCCTGGGGGTCAAGCCGGCCGACCTCTTCCAGGACCCTGAGCCGGGCGACCTCTAGCCGGTAAAGTCGAGGCCCCGTCTCAGCGTGCGCGCTGATGGCCCAATCACTCTGCTGGAGCACACGGTGTGGCCGACTACGACTTCCGCACCCTCTCGCCCAACGACTTCGAGATACTGATTCGCGATCTCCTCGCAGCCGAGTATCACTGGCGCTTGGAGGCATTCGGGCGTGGCCGCGACGGAGGCATTGACCTACGGGCGAAAGCATTAGAGGGGAAGGTCGTCGTCCAGTGCAAGCACTATCTCGGCTCGTCATTCAAAGATCTCCGCGCGTCGGCACGCCGCGAAGTCCCAAAGATGAACAAGGAGAAACCCGACCGCTATCTCTTCGTCACATCCCAAACCCTGAGCAGGACCCAGAAGGACACCCTTGCAGAGGATCTCGACCCATGGCTTTCCGACACCGCTGACCTACTGTCCCAAGCGGACATTAATGACCTAATCACGCGACACCCGAGGGTGGAGCAGCAACATTTCAAGCTCTGGCTCGCCTCGACGACAATCCTGGAACGCATTGTTCAAAGCGGTATCTGGGAGCGCAGCGAGGCACTGCTTGAGGACATCAGGGACCGAGTCAAGCTGTACGTTCCCACCGACAGCTTCAACTCAGCGCACGAACTACTCGACGAAAAGCACGTCGTCGTCCTAACGGGTTCACCTGGAGTCGGCAAGAGCATGCTTGCCGAAATGCTCGCCCTGAGGTACTGGCACGAGGGATGGCAAATCGTTTCGGTGGGAACCGACATTGACAACGCATGGAGTGCATATAAGTCCGGCCGCAAACAGGTTTTCCTGTATGACGATTTCCTCGGGCAAACGGACATCAGCGAAAGACGCGCGAAGGACAGTTGGATAATTCGCCTGATGGACCGTGTGGCGCGGAACCCGGACAAGCGACTTGTCATGACTACGAGATCTCAGATCCTTCAACAGACTCGACTGATCAGCGAACCCATCGCTCAAGCCGACTTTCGAGTCCTCGAGTGTGTAATAAATATCGCCGACTACGGGCCGGTCCAGCGGGCGCGCATGCTGTACAACCACATCTACTTTTCCACCCTCTCGCGAGAGGTTGTTAGAGAGTACGTAGAAAACTCATCCTACTGGTCAGTCGTAAACCACAAAAACTTCTCCCCACGGATCCTCGAACTGGTCATCAAGCGGGCGCACCCTCCGGCGGATGAGTTCGCGCGCGCTCTTAACCACACGCTTGATCACCCATTGGATCTTTGGAGAATCGTCTTCAATAACGGACTGTCTGACCTTGCCCAATGGATAACGCTTACACTTGCCTCATTCCCCGTCCGCGGCGCCAGCTCTAGCGACCTCAAGGCTTTGGTTCAAAAGGGGGCGAAGCCAACGGAATACACTAGCGCGCTTCGAGTACTGGAAGGCACTTTCGTCCGCGTAGAGAAAAGTAATAGGGTCACGGTGATCTCCTACGCAAACCCGAGCGTACGCGACTTCACCCTCGCTTTCCTTGACGAAGAACCGGACTACCTGATGGCCATCATCGGGGCCGCGAGGCACCTGACTCAGGTGAGCATACTTCTCGGGTACGCAGTATCCGGAGATGGTGGAAAGCTCCGATTTCAGCACTACGCCGATACCGTGACCCTTCACTCAATCTCCATTGCCAGGAAAATGATGGAGTTGATCAGCGAAGAGAGGGAAATCAGCAGATCTGATGCGCACGAATCTCCCAGGGTATACACGCGAACGATTAAGCCCCTCCTCAACTTGCTGGAGCCGACACATCGACTGATGGAGAAATCATTCGATGAGCTCCTTGCAGTGGCGATCGGGCTACTCAAGAGTGAAGCCTCTGAGTACATGGAGCCTGACGATTTGAGGCTCTTCAATACGGCATTGATGATGCGTTACGCAGAGGATCCAGATCCTGCCCAAGAAGAGCTCAAATGGGCATTTGAGAGCTGGGGCGAATTGCTATACAGCAGAGATGACGTGATCGCATTCGAAGAGTTCTATGAATCATATGCTCTAACCCTGAGGCGACATTTCGACCCTGCCGAAAAGTTTCACCAGAGCGCCTTTTCTGGGCTGCGACAGGATCTAGATGACATGTCCAGCAATAGACAGGATCGAGATTCCGATCACCAGTGGATCGACGAAGTTGAAGGGGTGGCAATCAGAGTCGGCGTTTTCGACGATATGAGATCGGAAATCGAGTCCGCCCGAGACTCGGTCGAACAATATTACGCGGAAGGCGAGTATCCCTACCGCCAGTCTGATCCTGAGGCGAGATACGGGTTCCCAGGAACCTCTACATCGGCTTCCGAACGCATCGCGATCGATGGTATGTTTCGCGAGCTTTCATAGCCTCAGACTCCAGCTGACTGTGCTTCCCGACCTCCGACGGCATTATCCTCAGGGGCCCAGGTGAGAAAACCGGTCGGGGACACAGCTTCCACGACTTGCCTCAGCGAGTAGGTCCGTTGCTAAGATAACGTCCCCTTACCTCGATCGACGGTCAGATGCCCTCGGCCGCACGGCCGTCATCTCCCTTCCTTGGCGGCTGAGCCGATCAGGAACACCTGCCCACCAAGACCAGCAGTCCAAGTCCCCAATTCGGTTATCGGGGCCCACACTGATTGCTCACCCGCGGAGCAACGATCGGTTTTGCCAATCCAACCGTACCCGCCGGCTTGAACCCCTTCTTCTCGGCACTGTTCGCTGAATATGTCGGCCTGTACCCTTCAAGGTATGCCGCCAACTTAATTGCCTCCTGCATAGGGCCATCAACTTGAGCAATCCGAATATAATCCTTCCATTCTTCCTTCTCGGCTTTGAGGTGATGCCCCTCCGCGTCGATAATAGCCTCTAGCCATGCAGCTCTCTGCTTGCTGGACATCAAGAGCACAAGTTTCTCGGGCCCCTCGGCCATAACGCCGCTTCGCTCAATGAGTGTTGCTCCTCTATGCCCAGTGGCCGGCGGCCATCTCCCGGCTGACCATCGGTCATATCGAAGAAACGGCGGCGACGGTCCGCATCCGCCTCGGTGCTGTCGCGGTCGCCCTGCCGGGGCCAGTCGCCGAGCTGGCCCTGCAGCAGGTTTCCGCCCGCCGCAGCCACGCGGTCCTCGCCCAGACCGACTCGCCCTGGCTCTTCCCCGGCGGCCAGCCGGGCCGCCCGATCAGCGCCCGGGCCATGGGCGAAAGGCTCCGCAAGCTCGGCATTCGGCTCGCCGAGGCCCGATCGACCGCGCTGTTCCAGCTCGCCACCGAGCTGCCCTCCGCGATCCTCGCCCGCACCCTGGGCATCCACATCAGCGTCGCAGTCAAATGGCAGCGGGCCGCTGCCGGCGACTGGGCCGCCTACGCCGCCGACGTCAGCAACCGCACTCGAAAGGCTCCAGCCTCGTGACCTTCCAGGACCATCTCCGCACCCTTGCCGAGCAAGCGATCAGCTCAATCCCGGCTGGCGAGGCAGAGGACATCTACGTCATCTCGTTCTTCATCGACAACGAGAGGGACGACCCACGACAGCCCACCCTGACCATCGGCTACAACACCGAAGCCCAGTTCCAACACACCATCGCGAACGCCTCCGACGAGGCGGAAGCCCGCTGGAACTACGCCTTCTGGCTGCAGAACGAGCTCACGGTCATCGGCGACCTCACCCGAGACCCCGACGGAGCCACAGCGCGCCACCGGTGGATCAGCGATCTCGGACTTTGGTACGACGAACCGGCCCGCGCCGAGGACTGGACGACAACCGTCGGACCCATGGCCGCGAAGATCGAAGCCCACTTCAACCAGGCGTGCGTCCATCTCGCTCGCGACCTCCACAACGATGGCGTCATCAAGAGCGTGATCGGCAAGCCGGTCCCGGTGGTCCTCCACGAACTGGAGTACTACGAAGGGATCGCTCGCCGGACCGAGGCCGCCAACCCACCCGGACTCACCGACGACTTCACGACCTGGGTCCGCACCGGCTGAGGCATTCAGGGAGTTCCAATACCCGACTCCACCATCAGCCGGACTACACACCATCGACATCTTCCTTATGGTCAGCACGGTGACCCAAACGAAATGCTCTAGGCACACTCGCCATGCCAGCCCAGGTTCCTGACCCGCCCCGGCTGCGGCCCGGGGATCCCCGACTGCTTCCTGCGGTACCCGTTCCGGGCTGGCAGGAGTCACTGCCGAGCTGGATCAACCGGCTCTGTCTCGCCTACGAGGTACGCGGCCCGGACAGCATCCCCGCCCTCGGACTCAACGTCCGGGGGGAGATGCGCCCGACCACGGCGGGGCTGGCCCTGTCCCCGCCCTCCATCGCGGCACTCGGCGCGGCGACCGGCTTCTCCGAACAGACCATCGGCGGGATGCTGCTGTCGCGGTTCACCGCCACAGCACTGCCCAACCTCCCACGCCCGCCGTACGGGCATCCAGGGGCGCTGACGGCCTGGGCCGCCGGGGCATGGGCGCTGCGCCGCCATTCGAACTTCTGCCCCCGGTGCCTGGCACGGGACGGCCGCTGGCGGTTGGAGTGGAAGCTGCCCTGGAGCTTCGTCTGCCTGGACCACATGATCTACCTGTGCAACCGCTGCCCCCAGTGCGGGAGAACGCAGAGCGGCTTGTGCTGGGGGCGGGACAGCCGTGAGTGCCGCCTGATGCAGCCCGCGTCCGATGTCGCTGCCTTGCTCCGGGCCGACCTCCCGCTGCAGAAAGAGCCGAACGCCGTGTGCCGCGGGCGTCTGGACGAGGCCGCCACGGTCCCGGTCACCGATGCCCGCGCCTTCGAGGGGCAGGAACGGCTGATGCGCTGGCTGTACGGCGCGGTGGACGAGTCCGCGCGGGAGGAGGAGTTCGCTTCGCTGACCGCCCTCGCCGCCCAGTGCCTGACTCCCGAGACGCTACGAAGGGCTCAGCCGGAGCTCCGTCCCGTGCTCCCCCTGGACGGCGATGCCTGGCCCCGGACCTAGCCCGAGCTGTCCCCATTGTGGACCGACCCGCTGTGGATGGCCGCTGCCGCCCATGTGGCCCAAAGGTTCTCGGCGACGCGCTACCGTCCGGAGCGGTCGGTGCTATGGCTGAACCTCCGCCAGCCGGGCCCCGCGCACCCATGGAAGCGCCTTTATTGGCGCAATCCCGCCCTGCACGGGACGGCCTTGGTGTTCGGCCCGTTCCATCACGGCACCGAGCACATGCGCGAGGCCTTGCGGACGGGCCTTGTGGCACTTCCCTATCAGGGGCCCGCCTACATCAACACCCACTCGCCCTACCGTGTGCACCCCGCGGCAGGGTCCAAGGTGCTGCCCTATCCCCAGAGGTCCGAGTGAACCCGCAACACGCCAGCGGCGATACGCCGAAGCCGCCCCCGGCTTCCGGGACCACAGCGGCTCGTCCCCGGAGCCGGCAACGCGACGCAGCCGGGCCCGCTCCGGCCGGGCCACCGCAGCGGCGTCTGCCCGCCGTGCCGGTGCCGTTGTCCGGCGAATCCCTGTTCAGCTGGGTCGATCACCTCGCTTTCTCCTACGAGGTGGATCGCACGCAGATCATGAACCGGCTCGGTCTGGAACCGAAGACCGCCCACGCGTTTCGTCTCGCACGCCACACCGCTGAACTGACGGTTACCGCCGCCATGTCGCTGCACGCCGGAACGGGACTGAGCCCGGAGGCCCTGCGCGACATGACGCTGTTCGGCTTCGTCAAGGAGAGCGAAGGCCGGCTCAGGCGTCACCCCGAGTACGACTGGGCTCCGGAAGAAACCTGGTCCTTCTGCCCACCCTGCCTCGAACCCCCCGCCCGATGGCCGTTGCGGTGGTATCAGTGGTGGGCGGTGGTGTGTCCCGAGCACGGTCGCTATATGGCGTCCCACTGCCCCGGCTGCGGCTCTCCGTTCTCTCCGTCGATTCTGCGCTCGGACGCGCCGGGACGGTGCCCTGGGTTCCTCGACCGCGACGATGAGCCGTCCAGGATCCCGTCGAACGCCAAGCGCCGTTCCAAGCGCAAGCGCTGCGGCCGGCCCCTGTGGGAGATGGATACGCCGCCGGTCACCGACCCCGTGGTGCAGCGCACCCATCAGCGGCTGACCCGGCTCATCGCCCCCGGCTCACCCACTGACGAGGACGAGCAGTGGTACACCGACCTGCGGGCCCTGTGGACGCTCCTCGAAGACCCGAACGCTTTGCGGGTCCGAAACTTCACCAGCCCGGACCCGGCCCTTCAGGAGCGCTTCACCACCGCCGAGGAGGACATTCCGCCCCGGGAGTGGGGTGAGACCGGCCCCGTAGTCAGTTGGCAGCCGTCCGGGGCGGGGTTCCTCTCCCCGATGCGTCGCACGACATCCGGTCCATGGGGCGGAATGGTCTGGAAGGGGCAGCGTGATCCGGTGACCCAGGCGGCCAAGCTCCATGTGATCGGCATGGTCCTGGAGAGCCAGGATGTGGCCGCTACCGTGCAAGAGGCCTTCTCCGTGGTCAGCCAGGCACGCCTTCGGGACTTCGGCGAGCGTGTGCCGTCGTACCTGGGCAAAGCCAGCCCTCAGCTGCACGAGCTCATCGAACGAGCGCTAGCCCCAGACGCGTTGGCCCGGCTCCACGGCCCCCAGCCGGACGGTCACGTCCGGGGCTGACGCGGTTCTCTACCCCCTGGCGGGTGCAGGAGATTGCGGTGGCGAGGCCTCTTCCGCCCAGACGATCACGTCTCGTCGTCGGCCGGGGCTTCGGAGGTGACGGTCAGGGCGAGGGGGCTCGCGCGGAGGTCTGTTCAGCAGTTCAGAGCGAGAGCGTGTCCGCCTCGGTTTCCAGGAGGTCTGCGGGGAAGAAGCCGTGTCTGCCTGGCCCTGTTCCGGTGAAACGGTAGACGCGGGCTTCGGACAGGACATTTGGGGGCGGGTCACCGTTCTCGATGATGACGGCCTGACCGGGGAAGTCGAGCATGTCTGCGTAGAAGTGGTCGACGACGTGCGAGGTGAGGTCCACGTCCTCGCCGACCGGTTCGTCGTCCAGGATGGGGTCCCGATAGGTGACCACCGGTGAATCGAGAACGATGAAGCCCGGGTGCGGTCTGCCGTTGTCCAGACAGAACTGGGCCAGCGCGGTGGTGAATGCGGAGTGCAGGCACCGCAGATGCAGTATCCCGAGCCTGCGCAGACCGTGAAAGACCTGGTCATCGCGGCCGGGAGGGCGGCCGCGAGAGCGGTGTCCTGGCGAGAAGGCTCCCGACCAGGCAAAGGAATCAGCGGCTTCAAACGCATCTACTCGCGGTTCGTGGCTCTGCGCATCCGCCCGGCCGGACGCGGCGTCCGCCAGGCCACCGACGGTCCTGAACTGCCCGAACGCTGGCTGCTGGCTGAATGGCCGGCCACCGAACCCCAACCCGTGCAGTTCTGGCTCTCCAGCCTGCCCTCCGGCATGCCGCTGGCGACCCTGGTCCGGCTGGTCAAGCTCCGCTGGCGCATCGAACACGACTACCGCGAGATGAAACAGGCCCTGGGCCTGGCCCACTTCGAAGGCCGCACCTGGGGCGGCTGGCACCACCACGTCACCCTCGTATCGGCCGCCCATGCCTTCTGCACGCTGCAACGACTGGCACGAGACCCAAAAGACACGGCGCCGGCCTGAGCCTCTACAAGGTCGTCCGCGAGCTACAGACACTCCTCGCTCTCTGGACCGGCGCCTGCCCCACCTGCCACCGCGACATACCCACACCACTACGAACCTGACCAAGCACTACTTAGACGTCATCTCATTTGGCTGGGTAAGCTGCCGGTCGTGGTGGGGATCGTTGAGCGGCTGGTGCCGGATGAGTTGTGGGAGCTGTTTCAGCGGGTGGTGCCGGAGGCGCCGTCGCGACCTCAGGGAGGTGGCCGGCGTCGGCACGGCGACCGCGAAGTGCTGGCCGCGATCGTGTTCGTGGCCACGTCGGGCTGCACGTGGCAGCAGTTGCCGTCCGCCTTCTTCGGTCCGTCAGGGGCGACGGCTCACCGGCGCTTCGCCGAGTGGACGAGGGCCCGCGTATGGGCCAAGCTCCACCGCCTGGTTCTCGACGAGCTGGGCTCCCGTGGCGAGTTGGACTGGTCCCGGTGTGCGATCGACTCGGTGAACATGCGGGCGCTGAAAAGGGGGACCTGACAGGCCCGAATCCTGTCGATCGGGGCAAGTACGGCTCGAAGATCCACCTGATCACCGACCGGACCGGTCTGCCCCTGTCCGTCGGAATCTCGGGGGCGAACCTGCACGACAGCCAGGCGCTGATCCCGCTGGTGAAGGGCATACCGCCGATCCGCTCCCGGCGCGGACGCCGACGGCGCAGGCCAGCCAAACTCCACGCCGACAAGGGATACGACTACGACCACCTGCGTCGATGGTTGCGCGGACGCGGCATCAAGCACCGCATCGCCCGCAAAGGCATCGAGTCCTCGACCCGGCTGGGCCGCCACCGCTGGACCATAGAACGCACCATGTCCTGGCTCGCCGGATGCCGCAGACTGCACCGACGCTACGAGCGCAAAGCCGAGCACTTCCTGGCCTTCACCAGCATCGCCTGCACCCTCATCTGTTACCGCAAACTCACCAAATGAGATGACGTCTAAAGATCAAGTTAGTCACGACGGGTGAGCCCCGCCGGTCCCAGTGGGAGCGGCGGGGCTCATGGCCTGGCGGGATCAGTGCAGCGCGGCGACCTCACCAGCCGACAGCGCCCGCGGATAGACGTGGACGTCCGCCACGGAGCCCGGGAACGCCAGGTACGGGGTCGTGGCGGAGGCGCTGTTGACGCAGCCGCCGATGGTCAAGGGCATCGAAGAGTCGTACTGGGGGCTGAGGTTGGTGGCGGTCCCCACGAGGGTGCCGTTCTGGTAGAGGGCCATGTTGCCGGTGTTGGAGCTTCCGGCGACCGGTGCGCGGAAGGCGGCGACGAGGTGGGTCCAGGTGCCGACCGGTGCGGAGTTGTTGTCTCCTTCCGCGGTGGGGAAGACGGCGTTCTCGTCGTTGGTGGTGGTCGTCTGGAACATCCAGGCGCTGCTGGCCTTGTCGTAGGAGAGGTAGAAGGACTGGTGTTGGGTCGTGCCCTGGCAGACGGCGGTGGTGCCGAGGGCTGAATTGATCTTCACCCAGGTTGAGATGGTGTAGTTGCCGAGGGTGTTGACCGCGCTCTGCTTGCTCTTGAGGAATCCGGTGCTGCCGTCGAAGGCGACGCTGCCGGCCGCCCCGCTCGGTGCGTCGGTGCCGAAGGTGGCGCTGCCGGAGGCGGTGAACGGGTTGAGGGTGGCGGTGTCACTGCCGTTGGCGGCGAGCTTCCACTCGTCCTCGGGCATGCCGTTCTCCCAGCCCGTCGGCACGATCACGCTGGTGGTGCTCGCCTGGCCCGGTTCCATCGCGAACGGGTAGACGTGGACGTCCGCCACGGAACCGGGGAAGGCCGAGTACGGCGTGGTCGTATCGACGCTGGTGAGGCAACCGCCGATGGTCAGGGGCATGGAGGAGTCGTACTGCGGGGTGAGGTTGGCGGCCGTGCCCATCAGGCTGCCGTTCTGGTAGATCGACATCACGCCCGTGTTGGAGTCGCCGTCGACCGGCGCCGTGTAGGTGACCAGGAGATGGGCCCAGGTGCCCACGGCGCCGGTGTTGGTGTCGCCTTCCGCAGTGGGGAAGTCGGCGGTGGCGTCGTCCGTGGTGGTGGTCTGGAACATCCAGCCCTTGTTGCCGCTGTCGTAGCCGAGGTAGAACGCCTGGTGCTCGCTTGTGCCCTGGCAGATGGCGGTGGCGCTGGTAGCCGAGTTGATCTTCACCCAGGCGGAGATGGAGTAGTCGCCGAGGGTGTTGACGGCTGTGTGGTCGCTCTCCAGGAAGCCGGTGCTGCCGTCGAAGGACGCCGAGCCGGAACCGGCGTTGACCGCGTCGGGGCCGTCGGAGCCGAGCGTCGTGCCGCCGACAGCGGTGAACGGGTTGTCTCCCTGGCTGTCGGTACCGTCCGTGTCCAGCTGCCACTCGTCCTCGGGAGTGTCGCTGCCCGTGGCGAGCGGGACGACCAGGTTCGGCGCGAAGGTGAAGGCGGCGATGTCGGTGTCACTGACGTACAGGGCCGCCAGGTCTGCGTAGTAGGCGTTGGCCGGGTTGCCGTTGGACAGGTCGGCCGCCTTGACGGTCGAGGAGGTGGTGGTGCCGTCCGTGGAGACCGCCGAGGCGAAGTCGATGACCTGGCCTGGGTAGTTGTTGATCAGGTCGCTGTTCAGCTGCTCGCGTGCGGCCTCTTGGGTTGCCGTCCCTGGATGGGCGGCGGTGAAGGGCGGGATGGTGGCGAGGTAGACGTTGATGGTGGCGTTCTGCGTGATCGCGTTGCCTGAGGCGTCGTAAGACTGACTGTCATCCGTGTAGTACGCGCTCAACTGGCGGTTGAGCGCGGCCAGTTCGTTCTCCACGTTCGAGGCGCAGGTGTTGGCGTCGCCGGTGCAGTTGAGCAGGTCGGTGGCGCCGGTGGAGACGAGGACGGTACGCACGTTGCCCTGGGTCAGTACGTTGCGGTCTTGGGGGTTCAGCGCGCTCTGCGGGGTGGAGCTGTTGGTAATTTGGGGCAGCAGGTTGTTGTTCAGGCTGGAGCATTTGGTGCCCGCGTTGAGCACGCCGTAGTCCACGGTGTTGTCGCCGACAGGGTCGTTGACCAGCGCGTCGGTGAACGCGTCGCTGAGGTGGTGTTGGCCGTCGCCGCTCGCGGTGTCGCCGTTGACGCTCTGGTCGCCGTAGAGGACCAGCGAGCCGGTGGGAGCGGTGGTGGGGGTGGTGACGTCGATGCCGGCGAGGTAGGGCAGACCGGTGTAGGTGGTCTGTGTGTAGTTGGTGGCGGCGGTGTCACCGGAGCGGTTGGCTGGGTCGCTGACCCAGACGGGAGTCTGGGCCGCGCCGTGGCCGGGCATGATGGAAGCGGACCCGTGAATCTGCAGGCTGACCAGGAGAGTCGCCTGCTGTGCGACGGTCAGGGTCACCGGGTTGCTGGTGATGTCGCCGCCTGCCGGGATCGTGACGGAGGTGGAAGGGGACGCGGGGTCGCCGAACGTCAGGGTCGTCGGGGTTGCCCCCGCGGTGGCGCCGCCTGCGGTGGTGTCCTGCAGGGCGACGGAGGCCGCGTCGAAGGTCACCGGCGTGGTGCCCATGGCATTGGAAAGGTGGATGCGAACTCCGTTGCCGTCATCGGTGCCGACGCTGACATGGGCAGGGATGCGGAGCGTCTGGCCGTTGACGGTCGCGGTGCCACCGCTGGAGAGCTGCACCTTGGCGGTGTCCTGGACGGAGGACCAGGTACCGACCCAGTGCTGGGCACTTGATCCGCTCCCGGTGAGCGCCATGGGCCGTACACCCAGTCCGAGGATGTGCAGGCTGGGCTGACCGGCCTGCACGCCGTTGGAGAACAGGGGCAGGGAGATGCTGCTGATGACCGAGCCCGGGCACCGCAGGGGGACGCTGACCGCGTAGACCTTCGGGCTGGAACTCGGGCTGGTCTGGGTGTTGTTGCTGTGGTTCTCGTGGACCAGTGTGACCGTGGCCGCGGAGGCCGGGCCGGAGAGCCAGTCGGGCACGGTGTCCAGCTGGTACACCTGATCGGCGGGGTCGCCGTTGGGGTCCAGGCAGTTGTTCTTGGCGTAGGTGATGGTGCCGGACGCGCCCTTGGCGGCTCCGCCGGTGGCGAAGGCGAGGAAGACCACGGCGTCGCCGGTGTTCACCGCGCCGCTGCCCGGCAGGGTGACGGTCTGGCCGGAAGCGAGCATGTTGTCGTAGGTGCCGGTGCCGAACTTCGGCAGTGTGACCGTCGCGCCGTTCACGGTCACCGTCTTGTTGCTCTGCCAGCCCGAAGCGATGGTCAGATCGGCGGAGTTGATGCTGTTGCCGGAGCCGTCGGCGTCGGCCGTACTGGTTGTGGTGGTGAAGGTGCTGGTGGCGGTGTTGTTCAGGCAGCTGCCGGTGGCGTTGATCGGGCAGGTCAGCGCCGGTGCGAGACGCAGTACGTCGATGCCGGCCTGGTAGCCCGCCGAACTGGGGTTCTTGCCGCTGACGGTGAGGGTCAGAGTGTGCGCCCCCTGCTTCAGAGTGAGCAGTTGGCCGTTGGCGTCCTTGGGGATGCCCAGGTTGAGGAACTGGGTGGTGGTGTACGCGTTGTAGGCGTCGAATCCGCTGATGAGAGTGGACTGGGTGCTTGTGCCCGCGTCCAGGACCAGGCGGTAGATGCCGTAGTCCTTGGCCTTGGTGAGATTGGCGCCGAATCCCCAGGGACCGGCCTTGGGGATGTCGAAGCTGAAGGTGGCGCTGTCCCCGCTGAGGACCTTCGATGTGGTGCTCTTGTCGCCGAGCATGGCCTGATACCCGTCGGCGAACTCATAGCCGCTGTGGGCGGGTTGGCTCACCACTTGGCCGCCGGTACTGGTGGTTGCGGCCTTCGGTACGACGGTGGTGGTGTTGTCCGTGTTGGTCGCGGTCCAGCCGCTGATCATCTTGTCCCCGTAGGCGTACGTCGGCGCGCTCGTGCCGGCGTAGAAGGCGTAGGCCGTCTGGGAGATGGACGTCGATCCGGCCTGGTCCACCGCCTTGGCGTAGAGGGTGTGGGGTCCGGCCGAGCCCGGCGCGAACACGGGGGAGGCGCTGCCGTTGATCGCCGACGTTCCGGTGCCGGGCCCGTTGTCGGCCGTGGCGTAGTAGATCTGGCCTTTTGTGATCTTGGTCCCGGCCGTAAGGTGGATGACGCCGCTGCTGGTGTACACCGTGCTGCTGAGCGTGGCGTCCAGGGCGAACAGGTAGCCGGTGACGTTGTTGGTGTGGTTGTTGCTCAGGACGAACGTGCCCTGGTCGCCGAAGGCCGAACCGATCTGCTTGGCCGGGAACTGGCTCGAGGTCACCGTGGGCGCGGGCGGCGCGCTGGTGTCCACGGTGAAGGTCTGCATCTTGGTCCAGATCCCGGAGCCGGTGCCGGCCCAGTAGCCCGCCGCGTTCTGGGCTGTGGCCTTCCAGGTGTAGGTGCCGTCCGGCAGGCTCGGTGTCGTCCAGTCGCTCCCGTTGGTGTTGTAGCGTGCGCGCTTCTTGGAGTCCAGGTTGGGGCCGTAGCCCTGGTGGATCATGGTGCCCGAGGAGTTGAAGACCTGGTAGTCGACCCGGAGCAGTTCACTGCCGCCCGCCAGGTCGGGGTCGACCGCGCGGGCGGACAGCGTCGGGGTGTGCGTGGTGGTCAGCGTCTTGCCCGAGCTCACGACCGACGGCTTGATCGCGGGCGCCCCCGTGCCGTTCTTGAGCTTCGGGCGGTAGCTGTAGGTGACCGACATGGTGGCGCCGCCGCCGTAGGCGAGCTGCTTCCACTGGGAGGCGTCGTTCATGTCGGGCGACTGGACCATCAGCGTCATGCTGCTCCAGCCGCCGGCCGCCGCGCTCTGCGCGCGGGAGGTCACGTCGAACTCCAACGACGGCGGGCTGACATGGGAGTTGGAGCCGTCGGTGACCGGGCAGGTGCCGGCCTCGTGGCTCTTGGGGTTGGTGCCGAGGGCACCGGTGCGTCCTCCGGGCTCGTGGCCCCAGTACAGCGAGGACGATCCCCAGCCGGCGGGGCGGTCGGTGCCGTAGACGGCGGCCGGGGTGTCGGCGCAGGAAGCGGCGGAGAGCTGCTTCACGTACAGGGAGGCGTGGCTGACCACGGCGCCTTTGATGCCGCCTGTGTTGATCTGGTAGTAGGTGCGGGCTCGTTCACCGTTGCCAGGGGTGCTGTTGTCCCAGCCTTCCCGGGCGTTGGTCGCACCCGTGGTGGACGTCGAGTTGTAGACGTTCCACCCGTTGTCGGAGATGCGGGCCCAGTCGAGTTGGGAGGGCCTGCCGCTCCACTCCGGGTCCACATAGATCGGGTAGGTGGTGCTCTTGGCGGTGAGCAGGGACCGGTCCAGACCCAGCAGTTGCTTGCCGCTCTTGAGGGTCACATGGACCTGGGCGCGATGCTTACCGACCCTCGCCGCCGCGGTGTGCTCGGCGCGTGCCGCCGAGACGGTTGCCGTCCGGGCAAGGGGAACACTGCCGGGATTCTGGCCCGTGCTGTCCCACATCAGGGCGGTGTCGCTGTGGAACACCGTCTTACCGGTGCGCTTGTCGGTCGCCTGGGCGCCCCCGTTGGAGGTGGCGGCCAACTTGACGTTGGTCGAGGCGGTGTTGAGGGTGAGGCTTCGCAGACGCGGGTCGGCGGCGGCCTTGGCGGTCTTGACCACCAGGATCGAGGAGTAGCCGGAGGCGTCCGCGGTCAACTGGAGGTCGACTCCGGGCAGCACCTCGGGGTACGTGGCGGTGTCCTTGGCGACCACCGGCTTGGGCAGTGTGCCCGGCCAGGAGAAGCCCAGCTTGTCGCCCCCGCTGCGCATCGTGACCAGTGCGCCGGAGCCACCGTCGGAGAAGGCCACCCGTGTCACGGCGGCCTTGGGAGCCCAGGTCCCGTCCGCCTGCTGCACCAGAGTCGTGTTGACGGGGACCCATTTGCCCTGCTGCTGCACCCGCTGCGGCATCGAGGAGTCGGTCCAGGTGAAGGTCCCGTCCGGGTTGGCCACCACCTCCGTGCTGGTGTCGGTGAGTTGGTCGACGGTCACCGGCTGGCCCGTTGCTTTCGCCTGCGCGGACGCCGCCTCCGTGGGGTTGAGACGCCTGGCGGCGGACGGGGAGTCGTTGCTCTGCGGTGTGGCAGGCAAGTTGGGTAGAGCGTCCGCTGGTGCGACTGCCGCAAGGGAACTCGCTGCTAGGGCGGTGACGATGGCGGCGGCGATCGGTCTTGACGCGGGGCGTCTGGACGCGCGCATGGGTGTGCGAGAGGAGAGCATCGAGGTCGTGGTCCTTCGCGGGGTCAGGCGGTTCCCCCCGTGGGCCCCGCGCCGTGTGCATTCTGTGCGGCTGGTGTGAGCCCGGTCCATCGTCAATTGGTCGACATGTGACCATGTGTAGTCCGCTATTGACGCATACAGGTCAGAATGCGTTCGAGTCTGTGCGGTTCCTTTGCTTTTCCTCGGAGAACGCTTTGCCTTCCCGGTCGGCCTCTGGCTTAGCGTGATCCTTCGCGGGGGGCTTGACCGACGTGTGCCTCCGTTCTGACGTTCTCTCAAACTGCCCTGATCCAGGGTGACTTGAGCAGTTTGGGATCGGGGAGGGGACGCACAGCATGGCGCGGATTTCGGGGTGGAGACGCGGACGGGCGGCCTGGGCTGCCCGGCGGATTCGGCGTACGGCCGGCGTGATGGCCGGTGCCTTGGTGGTGGGGTTGCTGCCCGCCGGCGTGGCCACAGCGGCTTCAGCGACACAGCGGCATGTGTCGATTCCCGCCGCTCCACACACCAAGCGGGCCCCGCTGACCCATTCCAGGCCCAAGTGGGGCACCGCGTCGAAGAGTTTCAAGCACTTCGATCCCAGCGGGCATGCGAAGCTCCCCGCGCCGGGCAGCGCGGTGGTCACCCTGCCGGCCGCCGCCTCGACACGGCTGAGCGCCAAGGCGACCGAGGTACGGGCCAAGGGCACCCCCGTCCTGCTGAGTGACGTTGCAGGAGCAGGGGCCAAGGCGAGCGCCGTCACCGGGTCGCAACGCGTGCGGGTGAGCGTTCTGGATCAGAAGGCCACGCAAGCAGCCGGCGTCCACGGCGTCCTCTTCACCCTCCAACGCACCAGCTCCGGCGGGGGGAAGGTCGCCCTGCGGGTCGACGACTCCTCGTTCCGCAACGCCTTCGGCGGTGACTTCGCCTCGCGTCTGCACCTGGTCCAACTGCCCGCCTGCGCCCTGACCACGCCGACATTGACCAAGTGCCAGGCCCAGAGTGCCGTGCGCACCGCCCCCGGAACCCCGCTGTCCGCGCAGGTCAGCATGACTGCCCCGAGTACCGCGACCGCCCACGCCGTCGGCTCCGCCCGCTCGGCGACGGCGTCCTCCGGCGCGCTGGTGGTCATGGCGGCGACCTCGGGCACCTCGGGTTCGTCGGGTGACTACTCGGCGACCAGCCTGTCGCCGGGTGGATCCTGGTCGACCTCGGGGAACACGGGAGCGTTCACCTACAGCTACCCCATCTCGGTGCCGGCGGCGATCGGCGGAACGGTCCCGAACGTCGATCTCTCCTACAGCTCCGCCAGCCAGGACGCGCGCACGGAGGGGACCAACAACCAGTCCTCGTGGCTGGGCGACGGCTGGACCTCGGCCGAGAACTACGTCGAGCGCACGTACAAGTCCTGCGGAGACGACTCAACGTCGGGAGCCCCGGACAAGGACGGCGACCAGTGCTGGGCCGGGCAGATCCTCACCCTCTCCCTGAACGGCACGTCCACCGAGGTCGTCTACGACGACTCGGCCAAGACGTTCCACCCTGTCGACGACAGCTCCACCATCAAGATCGAAGACCTGACCGGCGCCACGAACGGCACGGCGAACGGGGAATACTTCAAGGTCACCGAAGGAGGAGTGCAGTACTTCTTCGGCCGCAACCGCCTGCCGGGCTGGACCAGCGGCAAGGACGAGACGAAGTCCGTGTGGACCGAACCGGTCTACCACGCACACAGCGGAGTGTCCGACTGCCCGGACAGCACCGACTTCGCCGCCACCTCCTGCGCACTCGGCTACCGCTTCAACCTCGACTACGTCGTCGACACCCACAGCAACGCCACCGCCTGGTACTACTCGCCGGAAACGGGCTACTACGGCGCGGGATTGAAGAACACCGCCGTGCCGTACACCCGCGGCGGAACTCTCTCCCGCGTCGACTACGGCATGACTGCCTCGACGATCTACTCGGGCACCGCGCCGGAGCAGATCCTGTTCGACGCGACCGCCGAGCGCTGCATCGCCGGCACACCGTCCGGCAACACCTGCGCCGACAGCCAGTTCACGACCGCCAACGCCGCGTACTGGCCGGACGTGCCGGTCGACCTCAACTGCACGTCGGGGTCGAGCTGCACCAACCACGGCCCGAGCTTCTGGTCCCGCAAGCGCCTGACGTCGATCACCACCCAGATCCAGTCGGGCGGCGCGACCAAACAGGTCGACAAGTACACCTTCACCCAGTCCTTCCCCGACGGCGGCGACCACGCCCCCACCCTGTGGCTGGACTCCGTCAGACGCACCGGCCTGGACACCCTCGGCGGTGCGACGGGCAGCATGTCCACCCCGGCGGTGAGCTTCGACCCGCCGCTGCAACTGGCCAACCGGGTCGGCACGATCCCGCAGATGCCGCTCATGTACCACGACCGAATCCAGACGGTCACCAACGAGTCCGGCGCGCAGACGACGATCACCTACGACCGCCCCGACTGCACCAAAGCACCGGCGAGCGACCCCAACGACCCGACCGACGCAGCAGCCAAGACCTTCGCCTCCACCAACACGCTGTCCTGCTTCCCGGTGTACTGGACCCCCGACGGGCAGCCCGCGCCCTGGATGGACTGGTTCTACAAGTACAAGGTGACGTCGGTCCTCACCGAGGACCCGAACAACTCCTACCAGGACGGCACCCAGCCCAAGCTGGAGACGGACTACACCTACAAGGGCAACCCCGGCTGGCACTACGACGACAACGAGACCGTCAAGGCCAAGAACCGCACCTGGGGCCAGTTCCGGGGCTACCCCGAAGTCGACGTCACCACCGGCGACCCCACCGTCTTCCACAACACGAATGGCGTCGCGGTCCACGACCAGAAGACGCTCACGAAGACCTACTACTTCCTGGGCATGAACGGCGACACCCTGCCCGGCGGCAAGACCCGCTCGGTTCCGGCACTGACCAGCCAGGACGGCGCCACCTCCGTCGCCGATGACAACGCCCTGGCGGGGCAGACCTTCGAGACCGACACCTACACCGGCGCCACGGGCAGCCTGGACAAAGCCGTGGTCACCGTACCCACGATCATCGGTCCCACGGCCAGCCGGAGCCGCAGCGGACTGCCGGACCTGACAGCACAGATGGCCCGGCCCGCCAAGACGCTGACCCGTCAGGCCGTCTCCTACGGCTGGCGCAAGACCGAGACCGACACCTTCTACACCACAGCCCTGGGCAAGTCGACCACGGGCATGGCCGTGCAGGTCGACGACCGCGGCGAGACCGCAGCCAGTGACAACGTCGCCAAATGCACCTACAACCGCTACCTCACGGGCAGCGTCGACACCGTGGTGGTGGCCGCCGAGGCCATCACCACGGCACAGGACTGCACGACCGCGGGTGCCACCCCCAGCGGCACCCTGATCTCCGACACCCGCACGTCCTACGACAACAACCAATTCGCCTACGACGGCCAGACAAACCCCACCCTCCCCACGACCGGGGACGCCACCCTCGTCCAGACAGCGTCCGCCGCCAGCAGCGCCACCGCCACCACCTTCGTCGACCAGACTGCAACCAAGTACGACTCCTACGGACGCCCGACCAAAGCCACCCGGACACCCAACTCCACCTCACTGGACAGCAAGAGCCTCGCCCAGAGCGTCTTCACCACCTACACACCCTCCAGCGGCGAACTGCCCAGCAGCACCACGACCGTCACCCAGGTCACGCCCGGCACGGACTGCTCCACCGTCACCGTCTCGTCCAAGGACTGCCAGCTCGCGACCAACACCCTGGACCCGGCCCGGGGTCTGCCCACGGCCAAGACCGATGCAGCCGGCAGGCTCACCTCACTCACGTACGACGCATTCGGCCGCCTGACCGGGGTGTGGCTGCCCAACGCGAACAAAGCCAACAGCGCGCCGGCGAGCACGACCTACACCTACAGCATCTCCCAGACGGCACCGTCGATCGTCGCCACCAACAGCCTGCTCGAAAACGGCAGCTATCAGACCAGCGAGACGCTGTACGACGCGATGCTGCGGCCCCTGCAGGTCCAGAAGACCGGGGAGAACTCCAGCACCGCGGTCACGGACACCCAGTACGACTCCCACGGCTGGACGGTCGCCACCAACAACAACTACAGCGTCTCGGGCAGCCCCCGCAGCAGCCTGATCCCCGTGTCACAGGTCTCCATCCCCGACACCACCGTCACCGACCACGACGGACAGGGCCGGGCCGACCTGGTCACCGAGGAACACGCCGGCCGCATGACCTGGACCACGACCACCGCCTACACCGGGGACAGGACCGTTGTTCTGCCGCCGAAGGGCGGGGTGGCCTCCACCACGGTCGTCGACGCGCGCGGCCAGAGCACCGAACTCGACCAGTACACCGCACCCCCCACCCTGTCCGGGACCGCGGCCACCGGCTTCACCGCCACCGGCGGCACCACCTCCGCCACCACCTACACCTACACGGCCGCGGGCCAGCAGCACCAGGTCACCGGCCCCGACAAGTCGGTGTGGACGTTCAACTACGACCTGCTGGGCCGCAAGGAGTCACAGACCGACCCGGACACGGGCGGGAGCAGCTACCACTACGACGACGCCGGCAACCTGCTCTCCACCACCGACGCCAAACAGGTCGAACTCGACTACACCTACGACCTCCTGGGCCGCAAGCTCACCGCCACCGACAAGGCCAAGTCCAACTTCCAGTTCGCCTCCTGGACCTACGACACCTTGCGCATCGGCATGCTGACCTCCTCCACCCGCTACGTCCAGGGCACCACCGGCGGCTATACGATCGCCGCCACCGGCTACACCACGCTCGGCAAGCCGACCGGCACCAAGATCACCCTGCCGGCGTCCGAGGCACCGCTGCCCTCGACGTACACCACGACCTACACCTACACCACCCGCGATCAGTTGCTCGCCACGCAGAGCGACCCGCGCACCCAGGGCCTCACCAGCGAAATCATCGCCTACGACCGTGACGCACTGGGCAATCCCACTGTTTCCGGGAACAGCGGCTTCGTCGTCAGCGGGACGGTGTACAACGACTTCGGTCAGCCGTCCCAGGTCACGATGGGGGCCTCGACCAACTCGGCAACGGCCACCTACACCTATGACGACCAGACGCTCCGACTGAAGGAACGTGTGATCGACCGGACTCAGGCCCCCGGCCCGACGGTCGATGACAGCAAATACTTCTACGACGCGTCCGGCAATCCCACCACCACCATCGACCAGCAGTCGGAGACCGGAAACACCGTCACCGACCAGCAGTGCTACAACTACGACGGCCTGGACCGGCTCACCGACGCCTGGACCGCCAACGACAACTGCAACGCCAGGCCACCGACCAGCAGCACAGTCACCTCGACACCAGGCTCCTACTGGCAGTCCTTCGGCTACTACGCCATCGGCAACCGTCGTCAGACCATCGACCACGCCATCGGGACCGGTGGCAGCACCGCCACCACCACCTACACCGACGGCTGCACCGCCAATTGCAACTCCACCGGCGCCCAGCCCCACACTCTGACCGCCACGACCGGCGGCACGAACCCCACGGCGTTCGGCTACGACGAAGACGGCAACCTGCACACCCGCACCCCCACCACCGGACCCGGCCAGACCCTGACCTGGGACGACGAGGGTCACCTGGCCCAGGTGGACACCACCGGCAGCAGCCCCACGACCACCAAGTACCTGTACGACGCCGACGGCAACCAGCTCATCCGCCGCGACCCCGGACAGACCACGCTCTTCGTCGGCGACACCGAGATCGTCGTCAACACCAGCGTCACCCCCAACACCCTGCTCGGCGCCGTCCGCACCTACAGCCACGGAGGGACAGGCGCTCCCGTCGCCATGCACTCCAGCCTCCCAGGCGGCGGAGTGAAGTACCTCTTCGGCGACGCCCACGGCACCTCGACCCTGGCGATGGACACCACCACCCAACAGGTTGCCCGCCAGCAGTACACCCCCTACGGCCAGCAACGCAGCAGCGCCAACACCGCCACCTGGCCCGACCCCACCCACTCCTACCTCGGCAAACCGCAGGACACCACCACCGGTTACACCGACGTCGGCGCCCGCAAGTACGACCCTGGCCTCGGAAGTTTCATCAGCGCCGACTCCGTCTTCGAAGCCACCAGCCCGCAGCAGATGGGCGGTTACACCTATGCGGGCGACAACCCGGTCACCGGCAGCGACCCGACCGGGCTCATGCTGCAGATGACTACGGGCGGTGGAGACGGCACCAAATCCGCTGAGATCCTCGACGGCTCACCCCCTGACAGCAACACCAAGAAGGGTCAGGGCGGCTGGCTCGGCGGCGTGGTCCGCACGGTGGTCGACCAGGGCAAGAAGACCGTCGTTGGAATGGTCGAGTCCCCCTACCTCCAGTACGAATCAGACAAGAAATGCCTCACCAGCGGCGACAACTGCATGAACCTGCTGTACCAGATGGATCCCGCTATGGCCGGCGCCAATGCCGTGGTGGGACGGGGATCTGAGATCTACGGCGACTTCGCCCACGGCAGAAGCGCACAAGGCACCGGAAAGCTGATCTTCGACATACTCCTGCTCGCCACAACACGAGGCGCCGGCGAAGAAGCCGAAGCCGAAGCCGCGGAAGCCAGAACCACGCCAGAACCCGCGCGCTGCAGCTTCGCCCCCGCCACACCTGTTCTCCTGGCCAACGGCAAAACCAAACCCATAGGGCACATCAAACCCGGCGACAAGGTAGAAGCCGCAGACCCCACCAACGGCAAACACCGAGGCGCCCGCACCGTCCAGCACGTCTGGATCAACCGCGACCACAACCTGCTCGACCTGACGATCCGCACCAAGCACGGACGCGCCGCCACCCTCCACACCACCGCCAACCACCCCTTCTGGAACGACACGACCCACACCTGGGTCTCGGCTGGCGAACTCCACAAGGGTGATGCTCTCAATACGACAACTGATTACCACGCCTACGTCATCGCCACCCGCTCCACCCCCGGCACCGCCAACCGCTGGAACCTCACCGTTCAGCAACTCCACACGTACTATGTGCTGGCGGGGACCACACCGGTCCTGGTCCACAATTGCAATGGTGCTCAGACTGCAGTCTCGGACCTGCGCGCTTCGGGTCAGGTTGGTAGCAAGCGGAACATTGCTGCAGCGGAGGTTGCAATTGATGGTCAGGATTCTCATGTGCTCAGCTCCGTGAGTGGCGATGCCGAGCGTGCGGGGACTGTTCCTACTGTCGGCTCCCACGGGAATCCACAGCGTTTCATGCCGCAGGCGACGGGAAGCAATACGCGGTTCTCTGATACTGAATTCAAGCTGTTGAACAGTATCGCGAACCGGCTAGGCCCCTCTTCGGACTCGATCACTGGGACCATCAACCTTCACTCTGAGCTACCCATGTGTGATTCCTGCAGCTCGGTTGTCTCGCAGTTCAGAGGCGAATTCCCGGGTATCAACTTGAACGTGACGACCGGATAGGTAGCGCACAGTGACGGACATGACGCCAACGCACCATGCAGTCGAGATGGAAGACTTGGAGGCTCTCCGTGATCTTCTCGATCGAGGAGCTGATATCAATGAGGAGCGTCAGGGTCTAACCCTCCTGCACCACGCTATCGACGTCGAGATCGACGGCCACACTCAGACTGGCGACCCCCTCCATGTAGATGTGACTGCCTATCTCCTCGCCCGAGGTGCTGACCCGCAGCGCCGCTCCGGCGGGGGAAGCGGAATTTCGGCCGAGCATATGGCGCTTACCCGTGGTCATTGGCTGGCGTCTTGCCTAATCGAGGAGTGGATTCGTACACATCCTGATGGCGCTTCTGGAGCTTGACGGCAGCGCTGACGGCAACGGCGGTGGACGGAAGGAGCCCCGCACCGTGGTGACGGTGCGGGGCTCCGGGCCTCTCGGGCTTGCTGAGTCAGCGAGTGTGGGCGGCAGCGAGGGGTGCGTCGTCGGGGTCGTTGCTGTCGGCCAGGGCCTGGCCGAGGGCTTCGATGGCCTGGTGCTGGAGGCGGAGCCGAACGTGGGCGTATACCTCGGCGGTGACGGCGATGTGTGAGGCGTCCCCCGGAGTGTGGACACGGGGGTTCATGCTGCGAGTGTGAGTTTACGTGCTCTCTGTTGTTGTTCGAACTCGACTGGTGAGAGG
>NZ_JBEXET010000061.1:0-39602 GCF_040606415.1 Streptomyces sp. NPDC005423 | reverse complement strand
ACACGCCGCTCTTCGATCTCGGCGCTGCACCATGCAGCAGACGCAGCAGCGCCCCGGACGAGGGTGGAGTCCGGGGCGCTGCTGCGGAGTTCTCGGGAGGCCCTACGCCTCAACGTAAGCGACGATCGTGATCGACCCCAGGGCGGTCACATAGAAGATCACCCGCACGCCGTCGATCTCGTCGACGTAGTCGCGCAGCAGGGTGTCGGGCACCGGGGTGCCCAGCTCGGGGTTGACGCTGATCGCGACGATGGCGCGGTCCAGGCGGTGCGTCTCGCTCGCCGTGAGCTTCGCCAGCTGGCTCAGCGCGGGCTCCACCAGGACGACCTGGGACCGGCGCGGTGCGTGCTCGGGCGACACGGGGCTGCTCGCCGGCGAGGCGCTCCAGGTGGGGGTCGCGGGCGTCCTCCCACAGCACGCCCGTCTCCGGGGACGGGTAGCTCCACGACCCGCGTCACGGTGGAGCTCACCGAGGACCAGGTCGAGGCCGCCGGCCTTCCGCCCGGCCACGGCTACCAGATCACCGGCATGCCGCTCGATGCCGAGGGCGAACCCGTGGAGCTCCCCCGGTCGCCGCGCTCACCGTCCCCCTCCGATGACTGCACCCCATGGACACGCCCGTCTCCGGCGGTCACCACGACGCCTCACTCCGGGGCTTCTGACCTGCCAGAGCACCGGTCGAACTTCGGTGAGACAAACCCCGGGTGGTGTTCTGTCGCACTAAGGGTTGAGCATTCTCAGCGAAGGTTGAGTGGCTACGGGCCGGGGACCGGGCCAGCACGAGGGCGATGGTGTCCTCGCGATAGCCGTTCCTCTCAGAACTGCGGGTTCTGAGGTCCTGAGAGGCGTTCCTGGCCTGCGGCCCACACTCAAGATCATTCTCACCGGGCTGCACTGACGCCCCACGGCCGATGCGGGTCTCACGTGTCGTTACTTTGAGTAGCGAAAATGCCGCATAGTGTGTCGGTCAGGTGTCTGCGCCGCCGGTCGTCACGACGGGCCGGGCTCAAGCCCCGCCAGCAACATCCGGGACAGCCACGGTCCGCAGAACCCGGCGGCTGCCATCAGCGGTAAGGGAGTGCAGTGAGCGACAAGGAACCGAAGCTGATCTACGGCCAGGGGGCCGAGGCGTGCCCCGAGGGGAACTTCTGTCTCTACCGGGCCAGCAACTTCAACGCGGGCCAGACCCCGGGGCGTGGCGACAAGATCCTGGCCATTCCGATGGGTGCATACATCAACGACTTCTCCGAGTACGGCTTCGACCACAGCGGTGACGGGGTGAGTGCCGTCGTCAACAACACGGCCGAGGACAACGCGCTCTTCTCGGCCGCCAACCAGCAGGGGCATTCACTGCCGGTGGACCGGGGGACCTCGATCGCGAACCTGGCCGCTATCCCCATGGCCGGGAGCCCGAACGGCTCCTGGAACGACCAGGCCCAGTCCGCGCTGGCGTCCCGCTTCGTCGGGAACCTGCGCGTCGACCAGGCACTGCGCGCCCACTGGGCGGAAGGCCCGGGGCACATCTACTCCTACCGGCTCACGATGCACGCCGAGGACACCCGCGTCATGAAATGGGCCGTGGGCTTCGGCGACCTGCCGGAGGGAACCTCACTGTCCAAGAGCTTCACCGACGCCTTCTGGGGCGAGATCCTCCGCAACGGCACCGACGGCGCCGTCCTGCTCGGCTCACCCCAAGGCGGCGGACACAGCGTCGATCCCGGCACTGCCCTCCCCATCGACATCCAGGTCCTCTACCCCGACGAAAACCCCGCCTACGAACACCTCACCGGCCTGAACGCCCAACAACTGGGCTGATCCGACACCCGGCCCACGCCGGACTCCCCCGGACGGCCGCGTCCGGCGGAGTCCGGCCCCCGACCGGCACACCGGTGCGGGCCAGGTCCCGACGCAGGGCCTCATGCGTGCGCCGAACGCGAAAGCCGCAGTCACTCAACCTTTACCGGCCTGGAAGGGGGTGCAGGCCCGATTGTCCTGTGCCACCAGATCTTGAGCGCGTGCCATCGATTCTTGACGGACGCGAGTTTGCGTCATCGAAGTTTGATCACGGCTGGTCAGAGGTTCGGCAAGACCGAACGCGGCGCCGCAAGATGGCCCCTCTGGGTGCCGAGTCGCGGGACCACCCGACACCAGCATGCCCGTAGCAGCCCCTATGGCTATGGCGAACGAACATGTAGCGCAGGGCGATACTCGAAGCTGAGTGTTCTTACCGGCGTCCGGTCCTGGTCAATGGCATGGACCGACGCTTCTGTCTACCCCCTCCGGGTGGGACAGCACTTCCAGCCCACTTCCTCCACGCCGGGCCGTCCCCGCCCCCACCCCCGCAAGTCGGCAGAAAATGAAACATAGATTTGCTGGCTTATTTCATGTCAGAACAAGGATTCTCCCTCCTAATCAGCCCATCTCGCCCTCCATGATGGAAGCCAACACCGGTAAACGAAGGGGGATTTCAGGCATGGCTGATTGGGTGAAGATCGCAGGCGGTCTCGCTGCTATCTCGGCGGGCTCCAGGACGACGGTATGGGGTGTGAACCACGGGAGCGCCGTCTACCGGCACACCAACTACGACGCCAGCCCGTGGGTCAACATCCCGGGGGGCCTCAGCGACATCGGCGCGGCCGCCGATGGCACCACGTGGGGTGTCAACGGCAGCAACCAGATCTACCGGTATGCCGGAGACCAGGGGAGCACGAACTGGGTGGGCATCTCCGGGAGCCTGGTCCGCATCGACGCGGGATCCCGGACGAACGTGTGGGGGGTGGACTCCGCCAGCACCATCTACCGGTACACGAACCACGATGCCAGTCCGTGGATCAAGATTGCCGGGGCGCTGAGTGACATCGGCGCGGCCGCCGACGGCACCGTATGGGGTGTCAACGGCGGCAACCAGGTCTTCCGGTACACCGGGGACCAGGACAGCTCGAACGCGTGGAAGAGCGTCCCCGGCAGTCTCAAGCGCATCGCGGTGGGCTCCCGGACGAACGTGTGGGGCGTCGACCCCGCCGGCAGCATCTACCGGTACACCAACAACGACGCCAGCGGCGGCAACCCGTGGATCAAGATCCCCGGCACTGCCCACGACATCGCAGCCGGCGCCGACGGCACCGTGTGGCACATCAACCCCGGCGGTGAGATCTACCGGTACACCGGCGACCAGCCGAGCTGACTTCTGCCCCCTGATCGCGTGCGGGCCCCTGGCCGGGACAGGCCGGGGGCCCGCACCAGCGTCCGGGTTCGCCCGCGTCCGGATCACGCAGGTCCACGACGGCTACGCAGTGCTACACGTCCGTTGGCCATAGCTAGACGAGAACATGGCCGTGATCATCGCTTTTACCGATCAGACTTCGATGGCACACGGTCAAGGTTCAATGGCACGGACACCGATCCACGCCCCAAGAACCGGACATTAGCGGGCATTCTCGCGGCTGCTGTCACGCTCTAACCGGCGGGCGTGACAGCACGGCCGGGGGTGCGTGACAGCTCAGCCCGTCACGTTCGGTGAGCGTGACAGGGGTCGCTGATGTCCTCTGACACTGAACATGGACCGATTGCCAGGGAAGTTGGACAACCACTACGTTTCTGCCATTGATGTTGGACCGATGGGGCTGGGGGCACCCTCACCTCCCGTCCGCTCCTGTCAGGCATGCGAGGCGCCGATCCACTCCGGCCCGGCGCACAAGGTTTACTGCTCGAAAGAGTGCAGCTACTGGGCCTACATGAACCGGCGACGTGATCGTGGCTTGCCGCGGTCTGTGGCGATCGTTCCTCCGCGGCAGCAGCCCGTCGACTGCCCTGTCTGCGGGCTCCCGCTTCCCGAACGGAGGTCCCAGAACCGTCTGACATGCTCGGCTTCCTGCCGGATGAAGCGCTACCGAGCGCGGAGGAAGAAACGGCTCGGGATGGTGTGACGGGACGCGGTAGTCGGAACCGCGATCTGCCGTGACCTGGAGGTTCGGTCCTGGCGGGACACTCGCTGGCGCGGGGCGACAAGCCGCTTGCGGCTGTCGGATCGAACGAGCAACAGCACGGGGATGATGGTCACTATGGATACGACACCACCTGGCCGAGCCCTGGTCGAAGCGGGTTGGCAGAAGGTTCGCGACGACGGGCGGGTCCGGCCGGAACTGCTCGAGGCGGTCTGCGCTGAACCGCGCCTACACCAGTTGTTCCCGTGGACAGGAATGGGAGAGCTGCACTTCAGCCGTTGCACAGGGCAGCGATGGACATGGGACATTCCCTACATCCAGCCCGCGGCAGATGGCGAATACTGGGTCTCCGGCCCCCTGCGCAGTGAGACCGTAGGGCCGGCCGCGACGCCGCAACAGGCCATCGCGATGGTGGTCGAGCGCCTCCCTCCGAACTGCGGACCTGCTTTCGTAGGGACCCCAGAAGAACTCGTCGCCCACGAGGCTACGATCCTGCCCGCCGCCTCCGCAGCCCCGGACCCCGACCACTCCGCTGACTGATCTCAGTTCCAACCATCGTGGCCCAGTTCCGAGCATCGCGTCCCGGCTCAGATGGCCGCCTGTCCGGTCCAACTTCGCTGACAAACAGTCCAACTTCGTTGTCAGAGGACGTTCCGGTTGAAGACCGGATAGTTCATGGTTTTGCCAGGTTATGGGTGTTTCGCCGGTTGGTCGTTTCGCGAGGTTGGAGATCATCGCGAGGCGGATCATGCTCTCGGAGTGGGCGGGTTTGGTTTCGTAGTCCCGGGCGAGGCGGCGGTGCATCATGATCCAGCCGGAAACTTCGCTCCACTACCCACCTTCGCGGAATCACAGAAAACCCTTTGACCTGGGTGTTCCTGGAGACGACGTCGACATCGATACCGAGGGTGGCGCCGTGCTCGATGGCCTGGGTCTTGTAGCCGGTGTCGACCCACGCCTTGGTGATCGTGGGGTGGTCGGCGGCGATCCGGGTGAGGAGCTGTTTGCCGGCCTCGTTGTCGGAGACGCTGGCTGCGGTCACGATGACCAGCAGTAACAGGCCGAGGGTATCGACGACGATGCTGCGTTTGCGGCCCACGATCTTCTTGCCGGCGTCGGTGCCCTGGGTGTCGGTGGGGACGCTGATGGCGGTCTTGACGCTCTGTGCGTCGAGGACGCAGGCGGTGGGTTCGGCGGTGCATCCTGCCTGTTCACGGACCAGGCGGTGCAGGCGGACGCCGAGTTTCTCGATGGTGCCGTCGGCGGTCCAGGCGCTGAAGTAGCTGAACACGGTGGTGTGCGGCGGGAAGTCGTGGGGCAGGTAGCGCCACGGGACTCCGGTCCGGTTGAGGAAGAGGATCGCGTTCATGACTTCTCGCAGGTCGGTGACCTTGCCGCCGAGGTTGAGCGAGGTCTTCTGACGCTCGGCCCGCCAGGCCGTCAAGGTCGGCTCGATCAACTCCCAGCGGGCGTCGGAGAGATCACTCAGGTACGGCTTGCGCTGCTGCGAAGAGGTCATGGGGTTACTCATACAGAAGGCGCGTAACCGGGCATATCGCTCGATCGGGCGAGGCAAAAGTAATATCCCGGGCTGTATTCGAACCGGACAGGAGCTATCGGCGTTAAACACAGCAAATCACATGGCCGTGTCCGTCTCGGCAGGTGCGACAAATTACCCGTTCTTCCTGAATGCCGCCAAGTTCATGAGGCGCGAACTACCGCAAACTGCTGGATAGATGACAAGAACGTCCTCTAAGAGGTGAGTTTGTCGGGGTGAGTCACCCGGCACGGGTGAACGCCGGGGGTCGCCTACTGCTCGTATGCCCAGGTCCGGCCGGTCTGCCGGTACTCCTCAACGGGGAGGGGCTCGACGCCGGGCCGCATGCGGCTCACGTACAGCAGCCCGTCAAGGTGGTCGATCTCGTGGGCGACGAGCCGGGCGAGTCCCTGTTCGTACACCGCGGTGACCGTGGCGCCCTCGACCGTGGTGGTCTCGACCGTGATACGCAGCGGGCGGGGGACCATGCCGCGGACGTCGAAGAACGACAGACACCCCTCGTACTGCTCGTCCGTGTCGTCGGAGACGTCGGTGACGCGGGGGTTGAGCAGCACGATGGCACCGGCGCCCTGCTCGGTGGGCTGGACGACGGCGGCCGCGCGGCCGATGCCGATCTGCGGGGCGGCGATGCCCATCCCCTTGGCGAAGGTGTGGACGCGCGAGATGCGCTCCATGGAGGCGAACAGGCCGTCCACGGCCCGCTCGGCGGCCTCCCGTTCGGCGGGCAGGTCGAACCGGCGCGCTACCTCGGCAAGGACGGGGGCGCCCTGCTGGACGACGCCGAGGTTGCGCATCTGCTCGCTGGGCCGCACCACACTCACTTGAACTCCCCTTGATTCACGTCCTGTTCGGGCCGGGCCCGGAACCGCCATTCGAGACGATAGCGAGCATGCAGGGCCGGGCGGGCGGTCGACCAGGTGAAGAGACGCATCGCGTTCTCCTCGCTCCGTGCGGGGGCGCTGGGCAGCGGTGACGCCTCGGCGGTCATCGAGGTCTCGGTTCCCCACACCACCGGATCGAGTGCGGCGGGGAAGGCGAGAGTGACCTCCAGGTGCTCGGTGGGCAGCCGTACGGCGCGCTGGAACCAGCGACCCCATTTGGCGTCGCTGACCGTGTAGGCGTACTCGATCCACACCGAATCGCCGGGGTAGAGCGGGAAGCGGCCCTGGTCGTTGTCGAACAGCAGCCACAACTCCTTGAAGGCGTCCCGGTCGTGCTTGACCTGCCAGCGCATCGCCTCCCCGCGGCAGGTTGCGGTGAGCGCGAGTTCGTCCCAGGTCAGCGGATGCTGCCGGTAGTGGGCATTGGAGCGTTCGGGGTGGCCGGGGTAGCGGTCGACGGAGATGCGGATCAGGTAGCGGGTGATCGGGGCGGTGCCGGTGTTGCGCAGCAGGCGGCGCATGGTGAGCCGGTAGGCGCTGCCGTCGTAGTCGAGTCGGGCGGCGTCGTGTTCGACGACGATCGCCGACCCGGTGGCGTACGGCTGCTCGGCCTGCCGTGGCGTGGGCACAGCGGCTGCCGTGGTGGTCTGGCGGGCGCGGGCCGATTCGTACTCGTTCCACCGGCGCCAGATCGCCTTGCCCGCGTTCAAGGTCTCATCCGCACGGCGGGCGAAGTCCTCGGTCGGCCTGTGCCGGCCGGACTCCACGTGGCTGACGTAGCTGGGGTGGAAGCCCATCAGCTCGGCGAGCGCCTTCTTCGCCATGCCGCGCACCTCGCGCCAGTACGCGACCTCGGCGGCGAAGTTCTCGGTGGCCTGTTCCACGGTGATCGCGTCGTCCTGCGCGTCCATCAAAGCTCCGCCCTGCGTGGCCAGTTGAGTGCGTGAGTGAACCGTGAGTGAGGACAGTTCACCATTCTGTCGCCATCCCCGGCACCGGTTTGCTCCTCTCACCGGCCCGACTCTCGCGGCCGGTGAGAGGGGATCTCGTGAAGCGCGTGCTGTATGTGCTCAACGTCTCCAACCCGCACAAGTTGTCGGCCGACTCCGGCTTCACCTTCGCCGAGCTGCTGGCTCCAGCCCTGACGGACGCCGGAGCCGAGGTGACGGTGGCGGCCCCGGTCGCCACGGGGGACCGCCGGGTGAACTTCGAGCCCACCACGGTGCCGGCCACGAAGTACCGGGCCCGCTTCGACCCGGGCGTGAGCCAACTGGCGGCCCTGATCCGGCGGCGGCGGCCGGAGGTGGTGGTGGCCAACCAGGTCGAGGCCGCCCCTGCCATCCGGGCCGCCCTGCTGGAAGCCGGTACCGACGCGCTGATCGCCGGGTACTGCCACTACCTGCCGTTCTCCTTCGCCGACGACGGGCAGCTCGTGGCGGACCCGTCGCTGGACGACGGCGGACTCGGGCACAGCGTGCTGCTGGCCTTCGCCGCCGGGCTCGCGGCGTGCGACCGCGTGCTGGTGCACTCCTCGACCGCCGCGTCCTGGACGACGGCCGCCGCCGCGCGTACGGGGGTGGACCTGGGGGAGAAGCTGCACGTCGTGCCCGCTCCACGGGATGAGCGCCTGGTGCGCGACCCCGCCGACGTCGCCGTACCGGAGGGCACGGCGGCCGCGCTCTACAACCATCGGCTCTACGCCCACTACGGCACCGCCGCCTTCACTGACCTGGCCCGCCGCCTGGTGGCGGAGGCGCCCGTCACGCTGACGGTGATGGACCTGTTCGGCACCCGCAGCCCGGAGCGGGTCCGGTTGGACCCGAGCCCCGAGCGGCACCGCGACGAACTCGCCGCCCTCGACGGCGTCACCATCGCCTCCGACCGCGGCGACCGGGTGCTCTACCGCAACCTGCTGGCCGCCGCGCATTTCGGGATCGCGCCGTTCCGGCCGGGCTGCCCCTGGTCGATGTCCGTCATCGACTGCCAGGGCATGGGCCTGCCGGTCATCGCCCCGCGCACCGGGTGGCTCGCCGAGCACATCGACGACGAACTCCTCTTCGACACCCCGGACCAGGCCGTGGCCGTCGCCGTCCGGCTCGCCACCGATGCCGAGTTCTACCGGGTGCACGCCAAGCGCGCCCACGCCGCCACCGCCGACCTGACCCCCGCCGCCGTGGCGGCCCGCTACCTGGAGGCCCTGCGATGACCGTGCCGTTCGACGCGGTGATGCTGTCCTACGACGAACCCCTCGCCGACCGGCTGCACGCCCGGCTCCAGCGGGTGCTCGGGACGCCGGTGAAGCGGCTGCACGGCGTCCAGGGGATGCGCCGGGCCTACCGGCTGGCCGCCGAGGTGGTCGACCATGAACAGTTCCTGCTCGTGGACGGCGACTTCGTCCTCGCCACCGAGTTCGCCCTGTCCGCCGTCCAGCCGCTGGCCGATGGGGTGTCGATGCGGGTGTGGCGGGCCCGCAACCCGCTCAACGGTCTGGTCTACGGCTACGGCGGGCTCAAGCTGATCCGCCGCTCGGCGCTGCGGGATCTTGGAGACGCGGTCGACGTGCTGGCCGCGCTGCCCGGACGGTGCGAGTTCACTGCCGACATCGCCGGGACCACCCGGATCAACCAGTCCCCGTATCACGCCTGGAAGGCCGGATTCCGGGAGTGCGCGATGCTCGCACGCGGCAGCGAGTACGGCATGGACGACGCCGAGGCCGCCGAACGGATCGCCGCGTGGACGGCGGGCGGGCAGGGCGAGTTCGCCGAGTTCGCCGTCTCCGGAGCCCGCGAGGGCGTCTCCTTCACCCACGAAGCCGCCCGCGTCCCCGACCTGTTCGACAAGCTCAACGACCCCGGATGGCTCTACCAGCGGTTCACCGCCGGCCACGGCGAGCAAGCCATCGCCGGATGACCACCACACCGCTGATACTCGTGGAACCCGGCGCCCACCGCCCGGGCGGACACCGCGAACACGCCCTGACCGCGCTGGCGGCCGCGCACGGCAACACGGTGGTCATCGCACCGTACGGCGTCCCGGGGGAGACCCGGACCGCCCTGGAGGGCACCGGGGCCCGCATCACCGGCCCCGCCGGGGCGCTGCCCGCACTGCTGGCGGCCGCCGGGACGTACACGGCGAAGCTCGCGGCGTACGGGCGCCGCGCGTTCGCCTCCCGCCGCTGGCCCGATGCCGTGTGCCGCCTCCCGCACCAGGTCACGATGCTATCCCGCTGCCTGGTCGAAGCCGCCTGCGTCCGCACCGGCCGCCGCCTCACTGGCCCTGCCGCCACGGTGGTGGTGCTCAGCGCGAGCGAGGCCCTGCACGGCGCTGCCGGACTGCTCGGCGGGCCGCACCTGCGGTTCGTGCACGAGTTGGTCACCACGGAGGACACCGTGCTCAGGACACTCGGACGCCTGGCCCGCCGGGGCGAGCGGCGGGTGACGGTGCTCGCCCCCACCGACGCCGTACGCGATGACCTGGCGGCCCGCTTCCCCCGCCTGCCGCTGCAGGTGCGGCCGTTCGCCGTCGCCGACCCCGGCGACCGGCTCACCGACGCCGACCGCCGGCGGGCGCGGGAGGCCTTCGGCGTCCCGTCCCACGAGGCGGCCGTCTGCCTGGTCGGCGGCTGGTGGCCCTACAAGGACCCCGGCGCCGTCGGCGCCGCGCTCGCCCGGCTCGATGTCCCCGTGCACGTGCTGGTCGTCGGCGGTCCGGCCACTCACCACCTGCTCAAGACGTGGGCGGCCCTGCCGCACGTCCGCCTGCACACCCGCCCCGGGCCCGTCCCCGAGACGCTCATCCGGCAGGCGTACGCGGCTTGCGATGCGGCCCTGGTCGCCCGCCATCCGGGGGTGGCCAAGGAATCCGGGCTGGTGGTCGACGCCGTCCGCCTGGGTGTCCCGCTGATCTGCTCCGACCACGATCCGGCGCTCACCAAGGCCTTGGCCGGGAACGACTGGGTGCGCCTCTTCCCGACCGGCGACAGTGCCGCCCTGGCCGACGTCCTGCGTGACCTGGCCTGGTCTCCGTTGCCCCGGCCCGCCGCGGGCGCGGCCGCCGACCTCGGCGTGCCCACGGCCGCCGGACAGACCGCCTTCCTCACCCACCTGAAGGAGCCGTCCTGATGTTCGCCCTGCCCCCGTTGATCGCCGTTGTCGGCGGCGTGGAACCGGCCCTGCTCACCGCCTGGATCACCCACTATCGCGGCCTCGGGGTTGAGCGGTTCCACCTCGGCTTCCGCTTCCCCGAACACGTCACCGTGGACCGGCGCCACCAGGTGCAGGCCGCCTGCCGCGAACTCGGGATCGTCCCCGAAGTGGTGAGCGTCGGGCCGTGGCACGAGCACACCAACCCCCGGCTGCGGGACGCCCTGCGCGAGCGCGCCGGCGCCGGGTGGCACCTGCTCGCCGACGCCGACGAACTCCACACCTACCCCGCCCCGCTGCACGAGGTGATCGCTGCGGCGGAGGCGTCGGGGACCGGCACGGTGGGCGGGCTGATGCTCGACCGGGTGACCGCGGACGGCTCCCTGACCGGCTGGGAGGCAGATCGGGGCCTGGACGCCGCGTATCCACTCGGCGCGTTCCTCACCCACCACCTGCTGCGGGGCGACCCCCGCAAGATCGTGCTCGCGCACTCCAGCGTGCCCGTGGCCTCCGGCAACCACCGCGCCGAGGGCCACCGACCCGCCAACCAGCCGCCCGTCGTCGTCCATCACTTCAAGTGGCGCGACGGCGTCCGCGAGGACGTCGAGCGGCGCGCGGCGTACTCGGCGGACGGCACCTGGAAGACGGGCTCACCGGCCCGTCTGGCGGAGGCCCGGCGGCTCCTGGAGCACCTTCAGCGGCACGGCGGCCGGATCGCCGTCGACTCCGCCCGGCTGGACTTCCGGCCCGTCTCGCTGGCCAGCGTGCCCGACTGGTGGGCGGCGCAGGCCACCCGGCTGGTCGCCACCTGGCGGCCGCCGACCCCGGCGCCGGGTCAGAACGAGCCGGGCTCGATGATCTCCTCGCCCTCGTCGTGAGGGGGCTCGAAGCGGGCGTAGAAGTCGTCCAGCGCCGACTCCGTGACGGTCAGCGCGTTGGCGTCCTCGCGCGCGTTGCGTTCCTCCAGGCGCCGCAGCAGCTCACCGCGGAGCACCGGGAAGTACAGCATCCTCGGGCGGCCGCCCGCCTCGATGACGAGCTTGGTCCACTCCTCGCGGTCCGAGCGCTGCCACAGCCCGTGATCCAGCACCGCATCCCGCCCGGCCGCGACCAGAGCGACCAGCTCCTCGCGGACCTCGGCGACCACCGGCGCCTCCAGGGCGAAGTAGTCCCGCTCCGGGTAGTCGACGCCGTAGCGACCGTGCCGGTCGTGCACCCGTTCGTCCACCGACAGCCGCACCGCCCCGGCTGGCTCCAGCCGCCGCTTCGCGAACGTGGTCTTGCCCGACCCGGTCAGCCCGACCAGCAGATACACCACCGGCCCCGACTCCTGACCGCGGGCCGATCGGTCGGACACTGCCGCCTTCACCGAAGCTCCTCCTCCGTCGCCAAAACCGCTCTCCCATTCAGCCTGCCACCCCCCGCCCCGCCGCACGGCCCGATCGCCGTGCCCTCACCCGGGAGTCCGCCGTGACCCCTCCGCTCGTGCTCCAGGCCCTGCGCGCGTACGTACGGCACCTGCCCGCCGGCCTCGGCACGCCCAAGCTGGCCGCCCGCCTGAGCGAGCACCTCAAGCACCACCCCCTCACCGCGACCGCCCGCACCCTCGACGGCACCGCCTTCCCCGTGGTGACCAGCGACGTCATCCAGCGCTACCTGTGGCTGTTCGGGGTGTGGGAACCCCACCTGACCGCCTGGATGCGCTCCCGCCTCGCCCCGGGCGACCTGGTGGTCGACGCAGGCGCGCACACCGGCTACTACACGGTGCTGGCCTCCCGCCTCGTCGGGCCCGCCGGCCGCGTCGTCGCCATCGAGCCGTCGCCCGCCTTCCACCAGGCCCTGACCGCGAACATCGCGGCCAACGGGTGCGGCAACGTCCGCACGATCAACGCCGCCGTCTCCGACACCCCCGGTCGGCTCACCTTCTACACAGAGCGCTCCACGAACCTCGGCGGCACCACCGCCGTACGCTCACGTACCGTGGAAGCCTCCTTCGAGGCCGACGCGGCACCGCTGCCGACCCTCCTCACCGCGGAGGAACTCGCAGCCGCCCGACTGATCAAGGTCGACGTAGAAGGCGGAGAGGCGGCCGCGATACGCGGGCTCGTCCCCGCCCTGAACGACCTGCGGGGTGACGTCGAACTGGTCGTTGAGGTGACCCCCCGGACGCTGGCCAAGCAGGGGCAGAGCGTCAACGACGTCCTCGGACCCCTGCGTGACCACGGTTTTCACACCTACCGGCTGGCCAACGACTACGCCGCGGCCAGCTACCCGGCCGCCCTGCGCCACCCCGCACAGCCGATCCGGTGGCACGGGCCCGTCACGGAGATGAGTGACCTGGTCTTCTCTCGCCTCGACGCCGAGACGCCTTGACGGGGCGTCCCGTCCGTACGGCGAAGGCCTCCGGGACGTTCCCGGAGGCCTTCGCCGTGCCAGTCGCCCCTTGACCGCGTACGTGGATCAGGCAGTCTCGGCATGGGCTTACCTCGCCATGTGTCGATGTTCCGTGTCATCGAACCTTCTGCGCGTGCCATCGAATGCTGAGCGGACATCCAGAGCGTGCGGGTGTCACAGGTCGCGCGGACCTCGGCGGCGGACGTGGTGCGGCCTCGGCCGGGACCGCCGTGCGCCCGGGCTGTGGGGCACTCAATCCTTCAAATGCTTGTCAACGTCGATCTCATGCCGGAGCTGCTTGATGAGCTCCTGCTCCGCCTTCTCCTCAGCGGCTTTGCACCTGAGGAAGCCGGGGTCCGTGATTCCGGGGGGAATGTTGCCGTCCTGCGTGTAGAACTGGCCCTCAGCGCAGACGTAGTGCAGATCGCCGATGGCTTCGGTGGCGGCCTCCCAGAGTTCCCGAACCTTCGGGGAACCGAAGAGGGTGACCCTGGCCGCAAGGTCCCGGCGGAGCTGGTGCTGCTCGGGGGTCTGCGGTCCGTAGTAGCCGGGCACGTCCGAGTCGGTTGCGAAGGAAACCGTGCCACTGAGGTGCAGCAACAGGTCGAGGTACACGGCGGCACGGCGGTCCCATAGGTCCTTCGCACGGGCGGCATTCTTCTGGTGCTTGGCCGTCAGCCATGCCGTGAGGGCTCCGCCTCCGGAGGCGATGACGCCACCGATCACGACACCGATGAGCTGTTCCATGAGATCTCCGTATTCACTTGGAGGTCGACGGTAGCAACCCCGGCAGAGGCTGAGGTCGGCGTCGATGTCGCCCGGGACAGTGCCGGACGGTGGCGGCACCCGGCGCGCTGGCACCGGGCACGTCCGGACCTGTCTCCCACCGACGTCCCGGTCTTCGAGTCCGGGCCGACGGACTGAGTTATCTCGGGTGTCGAGCGGGCGACAGGCATGTGAGGCATGTGTCCCTCAGTGCTCCGTGCCTGACGGATATCTACGGGTTCTTCAGGCACGTACGGCATCTTCGCGGCGTGAGAGCCTCCCCGACGCGGCCTGTCACCGTCGAGCCTGAACCGTGCCCGTCCGCAGGACGTCCATACGGGCACCCTGACACCGTGGAGCCGCCGCACCATGAGCACATCCGAACCGCCACCCTGGCCGCACTGCGCACACGGTGCAGACCCTGCTGCCGACCTCGTTGGTTGCCGCGGCATCCACGTCCCCGGCCACACCGTATGCCTCGCCCACCTCGCCGACGACGACCGCGACGCCTACCTGGCCGTCCTGACTCCTGGCGCCAGCATCGACCAGCGGGGCACCAACTTCACCGAATCCCTTCTCAATGCCCTCCTCAACGCCCTCCGCGACCCTGAAACCGGGCACCCCCGCCTCGGCCATGCCAAGTTCGAATTGGCCACCTTCGAGGGCGCGGCCTTGTTCGAGTCGGCGATCTTCGAGGGCGACCATGCCCTGTTCGACCAGGCGACCTTCAAGGGCCAAGCCGAGTTCAGCCAGGCGACCTTCAAGGACAGCGCCTTGTTCGGCGAGGCGACCTTCGAGGTGGGCAGCGCGAGGTTCGGCTCGGCGACCTTCAAGGCGGCGACCTTCGAGAGCCGCGCCGAGTTCGGCCTGACGACCTTCGAGGGATTCGCCCTGTTCGACGCGGCGACCTTCAAGGGCGACGCCGGGTTCCTCATGGCGATCTTCAAGGATATCGCCAGGTTCACCTCGGCCACCTTCCAGGGCGACGCCCTGTTCATGGAGGCGACCTTCAAGGGCAACACCTCGTTCAACTCGGCGACCTTCCAGGGCGACGTCAGCTTCGAGTCGACGACCTTCGTAGCAGCTGACCAGCTCGGACCTTTGGCGTGTGCTGGACGGGTTGTGCTGTCCGGTGCGGCCTTCGGTAGCCCGGTGACCCTCTCGTTCGCTGCGCGCCGTCTGGAGTGCCGTCGCACTCGCTGGTCATCGACGGCGGAGATCCGCCTGCGCTATGCCACGGTGGACTTCGCGCATGCGGTGTTCGAGTACCCCCTCACGATCGCCGCCGAGCCGGATCCGTTCGTGCTCACCAACGGCCGACAGCTCGCCGAAGGCCGTTTTCCGAGCCCGCGTGACCCCAGGGTGCGGGTGGCGTCGCTGCGAGGGGTGGACGCGGCCCACCTGGTCCTCGCCGACCTCGATCTGTCGGGATGCCTGTTCGCCGGCACCGTGCATTTGGACCAACTCCGGCTGGAGTGGGCCTGCACCTTCGACACGGCTCCGCCCGAGGTGCACTGGCGGTGCTGGCCGCCCGTACGGTTCCCCGAGCGCCGCGTCCTGGCGGAGGAACACCACTGGCGCGCCAGCCAGCCGGGAGCAGTGCGGGGCTGGAACGCGGCGGTCCTGGGCGCCGGACGGGCGGGGCCGCTGCAACTGGCTCCGGTGTACCGGGCTCTGCGCAAGGCTTTCGAGGACGGCAAGCACGAGCCGGGGGCCGCGGACTTCTACTACGGGGAGATGGAGATGCGCCGCAACGCCGACGACATTCCCCGCAGTGAACGGGGGCTGCTGACCGCGTACTGGGCGCTGTCCGGCTACGGCCTGCGCGCCTCCCGGGCCCTGGCCTGGCTCGGCGCCGCCATGCTCCTCACCATCGTCTTGCTGGTGGCCGTCGGCCTCGCCCAGGACACCCCGAAGCAGACCGCGACCGGCACCGTCCCGGCCGGCGGGGGCAAGGTCACCTTCGAGATCGGCAAGGACGATCCGCAGAACCCCACCGGCAATCGGTTCACCGGCGAGCGCTTTGAGAACGCCCTGAACGTCACCCTCAACTCGGTGGTGTTCCGCGCCTCCGGACAGGACCTGACCACCGCCGGCACCTTCACCGCCGGAGGGGTAGGTCGCCGGGTCGGGACGTGTCCAGCCGGTGGGAGCGAGGAGCTTCTCAGCGGCAGGGTCGACGACCTCGCCCCAGGTGGAGAACAGGCGCGCCGTCGCCACAACAGAGGGGTATGCCTCGCGCCCCGGCGGCGCGCAGGCCGAGCTTCTCGCCGAGGTCAACAAGCACGAAGCCGACCGGAACCTGGAGTTGATCCTAGCCGAGTTCCAGAATTTCCAGCAGGGCGTTCTGCCGACCGGGCCCGGCGCCCGCAGCCTCACCGAGTTCTTCGCCAGCGTCGACGAGAAGCTCGAACCCGCCACCGCATCGGCGCCCCGGACCCAGCGCAGTGACCGGGACGTGCTGAACCTGCTGACCAAGCGCGCCAAGACCCTGCACATCGGACCGGCGAACTTCTGCTGGTTCACCGACCCCTCCCGCGCCCTCTGCCTCAAACTCGCCGGCACCCCCACCGCCGACCGGCCACTGGTCGGGATGTGTGACTCCGCCCGATGCCCGCAGGCCACCCACCACCCCTGCCACCGGCCCGTCTGGGCCGAGCATGCGGAGCGCACGAAGACGTTCCTCGGCGACCTGGGCAAGACCCGCCGGACCGAACACGCCCGCCTGCAGCGCGACTACGACCGGGCCCTTCGGGTCGTCGCCGAGATCGACGCAGCCGCCACTGGCCCATCCGACGAGGACTCCGCATGAGGATCACAGCAGCACAACGGACCGAGAACGAGAACCGCATCCGGGCGGCCATGGACCGCCTCCTGCGCGGAGAGATCCCGCCCGGCGGCACCTGTGACATCAAGACCCTCGCCCGAGAAGCCGCCGTCGACCGCACCGCCTTCTACGGCACCCGCCCCTATGCCCACCTCCGCGAAGAGTTCGAACGCCGCCTGCAGATGCTTCAGCAAGCAGGGCGGATCCCCGACCCGCGCGCTGCCCAGATCGAACGGTTGAAAGCCGAGATCGCCGCTCTCAAGGAACGGCTGGCCCGCACCGAGGACGTGAACGACGAGCTCAGCGAGTTCCGCTCGCAGGCCCTGGCCCGGCTCGCCGCCCAGCACGAAGAGATCCTGCACCTCCGCAGATCGGCAACGACAGCCGGCCGAGTGACCCGGCTCCCGGCGGCCCGGACCACGACGATCGGATCCTGCAGTTAGGCAACCGTCCTGACCAACGGTGTTGTCAGCAGCGGATGCGATCATCTGCCCATGGGTGTCCTCTACGGCTACTTCGCCGCTGCTGATGACGACGATGCACTCCGGGCAGTCGTCCGAGATGATGATCAGCCAAGTGGGACCGGCTACGACCAGCTGGTGGTCAAGGTGATCGACCCAATGCTCGTGCTGATGCCCGCCGAGGAACTCATCACCGGCAGGTCCGCCGCCGAGGTTGAGGCCGACCCTCGGCACTGCAGCCTCGTCGGCATGGTCGGGGACGGTGAAGTGGTGGTGGTCACGCTGACCAATGCCCTTCGTGATGCGCTCGCGACTCGCGACGGCAGGTCCTTGCGCGACATCGCCACCAACTGGTCGACCGTCGAAGGCGTGTTCCGCCACGAGGCTGATCCAGAAGACCTGACCGGCTTCCTGGACGGGCTTTCCGAAATCGCCGGCCGAGCGGTCGCCCGAGGCGATCGCCTCTACTGCTGGCTGTGTCCCTGACCCGTCACCACCTCCGGCCAGACCCGCGAGACTCCAGGCCACCACCGCAATCACGCGAGAGAACGGATTCATGACCCAACTCATCGAGATGAGTGAACGCGAGTATTTCGCCAGCGTCGGAAAGCGGCCCGGGATGGTCGTCGGCCGCTCCTCCTTCCACGCGCTGACCTCGTTCCTCACCGGATACGACCAGAGCTCGGCACGGCACAGGGCGCCGGGGCTGTCGGGATGGCACGAGTGGCTCGTTGCCCGCCGAGGACAGCGCTGCAACCATGCGTGGCCCAGCCAAGTCCTGCACATCGCCCTGCCCGGCGGCTGGGACAACCCCTGGAACCTGCCGCCCGATCACGAAGCCCGCGCGATCGAGGTCCTCTTCCAACTCCTCGATGAGTTCCTCGCGGAACGAGAGAAGAACGAAGCCGCCCAGACCGCCTGAGCACCGACGGCAGCACCCAGGAGGATCGCGTGTTCGACGCTCTTGAGCCCACTGGCCGCACGTCGCTATGGTCAACGGGACACTTTCCGAACAACCGGTTCCCCTGGAAGCCCCCATGCCTCGCCGATCACCGGGCGAGATCAGGTCACAGCAACCGCGGCGCAACGCATACGGCCGGCCTGCAGTGATTCAACGGCCTCCAGTCATACGAGGTCTCTCCCTCTCCGCCAACCGTCAGATCGCGGATTTCGAACGCGGACACGGTTTGCCCCCTGGTTCCGTCGCCGGCGCCTTCAGACGATGGGCATACTCAGGCAAACGCCCGCACCGGGACCCGGCCCCCGACTACGGGCACGACGACTGGAACCTCTGCAGCGGCTGCCACCACGTCAGAACTCTGCTTGAGCGCGTCACCTGGGCCCTCCGCCCGCGGGCTCGACGAGAGCTGCGGAGAGAACTTGGGCCTCTCGACGAACGAATCATCGCCCGCACAGTCAATGACCCGTTCGCCCCGCGAGACCTCCCGTGGTGGAAGCGGCGGATCGAGATCTGAGGCCCAACGAGTGATGCGCGTCACATCAAAGGGCATGGAATGCAACACCGACGGCAACGAACGTCGCGAACCTGTCGAGTGAGTCCCCGCTGTTCAATAGCAACACGCGCTCGCCCGCACACGGCCTCTGCGGACACAAGGCACTCCTTTGCCCAACGCCATGCCGACGCCGGGATCCCCGTCGACGTGCTGGCCGAGCTCATGGATCATGAAAGTTTCGAGACAACCCGGACGTATTACGCGTCAAGGAAGTACGGCTGCGGGAAGCGGTGGAGCGCGTGACCAACACGCAGTTCGACCGCCACGGCACCCGGATCTGGGGCGCGGTCACCAGTGTCCTCGACGCCGAGCGCACCCGCCGGGCCGTCGGCGCGGTCGTTGTCCCCTTCGGCACCTGCTCCGAGCCGTCCAACGTTGCGGCCGGCGGCGGGGCCTGCCCGCTCCGCTTCCGCTGCGTGGGCTGCGACCACTTCTCCACCGACGTCTCCTACCTCCCCGATCTCCGCTCCTACCTGGACGACCTGCTGCGGCAGCGCGAGAAGCTGCGGTCCATGGCCGAGGCCGACGACTGGGCCCGCGCCGAAGCCGCCCCGTCCGACGCGGAGATCACCCGCATCAGGCGCCTGATCCAGCGCGTCACCGAGGACGTCGACCAGCTCACCGAGGATGAACGCGCCGAGATCCAGAAGGCCGCCGCGGTCGTGCGCCAGACCCGGCAGAACTTCCTCGGCATGCCGCGCATCCGCCAGCCCTTGCCCGACCTGCGACCGGAGCGGCCCGCATGACCGCCCCCGCCGTCCAGGCCATGATCGAGGGCCGCCGCGCCGACACCGGACGCCGCCGCCAGCGCGTGCTTGCCGCACTCACCGACGCCGCGAAGAACGGTACGGACATCAGCGTCACCGCCATCGCCCAGCGCGCGGGCGTCGACCGCACCTTCCTCTACCGCCACCGTGACCTCCTCACCCAGATCCACGCCCAGGCCGCCGAGCCAGCCGCCGCCCTCGGCGGCCACGGCCCCGCTGTCAGCCGCGCCTCGCTCAAAGCCGACCTCGCGGCTGCCGACGCCCGCACCGCCCGCCTCGCCGCCCAGGTCCGCCGCCTCGAACAGCGCCTCAGCGAAGCGCTCGGCGAACAGGTCTGGCGCGAGGTGGGCATCGGAGGCGCAGACGACACTGAGCAGCTCAAGGCCCGGATCACCACCCTCGAACAGCAGGCGATCGACCTGGAACTGAAACTCCAGGAATGCGACGACGACCTCGCCGCCGCCCGCGCCGCCAACCGCGAGCTCATGGCCCAGCTCAACCGCCAGGCCGACCGCGCAGCCAGCCCGCCCGGGTGAGCGCAGGAGCCAGCTGAGACGAGCAGACCCGGTTCCCAGCCGCTGAGCGGCAGGGAACCGGCTGGCCGGGCGAAGCAATGACTTCCCCCCTGCCTCTGGCGTTCACTGGAGGTATGCCGGACTACAGCGCTAGCTCCGTAAAATGGGGCCGCCGCACAAAAGCACAGGTGGAGGCCCTACGAGCGGCGATCTGTGCGATCACGGAAGAGGCGCAACCGTGCAGCGTCCAGCACGTCTTCTCTTCGTAGCGTGCGTGTCGCTTCCGGGGCATGCCGCCAGTTCGCCCTTCTACGTCTCTGCCGCCCCCAGCGGCAGCCGTGAGACGGCGAGGCACGACCTGGTAGCGCGCAACCCCCGCACGACGGTGGGCTGGTGATCTCAGCTCTGGGGCAACTTGCCTCAGACATCGGCCTTTGACGGCACGGCCCGTTGGGTCTTGTCGCCAAGTTCGGAAGGTAGCGGGCCTGCGGTGGGGGCCACAAGAAGGCAGGAGGTGGACGCCCCGGCCTCCTGGAGGAGAACCTGTCCGATTCCGGCTACACCAGTCAAGAGTGAGGGAGTCTCCCGCGCCCACCGAGACGTACTACCGTCGCCGCTTGTGAGGCTGGCGACGGTCTGTAGGTGGCGGGCGACTGCGGTTGTGCTCGCCTGGTGTTCCTGCCCTGCCACCAGACCTTGGCGCTCGCATTGCCGCACGACCGCGAGGTTGCCGCTCAGGCCGTGGCAGAGCACCATACGCTCCATCCTGTCTCCGATCAGCCAGTCAAGCGAGCGCCAGGTCGTCTCCAGCCCAAGCTCAGCCTCGGCGCGCAGCTCGTCGTCTCCCGTCCACAGCCACATCGATGCCCGCGCCAACGCGATCCCGGGCGCCCCATGGCACCATGCGACCGCGTACCGTCGGCCGCCGCGCGTTCCGTCCCTTGCGGACTCCCGCCGCAAGTCAGGCCAGTTGAGCTGGGTGCGGGAGAAGCACCGGCGCTCGTACGCAACGGCTTCGAACGCAGCCGTACTGTATACGGGGTTGCCCGTGGCCACCGCGAGTTCGGTCAGGGCCAGCGCGATCCCGGCAGCTCCGTGGGCCATGCCAGTCAGGGGCGCGGTGCGGTGGCGGCGCACGTCTGGGGGCCAGGTGCGGACGCCGTCGGTGCCGGTCGCTCGCGCCAGCAGGGTGCGACCGAGGCGGTCTGCGGTCTCGACGAGAGGGCCAGCGAGTCCTTCGCGGGCGAGGGCGAGCAATCCGGTGATGTTGCCTGCAAGTCCGCCCAGCCAGTCGTTGGTCCCGCAGATCGTGTCCTTACCAAGTCGTTCGCGCGCGATCCGTTCCCCCCACGAGATCAAGTCCGGGCGCCTCAACCGGTCACCGGCCCGGAGTAGGCAATACACCACGCCGGTCCAGCCGAGGTGGAACGTCGCGTCCTGGGGGCGCATACTGCGGTCGACCTCGTGGGCCGCATAGCGGAGAGCCCCGGTGGCCGCTCGCGCAAAACGGACATCATCCAGGACGGCTGCAAGGTCGGCCAGGAAGTACGCTATGCCCGCCGCGCCCCCGTAGACGTCAGCGCCCGCCGTGGACCACGACCGCCGACTGCCGACTGCCGAACCCTCAGGTGTCCCTGCACGCGGCACCAGCCAGGTACAGGCGTCGTCAGACCAGAGCGCCTCATCGAGGAGCAGCTCGCCGATGCGGGCCGCAGCAGGGACCAGTGCTGGCGCCGCATCGTGGTTGTCGGTCGCGCGCCTGTGGTGCTGGCTATTCTGAGGCTGCGGAAGTACTAGCCGATCGGCGGAGCCGACCCGCAGGTACGGTTCGGTGACGGGCAGGCCGTTCGTCTCCAGTACGTGGGCGAGCGCATTGGTGCGGCGTTGCGCGCCCCGTGCCGCCAGCACCTCCGGTGCGCACAGCGCCTCCGCCAGGAGCCGGCAACAGTGCTGGCCGAAGCTCTCGCCAGTTCCCGGATCCTCCGCTGCGGCGATGCCCGGGGCGAGGCGTTTGGCCAGCGCGGGAACGCCGTCCTTGAGCGCCCAGGCCATGTCCGTGCGCCGTCGGGCCACAACTTCGAGTGTTGTCGGCAGGTGCTCGTCGGGAACGAGGAGGACAGCCGCGTCACACCGTGTGTAGCCGTCCTCGGAGTTGACTAGCTTCAGGGAAAATGGGACAGCACAATCGTTGAGTTCACCGGTCAGCGCGCGGGCGAGGGCGGGGGCCCCATCTGGGAAGAGATTCCAGTAGAACCTGGTGCGCCCAGAGTGCGGCGCCGGGAAAGTAGTGTCTCCGAGTACGAAGCAGAATCCCGGCTGCGCCGCCCGCAGGAACGAGGGCTGCCGGACCGCCAGTGACCCGGCGAGTTCCTGCCGATTCGGGTCGGTGTCGCAAGGCGGTACGAGGAACGCGATGCCCTCGCGTTCGACCACTATGCCGTCGGGATGACGACCGGCGACCCTCCAGCCACCCTCCCAGGGGCCGGTACCCGCAGCACCGACGCCAATCGCATCTACCAGTTCTCCGTCAAGTTGGCTGCCGACCTGCGCGAGCCGGACGCCGGTCGGTACGGGAGCGCCCGTAACGTAGTAGAACTTGTAGAGGTAGCGGGCGAGGAGCGACTGCAGCTGATCCGCTGCAGTGTCCGCACCGGGTTCTGCGGTCGTCGCTGAAACCCGGCGTCCGAACCAGGAGAATGCCGGGCCCTTCATGACGCGGACACAGCGGGTGAGTTGGTCCAGCTGATCGCGGTAGGTTGGCATAGCCCGCTCCGTCCCTCTACGTCAGGTCAGTGGGAGGCCAAGCAAGTGCCTGGCCCCCTCGCGCGGACGATGGGCGAGGTTGTGCGCCAGTTGGAGTGCCAGCACGGCGCGGGGTGGCAGATCGCTCTGCGTCACGCAGGACTCCAACACTCTCCACAGCAGGCCGGCGACGGTGTAGCTCAGGGCGGCTTCCAGTACGGCCCAGCGCTCGTCATTGCACAGCCCGCGCTGCCTTGCGTACACGCGCCACAGAGCGGTCACCGCCTCCTGGACGTCGCGCGTGGACAACGCGGAGCGGCAGACCATCGACTCGGCGGTCGCCGCCGTCGGCGAGGGCATCGAGGCCAGCCATGAGCCGAGGTACGAGGTGAAGACACAGCCGATGTCCCAGGCTGGGTCACCGACTCCAGCAAACTCGTAGTCCACGAGGCGGACCAGGCTCACGGTGTCCTCGTCGGCTGCCCGGCACAGCAGGCAATGCGGCCATTTGATCTCACCATGGGTCCAGCCGTTGCGGCCCCAGTTGTCGCGGCATCGGGCTAAGGAGCCGGTCAGTGCGGCGTCCTGTTGTACCAGGCGAATCAGTTCCGAGGCAGCGCCGCCCAGGTGCGCGCGCAGGCCCAGCGGCGGCAGGTCCATGCGAAGGGAAGGCGGGGGGAGGGCCGGCGGGTCGTCGTCGCCGTGGGGGAGGTCGTGCAGCAGTGCGAGCGTGCGGCCGAGCAGCCGACCGGCTCGTACCAGTGACCGTCGCGAGCTAATCAACAGGGGGTCGGACGGATCCGTGTGCGGAAATCCCTGGAGTACGAGCAACATCGGGCTTGGCTCATAGTGGATCAGCCGCGGAGTAAGCTGATGAAAGTCCGTCGCCGACAGTGCGCGGTAGACGGCCGCCTCGTGACGCGCCGTCATTGCCTGTTCCAGGCTTTGCGGAAACTTCAGGAACCAGGCTTCGCCGCCGACCCACTCAACCAGGTAACCGGAGTTCCGGCTGGTGCACTTGGTGACCACGATGTCCGCCGCACTGCGTACGCCTGACGGCATGAGGCCGGTGTCGGCAAGATGGGCCAGAATCCGTCGAGGCGAGTGGTCCTGGCCAGTCAACAGCGGGGTCATCGCGCGGGGAGCACTTGGCAAAATATCGTGCAATAACAAGACTGGTGCAGCTCGATGGTGATTTGCGGCACGCAGAGATAGGGGTTGTTGGACACCGGATAATCCGGTTTCTCCGCATCCGCCGCACGACGAAGACGTCGTGACCGGACATCCATCGCTGGCATGCGGAACGCGGTCGCTGTGGAGAACGTCGCCGCGGTGTAGTTGCCCTGGAGAAAGCTCGCCTGGGCATCCAGCGGTACCGTCCCGACCTTCTCCACCGTCGCCGCGGACTTCACCGTGACACGGGAAGGGGCGAGCACATCGTCACCCGGGCTTTTCTCGCCTGTCGTAACGACATCGGACTCGGAGATCCTGAGATAGGTGTCGAGGGCCGTGTCAAGGTACAGACGCCAATATCCATCCTCGGTGTCCCGGCCAATGAATCCAAGCAGTTCGACAACCTCAGGCGGACGATCGGTCGGCAAGGGCCGGAGTTGGTCGACCAGGGGATCCTGGGACAGTGCAACGTTTCGAGGAGGGGGCTTACCGGTCTGTTCCGACATGAGCACACCTCGCCTTCACGGTGGCGGAACTCAGCGGTGCCTTCCTTTCACGATAGCCGTGGGAGCGGTCGTGGTCATCTCCAGCACCTATCGGGCGTCTCCTCACCAACCAGGACCGGCAGTCGGCGCGGTCACCCACGACGTCAACACCGGGACGTCAACTTCGCCCGCTACCGCGAGGAGTGCCTGCGCGAGGGCATCGACCCGCACATCTCGGTCGAGGTCGAAGCACTCCGTCCCGGGCTGCTGCGGGAGCGGCTCGCCGCAGAGATCGAGGGCTGGTGGACGACGTCCGTCAGTGGAACATCGAGTTCAGGGCCGAAGACGCCGAGCGGGAGCTGTTGCGAGCCCTGCAAGGAGTGGCGAGGAGGATCGGTCGGGGCGAGTCGGCGGCAGAAGACGATCAAGGCGAGTAGCTTCGTGCACCACACCTGTTGCATCCGCTACAGTGCTCGGGACCGCTCCTGAGCTGCGAAAACTCCAGTCGCACGCTCGCGGCGCCCCGGAGAAACGCCGGTGATTTTGACTGCTCGGGTGAGGACATTGAGCGGGACTGGGTGGCGCGCACCGGCTGCTGGCGCCGGACGGAGCGTGTCCTGTTGACCTACGACCAGGTCCGCGCCTACGAGCTGCCCGCCACCGAGGGCAAGCAGGGTGACCCGAGGTGGCCGGCCTTCGCCGACCGCTACGGCTTCGACCCCCGTCGCCCGGTGCAGTGGGAGGTGGAGGCGTTGGACCCGGCCGAACTCCAGCGCCTGGTCCCTCGCGGCCGTCGACCCGTACATCGACCGTGACGTGCTCGCGCAGCAGATCGCCCGCGAGGGAGAGCAGCGCCGCGCCCTGGAGGAGTTCCTCGGTCGGTGGGGCGCAGCGTCCGAGGGGCCGGCCTAGCGCTGTACGGGGGCCTGGGCGGCTTGGGCGAAGTGCAGCACGACTGCCTGGGCCCCGGCGGCGAGTTCGTCCGACAGGTCACTGCTGCGCGGGTGGGTGGGGTGGTTCTTCACCCAGATCATGGAGAACTTGATGATCTGGTCGATGTCGCTGGGTCGCACCAGGATGGCGTCGCCGGTGTGGAGCGGCTCGGGCTGCCGGTGCTGCCACAGCCGGTAGAAGCGGCCCTCGACGTCGTTGAAGCCAAGGTGCCGGTCACCATGCGGGTTGGATCAGATGGGCGGTGAAGGGCAGATCGTTCGGACCCGGCTGCCAGGGCTGCTCCTGCTGGCTCAACGTGTCCTCCGTCGATACGCGGTGATCACAACGGTGCCGAGTGTGTCAGCGCCGGCGGGGGCGATCCGGGCTTCCGGCCACTTCGTCCGCCCCGGAGGCTGACGGGTACGCGACGGGTCACCAGCGGCGCCCGACCGTGCCGCGGACGATGGCGTAGGGAGTCACGCAGAAGGCGCCGATGTTGCAGGCGACGAGCAGGGCGATGAACAGCCAGTAGGAGAAGCCGTGGCCGTCGGAGGCGGTGACGAGGGACCCGACGGTGAGGCTGATGAAGATGCCGGTGACGCCGAGCCCGGCAGCCCAGCCCAGCGCGCTCATGCCGAAACGCGCGTCGGTCGGGGCCGCCGCGCCTCAGCCGCCGTCAGCCCGGCGGCGGAGGCCGGGACGGAGGTCGCTGGCGCCCTGGTGCTGTCCTTCCGGTGTCGAGCCCCACCAAGGGGTGAGGCGGGAGAGTCCCGCCGGGTGGAGGTACCGCTGTGATCGTCCAACTCCTGGGTGGCCCGCTCGCCGGTCGCGTGCTGGCGACCACCGACGTCCCGTGGGGTGGAGGCTGGCTCACGGCCGGTGACGGCGACTGGGGCCTGTACGTCCCGGTGCACCGTGACCCGGTGACCGGCATCGTCCTGGCGGAGATCCGGGCCACCGCACCGCGCCGCCGATAGCAGTCGGGTACCGCAGGAGGTGTCGAGTGCTGCGTGGCGTCAGAGTTTGACTTTGAAGCGGCTGAACATGTCGGGGATGAACTGGAGTAGAAGCTTCTTGGCGTCCTCGGGCCGTTTCAGTTCGTCGGGGCCGAAGCGGAAGACCTCGTAGCCCCTGAGCTTGAGATCCCGGTCGGCGGAGACCATATCCGCGTATTTGGTGGTGTCAGGAGTGTGGCCGTCGTCGCTCGTGTAGTGCTGCACCCCATCGACCTCCAGGACGACACGCTGTCCGAAGGGCAGGAGCAGAAGGAAGTCCATGCGGGAACGCAGCAACGCTTCGGGGCCGCGTTCCTCGACAGTCTTGGGATCCCAGTGCAGCCATACCTCGGGCAGGAGGGCAAGGTCATCCGCGCAGAACGGGTGAGCCGTGCGGTATGCCGTGAAAAGGTTCCTTTGGCCGGGCGAGTTGCCCGGCAGGCTCCTGAGGAGCCGCTAGTAGAGATCTTCAGCGGCGTCGCTCTCGCTGCTGAACTTGTGGGTGTCTTGCCACCAGCTGTGCAGGTCACGCCAACGCAGACCCTCGACAGGGATCTCCCGGTCATAGACAAGGGTGGCGCCCGGTCGCCCGCCGACGATCTCGATGTCGTTGTCCACCGAGGATCGGAAACGAATGTCCGGTTTCGCTAGGGAAGCGAAGATGATGTTCTTCGGCTTCCGGTTGATGTGCAGACGCGTCGACACCAGGGTGAACAGCCATCGCTGCCGGTCTGCCGCAACTCGATCCCATGGGCGCGGAGGTGATCGTTGATCGTGTTGGCTGTTTTCTCCTGCAGATGTTCGTCCAGGAGAACGTCCGCTGAGACAAGTCCTTCCAGGAAGCGGGCAAACCTGGCGTTCCCTGCCTCGAACGCACCGAGGCTCTCGAAAAGCTGCTCGGCCGACCAGTCCTTCTCGTTGCGGAAGACGTGCTTTTCGATGAGGTCCTTCAGCGTCACCGGTCGCGTCCCGTTCAGCAGCAGCGCGCTGAGTTCGTTGAAGGAAAGGTCCGGTCCCTCGATTACCCAGAGGCGATCGAGCAGCTGCAGGAAGCGGTCATGGTGCTGGGTGAGCTCCGGGAGATACAGGGCGCGCGCCAGTTCACGGCGGGTCTTCTTGGGTATGCCGGGTAGTGCGCCCTCTTCCCACAGCAGGTCTTCGAGTCGATGGCGGAGCGACGGGCGCACAGGGAAGGGGAAGTCCTGCTGCTGTAGGACGCGTTGAGCCAGTCGCGGTAGTTCAGCGTCGGGTACCTGCTGGAGGCTCTGTTCAACCCGTACCCGCTTGCTGCCGGCGTCCTCGGGAATCGCTGGCATACCCAGTCGCTCGAAGGCATGACTAAGCACGGTGTGCGTCAGGTTGCTGAGAGGCGCGACGGCTGTGTCGAGCAGAGCGCGAAGCGCTGAACGATCGCTGCTGCCAACCATGGGCAGATGGTGGCAGAGAACGGGGGAATCCGGCAGTGGCCCTCAATGCGCACAAGCCTGAGTTGTCTCAGTGCTGACGGAGAAGGTCACGCTGGTCACGTGCCCTTTGATCAAGAACTGTCCCTGACGCGGCGGTGGAGCTGAAAGAGTCCGTCGTTGAGGACTGGGAGAGGGAGGGAGCCGATGGCGTCCGGTGAGGGGAAACACGTCAGGGCGGGAAGTTCGTCGCTGCTCGCGGAGTTCAATCGGCTCGGATCGCTGTCGTCCGCGCACAGGCGGGGCTATCAGCTGGAGGTGCTGCTGGAGGAGTTGTTCCGGCGGGCGCACTTCCGGGTTGACCGCAACGCGTCGATCGCGAAACCGCGGCAGACGGACCTGGTGGCCCGCTACGGGGACACCTGGTACTTGATCGAGGCCAAGTGGCACAACGGGCCGGCCGACGCCGACGTTTTCGATTCTGTCCGGTCACGGCTGGATCGGGCCGCCTCCTCTTCTGTCCTCGGCGTCATCATCAGCGTGAACGGCTTCACCGAATCGGCGGTGGAGGATCTGCGAGTGCGACGGGACCGGGGGCCGATCCTGCTGTTCGGCGAAGAGGAGCTGACCCAGGTCCTGCGCACACCAAGGTCGCTGGTCAACCTCCTGCAGGTGAAGCGGGAGGAACTGATCACCCACGGCCGCGTGCACCTCGCCGCTGCCCCGAAACCCCGGCGTCGGCGCCGTCCGGCCACGGACCTGCCAGGTGCCGAGGCGCGGCTGCTCGGCGCTGACCTGGAACCGCTGCCGTACGTCACGTCCGGGGGCGGCTTCGGGGAGTTCGTCCTCGTGCAGGAGCTGCCCGACGTGGACTGGGCGTTCGGCAGCGGCAGCGGCGTCTCCCTCGACGCGCAAGTCAGCGTGTTCAACGAGGACGGCATTGTGGAGCTGCTGTGCGGGCTGGACTCGATGGGGTGGATCAGCGGTGAGCCGCGATGGAACATCCAGCAGTCCGGCGCGAACTGGCACGGCGCTGGCGCCCGCGAGTTCGTTGAAGCGCTGCGTGCCTGGAAGAAGCGCGAAGAGAGCTTGGAGAAGGCGCACCACACCGAACAGATCGTCTACTTCGACACATGCCAGGGCGGAGGCTTCTACACCCTCACCGCCAACATCGCCAGCCACCGCTTCCGGTCGGTCTACCAATGCCATCTGTCGTTCCAGCTGCCCGGAATCCCCGTGGACCTCCAGCCGATCCGGCACTTGTTCGAGCAGTTCGACGCCGCTGAGTTCAGCTACTTCCGTCCGCTGACCAGCCCGGCCATCATCCGGCATCGCCTGGTTCAGAGGGTTCCGCTGGAGGTCGTCGGTTACCTCGTTTCGCACAGCGACGTGTTCTGGGACGAGGCGGAATCCGGCGGTGCACCTCCTGAGTGGGTCACCGGTCTGGTGGTGAGAAATCCAAACCGCCGCCAGAACGGTATGCCGGCCCCGGAGGAATGGCCGGGCAGGGTCGAAGAAAGCGAGCTGCTCGTCTGTGCGCTGCGGTCGCATCACCAGCTCGATGAGCCCAAGGAGGCGTACCACCTGTACTCGTGGGAGTATGCGCGTACCTCTGACGCCGTGGTCCTGCGGGCCGTGGCCGACTGGTAGCGGAGCGGGGCGCGCAGCGGCACCGTCTCATTGCGCTGCTGGTGCCTATGCTTTCCGTGGCTTGCGCCGTTTGCCCCAGCTGCCTTGCGGCCGGTTCCGGTCCTGGGTCAGCATCGCCGCCTCGAACTGGGCTTTGCTGGTCACTGCTCGTGGTTCAGGCACAAGCGTGGTCGCCGTCGATCGCCACGGGACGGCCGAAGCCCAGCCGACCAGGGGCATGGTCTCGTTGTAGTGCGGGGCGAACTGCGCGACGGTGATGGTGGGCATCTGGTAGTTCAGGCTGCGGACGTGGTCGAGGAACGTCTGGCGCAGCGAGACGTGGTGGGTTTCCAGGTAGTGCGGGAAGTCCTGGCGCCACAACCAGGTGCCGTCGGTTACCAGGGACGAGCATCCCGGAGAGCGCGGGTGGGTGCTGCCGGTGATGACGTCGTGTCCGGCTTCCATGACGTCGAGCAGGACGTGCCCGGCGTCCAGGTAGGACACCAGGTCCGCCTCGTCCGGCTCGCCGACGGGCCGGACGGCGTCGCGGATCGATCCGTTCGGCTGGCCGGAGCTGGTGTCGAGTTCGTCGTAGAAGCCCAGCAATCCCAGCACTGCGTCTCCTTCGACGAGCCGTTCCGCCCTGCTGGCACTGGCAGGTGCGGCCACCGTTGATCATCGGTGTGCGAAGACAAACGATCACGCGGTAGCCGCAGGTCACAGCGTAGACGCTGCCCGCTGGCAGGAAGCGTTCGAGAGCCTGATGGACCGCATCGCAGGCCGGTTTGCCCGGGTCGAACCCCGACGGCGAATACGGCACCTGGTCCTGGGACTACTCGCGGACCTGCCGATCATGTTTCGGCCTGTGGATAACCCGAATTTCGCGGTGGTCGGCCCGACCACTAGAACCAGACCATCGCCCCGACCAAGGTCCGGCTGTGACGCGTCCAGCCCCGACCACGGCTGGTCAGCGTGCCCGGCGCGTGCTCGCTTTCGCCCATGTCGCTGCTTGAGCCGCTGTAGAGGGGGTCCTGACCTGCTGTACTGACGGTGTATTGCTTCCCGACCTAACAGACTGTTACCTTCCCTTCAGCTGGCGATAGTTCGCCGGGAACGCCCAAGGCGCCGCCGTGTGAATCCTGTTCACGCGGCGACGAGAACCGCACGGCCCTGCCGTGGCTGCCGAACTCTGGGTCCGGGCCCGAGCGCGCTCCGGCCAACCGGCCCGAGACCCGGGACCGCGAGGTTGGGAACGTCCGGGGCACCGTTGCTCGTGCGTTGATCGCACGCCCTCACCGGCGTGCTCGACCCGCACGCCCCGACCCGCGGAAGACAACGGTGAACCAGACCCTCATGACCGACCTCACGGTCAACGACACCATCTCCGAAGACGCCGAACTGCGCCTCCGCGCCGAGCAGATCAAACCCCTCTCGTGGGCGCAGCACAAGGCTCTGCGCGAGGCCCTGATCAGTGCCGGCCTCCCCCCGGAGTCGGCCTCCACCATTCCGCTGACCATCGCGAACCCCCAGCACATGCTGGACCAGCTCAAGCGGCGCCGCTTCGAGTTGCTGGCCCCCGGCGTGATCGCCCAGTCGGTCAATACCGACATCCTGGTGGCAGGTCTCGTGCGGGCTCCGGAGAACCTGCGCATGGACGAACAACGCTGGTCCGGCGGATTCAAGATGCCCCGCTACACCACGTACGCCGAGAACGGCACCGCCGCGTGCATGCTCGATCTGACCGATCCGCATCTGGGACTGGACAAGGAGAAGGGCACCGCGTTCTTTTTCGACCAGATCAAGCTGATCGACGCTGAGATCGAGCTGAGGAACAAGTACGGCGCGGACATTTGCGCGCACGGCATCCGGATCGGCGGCACTCTCTTTCCCTTCCTCCTGCGCTTCCCCGGCCGCGTCCCGATCGGCGGCCTGGAGACTGGCGACTGCTACGGCCGTACCTACTTCATCCAGGAGAAGGAGGGTATGACCGCCTCCAAGGTCCTCGCCGCGCTGGAGAAGGTGCCCACCAACGCCACCGAGCTGCGCGAGCACCCCCTCCAGAAGCACCGCGCCAACCTCCTCGGCATCGCCGGAAAGATCACCGCCCCCGAGCCCGGGCCGATCACCGAACGCGAACGCCTCATGCTTGTCCGCGCGGTCATGCCCTCCACCAGGATCGTCCTTAACGTCAAGGACGTCTCCCTCGCCGAGGCCAGGCGCCGCATCGTCGCCCAGCACCACATCGAGCAGCCCACCCCCTTCAGCTCTGACACCGCCTGGCAGATCCGCGCTGCGGCCGTACTCGACAGCCTCCAGGCCAAGGGCTTCCTGAAGACCCACCCCGGCACCAGTGCCGCCGAGACCCGCCGCTGGTTCGACAACCCGACCGAGATCCCCACCCACATCGCATACCGCGACGACATCGCCGCTCTCGTCGCCGCAACCCTCCTGCTGGACACGGACACCGCGGGCGACCGACACATCACCGCCGCGCTGCGCACCCGCGGCGTGGTCGGCCGCGACCGCACCAGAGCCCGCAGTTTCCTCACCGCCGCCGTCATCGCCCGCGCCGTCCCCGGGCAGGCCGGCCGCCAGTCCGCCCTCGAGCGCGCCCTGAACGGCAAGGGCCTGCGCAGCATGGGAGTCGACATCAGGCCCATCGAAGAGATCCTCACCGACGCCCGCGCCGAGCTTGCCGCAGCCAGGCTCCAGCGCGCGAGGGGCAACACGGACATCCCGCCGATGGGACCCGCCACCCAGCAGATCGCGCTGCGCGGCGCGTTCTACCTCACCTGCGGCACCGGTGACACCGTCCTGCTGGAGCGCAGCGCGCTCAACGCCCAGAAGGGCGAAGCCCAGGAGCCCGGCCAGCTGCTGGCCTTCCTCGCCGCCACCACCCAGGGCCTGGAGCAACTCGCCCAGGCCATCTTCGACGGGCGCCGCAGCTACCCGGTGCGCCGCCTGGAGAAGGACCAGTGCGCCGCTGACCTGACCACACCCCCGACGGACGACAAGACGATGACCGCTCCGAACCTGCGGACGCTCGCGCTCGCCTCCGACGACGCGGTCGAGGACCAGTCCGCATCCGCGATGCTCGCCGAGGACGGCGACGAGCTGCGCCGCATGGTGGCTGACGTCACCACTCTCCTGGGAATCATGGAGGGGCGCAGCGACGACGACAAGATTCCCACCATCGTCCAGCAGCGCGGCTGGAAGGACCCGCGTGGCACGATCGCCCCCGACCTGGAGAACGCGGCCAAGCTCGTGCGCAACTGGGAGATGCGCCACGAGATCATTGGGCAAAGCTTCAGCGGCAACCTCGAGTACGGCGAAGGCGACACCGTGGGGGCGGACCTGTGAGCAGCCTGATCGCCCGCCAGCCTGTGGAACTCACTTCAGACATCGCGGACCACCTGGATGCGCTGATGCGCCTCGATTCCGCCAGTGGCGGCGTCGTGCGAGGCGTCGCCATCCCGCTCATCGTGCCGACCACCGAGGTGACCAGCAATGGCTACTGGTCGAACGTCCGCACCGGCATCTACCTCCCCTGCACCGCCGCACGGACGGTTCGGTACGTCGGCAGCGTCCACCGTACGGGCCCCGCGATCGCCGCTCGGCTGCGCGAGCACTTCACGGAGCACCCCGAGCGGGAAGCCACCTGGACGCACCTGGCGCTGATCACTCTTCCGACCACGGTCACCCTCGCAGCTCTGCGCCGCTGCGAGGGCCGCGCGGGGCGGGCCCTCGACCCGCTGGACAACACCAGGCTGCCAGCCGTCCCCGGACGGCCGGCGTGGATCCCGCGCCCCAGGGCGGCCTGACCTGCTTGCTCCGATGAGTCTCCTTGATGATGCGGCCGAGCGTGACGGCTGGCGGTGCTGGGTGTGCGATGAACCGGTCGACCCCGACAAGTCGGTGAACGACCTGCAGGGGGCGAGCGTTGACAGCCGGACCGCGAGGCCAAGGTCGCAGAGCGGCTCGCGCACCGTGGGTGCAACAGCCGTAATTGCGCGGTCAAGGTGGTCATCGCCTGGCCGGACCGCCTGTACGTGGTCGACCCCGCGCCGCTGATCACCGTTGCCGCGAGGCTGGAGCGCAAGGGGGGCCGCGAGATGGTGGGCCGTTGTCCGACCAGGCGGGACGCCCAAGAAGCGGCGGATTGGCTGGTGGACCGGTTCTCCCGACTGGTACCGGGGCTGCCGGTGACCGCCGACATCGAGGCGGGCGGCGGCCAGTTCCTCGTCATCCTGGCCACCGGCCGCCGCTGACCAAACCCTGTCCATAATTTCGGCTCGCCGGCCACCCCGGCAGCAGAGCAGGATCAGGCACGGGGAGGCCAGCATCGGCTCCGGCAGCGTCCACGTCACGCACCATGCCTTCCACCCAGACCATCGGCCACCCGGGTGACTGCCACGGCCGGACCGATGCAGCCGCGTCGAAGACGAGCCGAGCAACTCAGCGGACCGGCCCAAACGCCCTCCGAGGGCATGGCTCGGCCGGTACGCTCCCGCTCTTGGGGAAAGTGGGGGAGAAGTTGCATCTGGGGAAAGTCACGGCCAAGGGCTTCAAGTCGCTGCTGGACATGGACGTTCCGCTGCGTCAGGGCGTCACGGTCGTCGTGGGGGAGAACAACGCCGGTAAGTCGAACTTCATCGACGCGCTGCGACTGCTGACCGATCCGCTCGACGGGCGGCGCAACCGCTGGTGGGAACCGGACGACGTCCATCCCTGGGCGGACGGCGGCGCCCAGCTGACCGCGGTCTACACGGGGCTGGAGGACGTCGAGGCAGCCACGCATCTGCAGGCACTCGTTCCCGCGAGCGAGGAGCCGGACCTGCAGAAAGGACACCATGCCCGCTATTCGGTCGCCTTCGCCCGCCCGGCCGAAGACGAACGCGCTCCCCGCCCGGTCTGGTCGGCGGGACGGCTGCTGGACGACCCGGAGCCCGAGGCACGCCGCACAGTTCGCCACGTGTATCTGCCGCCGATGCGCAACGCCCAGCAGGAGCTCGCCTCCAGCTCCGGCAACCGGTTGAGGCTGATCCTCGCCGCCGAACTCGGAGGCGAGGAAGCGATCAAGGCGTTCGAGCAGGAGCAGGCCAAGCACTTCCGTGACCTGGAGCAACACGACAAGATTAAGGCTGTCCGCGGCCGGATCAACGATCCGCTGAACTTGCTCACCGCCGGCGCGCACCCCCAGCACATGGGGCTGTCGTTCGCCGATCCGACCCTGGTATCCATCGCACGGGCGCTGCGGACCCGTATGAGCGACGAGGGCCTGGACGTCGAGGACATTGCCCGCTCCGGTCTGGGCTACGCCAACCTCCTCTACATCGCCACCGTCCTGGCCGAACTCGAAGCGGCACGCGGGGCCGACCTGACGCTGTTCCTGGTCGAGGAGCCCGAGGCGCATCTGCACCCCCAGCTGCAGAACCTGCTGCTGGAACACCTCAAGAGCCGGGCGCTGCAGTCGCAGACGTCCGAGCCGGAGACCGAGGGCGCGCCGCTGGGTCGAATCCAGGTGGTCATCACCACTCACTCGCCGGTGCTGGCCGCTGCCACCACCGTGAAGGACCTGGTGGTTTTGAAACGCCGCCGGACCCCGGCCCAGGCGGTTGAGGCGATCCAGGACGCCGTGGCGGACATGGCCGCACCCGAGCCGCAGACTGCCGTTTCGCAGGCACCGCCGCAGCCGCCCGAGACTGCCTTCGCCTTCACCACCGCAGCCGTGCCCGTCGCGGCCATCCCCTTCACTCGGCACGAGCCCGCCAAACTCGACCGCTACCTGGACATCACCAAGAGCGCCATGCTCTTCGGCGCCCGCGTGATCCTCGTCGAGGGACTGGCCGAAGCACTGCTGATGCCGGCCTTCGCCCGTCTGGTCCTGAATGCCATCCCGGACGAGCGGGCGCGCACCCGAGCCAAGGCGGTCTTCAGAGGCAGTTGCATCGTGGCCGTCGACGGTGTCGACTTCACCCCCTACCTGCGGGCCCTGCTCGCCGACGTGGGCGGGGTACGCATCGCCGACCGGGTGGTCGTCATCACCGACCAGGACCCCACGAAGAAGACGGCAGAGCCGGACGCCGAGGAGACCGAACCGCCCCTCCCTGACACCGCCACGACGGACACTGCCGCCGAGGTCCTGGCCGAGACCGAGGCGTCCGGCTTCAACCGTGCTGTCTTCCTGACCAAGCACCTGCAGGACTGGGATGTGCCCGTGGAGTGCTTCCGCATCGCCGAGAGCAGACCCACCCTCGAACCCGAACTGATGCGGCCCGAGAACCGGGCACTGCTCAAGGACGTCTTCCTCGACCTGCGCCCCAAGTCGGCACACCGCTGGAAAACGGTCGACGACGCCACCACGCCCGACGAGCAAGCGGCTGCCTTCGGCACCCTGTTCACCGTCGGCACCAACAAACTCCCCAAGGGCGACTACGCCTACCGCCTCGCGGAGCGCCTGGCCACCCAACCCGACAGCTTCCGTGTGCCCGAGCACCTGGCCGCCGCGATCCGGTGGATCGCGGGCGTGGACGGTGGCCGCCGGTGAACCTGATCGACACGCGCCGCGCGCAGGCCGAGCAGCGCCAGCAGCAGGCCGTCCACGCCCCGGCACCGCTGTTCCTCCGCGCCTGCCCCGGTGCCGGCAAGACCCGCGTCCTCGTCGACCGGCACTGCCTGACCCCGCCCGGGCCCCGGCGGGCCGGCAGAGCCCTGCTCTCCTTCACCAACGTCGCGTCCGACGAGCTCCGCGACCGCTGCTCCGGCAACCGGCCCGACCTGACGGCCTTCCCGCACTTCATCGGCACCTTCGACAGTTTCCTGTGGCGCTACTTAGTACGCCCCTTCCTGCCTGCGGCCCCACCCTGGCAACACGTCCTGTCCTGGGACCAGGTACCGGCCGCCGTCGTCGGACCACGCAAGGTACCGCTGTCGTCTTTCCGCTTCAGCTACGACCCCGCCACCCGGCAGACCGGGGTGCAGTGGCCCGCCGCTGTCAGGTCTCTGGTGAACTCACAACTGTCCGAGACGGACTACCTCCGGCTCGCCCAGCGGCGGCGGGACGACCTGTGGCAGCGCCGTGGCTACATGACTGGCCACGAGGTCCGCGTCGCAGCCCTCGACCACGTCAGGAACCCCACCGTCACCCACCTGCTCCGCCACCGCTTCTTCGAGATCGTCATCGACGAGGCGCAGGACTGCTCCGAACTCGACCTCACCATCCTCGGACAGCTGCATCGGGCAGGCCTGCCCCTGGTCGTCGTCGCCGACACCGACCAGGGCATCTACGAATGGAACGACGCACGGCCGCAGGACCTGGACTCCTTCACCCGCTACCTGCCCACCCACCTGGAACTGAACGGCAACTGGCGCAGCAGCCCACCGGTGTGCCAGCTGGCAGCCACCCTGCGCCCCACCGCCCGCAGCATCCCCGACGACCCGGTAGGCGACCACCACGCCGCGGCCGTCCCCTTGCTCCTCCTGCCCTACGGCCACCATGGAAGGAAGACCTCAGGCCTGCTCGACGCCAGTGACGCCGGCGAGGCATTCGTCGGCTATGCCGCGCGCGAGGACATCACTTCAGCCGACTGCCTGGCCCTGGCCTACCGCAACGACGCCGTGCCCAAGGCGCGTTCACGCCCCGCACCGAACCACCCCAAGGGCACCGATGCCAGGGCACTGGCATGGGCCGCGGCCGTCTTCACGGCCGCTGAGGCCCCTGCGGCCGCACGCAAGCATGCGCTGGCCATCGCCAGCACACTGCTCGACGACTACTGGCACCCTGACACCAAGGAGACCCTTGCCGACAGCCTGGTCGCCCACGGCATCTCCCCGGCCGTCATGCGCCGCCGGGCGGGGAAGTTCCTGACCGCGCTGCCCCCGGTCGACGCGACGCCGGCCCGCGACTGGCGCAGCACCGCTCGCGCGGTCCTCGCAGGCCAGCTCCCGCCCTCGAAACGCCAGCTGGCGACACCCAAGATCTTGTCGCTGGCAACTAAGGAACTGCACCAGCCCATTGGATCACTGATCGGCCTGCCCCAGACCGACAGCGAGAGCACGCCCGCCGCGGCCATGCGCAGCTCCACCATTCACCAGGCCAAGGGCAGCGAAGCCGACGCGGTCCTCGTCCACCTGCCCAAGCCCCAGAGCGTCACCGAACTGCTCCAGGCATGGTCCGACCCGCTTTCCCACACCGAGAACGACGAACTGCTGAGGACCTACTACGTCGCCATCACCCGGGCACGCCGCCTCGTGGCGCTGGCCTATCCCTTCTCCAAGCACCGGGAAGTCATGACCCACCTGGAGGCGATGAAGATCGATTACCAGGCGGAGACCACGCACCACCTCAAATGACTTCGCTGCTCCATCCTTGAGCCAAGTACACGAGAAGAAGCGCAGTTGTTCCGATCCTCGCTGCTCACTCGAACGGATGAGGATCTCTCGTGTCCTGCTCTACGCCCATTCCATCCCCAGTTCCCGCAGCGCCTCCTGTCCAGGAGCGGTGTTCCTGATCAGTGCCTGGTGGTGGCACCTGGGCTTATCAGTTTGCTGTGCGGGGTGCGGTCGGGTTGCGCGGTCTTTTGTCCGGGCGCGGGTGTGGGGACGCGTGAGGTCTGGTCTGCGGTGATCCCAGTTGGAGGGCTGGGTGATCAAGTCATGTCACTTGTAGTGACCGGTGCTCAGGTTCGGTGATTGCTGGTATGGGTGCGGGTGCCTGCAGGCACCGCAACCGCCGCCGCGATGCCGCGCCTCGAACAGCCTGCGGCGGCGGCCGGGCTCGGCCGCCGCCCGGCTGGATCGCGAAGCCCACCAGACCGCGGGACTGACCAGCCCGGTCACGGGGGCCGTAGTTATGGCAGGGGCGGCAGGACCTCGTAGCGGAAAGACACGGTCGCATCGAACCCGGTTGCGCCGAAGCGGTGATATTCGCCGTCGCTGGTCAGCATCACCAGGGCATCCGCCCGCGTGTGGACGTCTTGCTTGCGAACTTCCCAGGTGATTTCCACGTCGGCGCCCTCATGGCTGGAGTAGCGGCGGCCCTCCGGTGTCTGCAAGAACCAGGTCAAGGTGCGGTTCTCAGGGTCGACCGCTCGGCAGGTTGAACCTTCCCCTTGATCGTGGACACCTGGAGACTGGGACCTGAGGTTCCAGAGGAAGTAGCACCAGGTGGGAAACAAGTACACGAAGCGGTACACCGAAGAGTTCAAGCGGGACGCGATCGCGCTCGTCGACTCCTCGGGCAAAACGGTCACGGCGGTCGCCCGGGAACTCGGCATCAGCTCCGAGTCCCTGCGCGGCTGGTACCGCCGGGCCAAGGCAGACCAGAGCGAGGGGCAGCCGGGCGAGCTGACCAGCGCCGAGCGCGAGGAACTGCGGCGGTTGCGCAAGGAGAACCGCGAACAGCAGCAGACCATCGAGATCCTGAAAAAAGCGACCGCCTTCTTCGCGAAGGAAAGCGACCGGTGAACGCGTTGTACCGGTTGATCCATGCGGAGAAGGCGAACTATCCGATCGTTCTGCTGTGCCGTGTACTGCACGTGGCCCGCTCCTCCTACTACGCCTGGCGCGAGAGCGAGGCCGCCCGCCGGGCCCGCCAAGCGGCCGACGACGCACTCGCGCACGAGATCACCGTGCTGCACATCGCCTCCCGCCACACCTACGGTGTCCCGCGAATCCATGCCGAACTGCGGCGCCGGGGGCGACAGGTGAACCGCAAGCGCATCGCCCGCCTGATGCGCGAGCGCGACATCCGCGGCGTCACCCGCCGCAAGAGACGCTCGCTGACCAGGCCGGACACGAAGGCGAAGCCGGCCCCGGACCTGATCGGCCGCGACTTCCATGCCGAGCGCCCCGGCATCAAGCTGGTCGGCGACATCACCTGCCTGCCCACCGCCGAGGGCTGGCTCTACCTCGCCTGCTGGCTCGACCTGGCCACGCGCGAGGTCGTCGGCTACGCCATGGCCGACCACCATCGCGCCGAACTCGTCACCGACGCCCTCGACATGGCTCACGGCCGGGCGCATTTGGAGCCCGGTTGTGTCATACACAGCGATCGCGGCAGCGAGTACACATCCGCCCAATTCCGCGACCAGATACGAGCGTTGGGGCTGCGCCAGAGCTGCGGACGCACCGGATCATGCTTCGACAATGCCGCCGCGGAGAGCTTCTGGGCTCTGCTCAAGGAGGAGATCGGAACCCGGACCTGGCCCGACCGGGCCACCGCCCGCGCCGAGGTCTTCACCTTCATCGAGACCTTCTATAACCGCCGCCTGCGCAAACACAGGACCTTCGGCTATCTCACCCCGGTCGAGACCAGGCAGCGCCACCAACACACTCTCGCGGCATAACCAACGAGTGTCCAAGAGCACGGGGAAACTTCAAACAGCGCCTGGCCCCAGAAGCCGATACAGCGGACTCACTCTCTACCAGACCCTCGACGGCATCCAGGTCCTGCTGAATTGCTGGACGTGGACTT
>NZ_JBEXET010000060.1:0-40154 GCF_040606415.1 Streptomyces sp. NPDC005423 | reverse complement strand
CGCCCGGTTACATTTCGAACCCGGAAGCTAAGCCTTACAGCGCCGATGGTACTGCAGGGGGGACCCTGTGGGAGAGTAGGACACCGCCGAACAATTCTTGGAGGACCCCTGGTCCCAGCGTTCAGCTGGGGCCAGGGGTCCTTTTTTGTTTTTTTCCGAAGCGCGCTGAGTACCTGGCTGCGCGAGAATGACTAGCAGTACCGAAGACAGGAGTCACCCATGCCCACCAACTCTCCCGACGACCGACCGGAACGCGATCAGCGGCGACGGGACAGTGGTGACCGTGGTGGCTACCGTGGCGCTCCCGGCCGTAGCAACGATCGTGGCAATGACCGCGGTGGCAGCACCGGTGATCGCGGCGGCTACGGCCGTCGCGAGGATAACCGCGGCAGTGACAGCCGTGGCAGTGACAGCCGCGGCAGCGACAACCGTGGTGGCAGTTACCCCCGGCGTGATGACAACCGTGGGGGCGACAATCGCGGTGGCGCCGGTGGTGGTTATGTCCGTCGTGACGACCGTTCTGCCGGCCCGCGTCGTGATGACCGTCCCGGTGGGTTCCGCCGCGACGACAACCGTGGCGAGCGTCCCCCGTTCCGCCGCGATGACCGTGACAGCCGCGACAACCGTGGCGACCGTGGCGATGACAACCGTGGTGACCGCGGTGGGTTCCGCCGGGACGACAGTCGTGGTGAGCGCCCGCCTTTCCGTCGTGACGACAGTCGTGGCGAGCGCCCCCCCTTCCGCCGCGACGACAGCCGAGGCGAACGCCCGGCCTTCCGCCGTGATGACAACCGTGGTGGCGACACCCGCGGTGGCGCCGGTGGTGGTTATGTCCGTCGTGACGACCGTTCTGCCGGCCCGCGTCGTGATGACCGTCCCGGTGGGTTCCGCCGCGACGACAACCGTGGCGAGCGCCCCGCGTTCCGCCGCGACGACCGCGACAACCGGGGCGATCGCCGGGACGACAGTCGTGGTGAACGTCCGCCGTTCCGTCGTGACGACAGCCGCGGTGACCGGCCGGCCTTCCGGCGCGATGACAGCCGTGGTGAGCGTCCGCCGTTCCGTCGTGACGACCGCCGTGACGACAGCCGTGGTGAGCGTCCGCCGTTCCGTCGTGACGACCGCCGTGACGACAGTCGCAGTGAGCGTCCGCCCTTCCGTCGTGACGACCGCCGTGACGACCGTCGTGACGACAGCCGCGGTGACCGGCCGGCCTTCCGTCGGGATGACAGTCGTGGTGAGCGTCCGCCGTTCCGTCGTGACGACCGCCGTGACGACAGTCGCAGTGAGCGTCCGGCCTTCCGTCGTGATGACAACCGTGGGGGCGACAACCGTGGCGGCGGTGGCGGCGGTGGCGGTGGTTATGTCCGTCGTGACGACCGTTCTGCCGGCCCGCGTCGTGATGACCGTCCCGGTGGGTTCCGCCGCGACGACAACCGTGGCGAGCGTCCCCCGTTCCGCCGCGATGACCGTGACAGCCGCGACAACCGTGGCGAGCGCCGCGACACCGACCGCGGGGGCTTCGGTGGGCGGGACTCGCGTGACGACCGCGGCCGTGCGCCTCAGCGGGACGACCGCCCCGGTGGCTTCCGCCGGGACGACAGCCGTGGTGAGCGTCCGCCCTTCCGTCGTGACGACAGCCGTGGCGACCGCGGAGACCGTGGCGGCTACCCGCGTCGCGACGACCGCCGTGGCGACGACCGGCGCGATGGCGGCAGCCGGTTCCGGGACGAGCGGGACCGTGACCGGGAGCCGATCAAGCGGCTGCCGATCCCCGAGGACGTCACCGGCGAGGAGATCGACAAGGACGTACGGCAGGAGCTCCAGAGCCTGCCCAAGACGCTCGCGGAGGACGTCGCCAAGAACCTGGTGATGGTCGCCAGGCTCATCGACGAGGACCCCGAGACCGCCTACGCCTACTCCAAGATCGCCCTGCGGCTGGCGTCGCGTGTCGCCGCCGTACGCGAGGCGGCCGGGTTCGCGGCGTACGCGAACCAGAAGTACAGCGAGGCGCTCGCCGAGTTCAGGGCGGCCCGGCGGATGACCGGCGGGGTGGACCTGTGGCCCGTGATGGCCGACTGCGAGCGTGGGCTCGGGCGGCCGGAGAAGGCGCTGGACATGGCCGGGGCCCCGGAGGTGCACAAGCTGGACAAGGCCGGACAGGTCGAGATGCGGCTCGTCGCGGCCGGTGCCCGGCGTGACATGGACCAGCTCGACGCGGCCATCGTGACATTGCAGAGCCCCGAGCTGGCCTCGAACTCCGTGCAGCCGTGGACCGCGCGCCTGCGGTACGCGTACGCCGACGCGCTTCTCGCCGTCGGGCGTGAGGGCGAGGCGCGGGAGTGGTTCGCCAAGGCCGTGGAGTCCGACAAGGACGGCAGTACGGACGCGTCGGACCGGCTCGCCGAGATGGACGGTGTCGAGTTCGTTGACGCGTTCGACGAGAGCGAGGCCGACGACGAGACCGAGGACCAGGACGAGGTTCGGCCCGACACCCAGGTCACCGAGGTCACCGAGGGCGACGAGCCCTCGGCCGTCTCCCCGGAGGCCGTCGACGACGAGATCGACGACGAGGCCGAGGTCCAGGTCCAGGTCCAGGTCCAGGTCCAGGTCAAGGACGAGACCGACGTCGAGGATGAAGGTGACGACGATGTCGTCGTCTCCCAGCACAGCGACGAGGACGACGAGCACCTCACGCACGACAAGCACGACGACGCCGGCCAGGACGACAAGGACTGACCTCAGCGGCGGACAGTGACATGGGCGGGCCCCCGGCAACGGGAGCCCGCCCTTTCGCTTTTCCGGGAGTCGGAGGAGCCGGAGGAGTCAGAGATCCAGGGCCCGCAGCACCAGGCCCGACGCCGGCTTGGGGCCGAACGACGTCGATTTGCGGGGCATCGTGACGCCCTGGCGGGCCAGGTCGCGGACGACCTCCTCGCGTACCGGGTGCATGAGGACGGCCGTACCGTCGTCGCGTTCCGCCTTGTCGACCGTGGCGGCCGTGTCGTGGATGTAGGCGATGTGGGCCGGGGAGTCCTCGGGAACGTGCCACACGTGGGCGAGGAGGGTGGCGTGCAGGACCGTGGCGTCCAGGGTGCGCCAGGCCGCCGGGCGGTCGGCGGGGATCGTACGGGCGAGGAGGGCCGGGTCCGGGCGGTCCACGAGGTGGAAGGCGCCGTCGCCGGCGAGGAGGAACGCGTTGCCCGCGCAGGCCGCGTCGGCGAGCGTCTCCAGGGCCTCGGGCAGAGGGGCGTCCAGGTGGCGTACGCGGAAGAGGCCGTCGAGGGCGGCGAGGGCGTCGGCCACCGGGACACCGTGCAGGAGGCGGTGGATGGCGCGGACGCGGAGCGGGTAGCGGACCGTGTCGACGAGGAGGACGAGGCCGTAGTCCCAGGGGCTGGGGGAGGGGTGCTCCGCGCGGAGGCGGCGGTAGGTGGCCCAGCGGTGGTGGCCGTCGGCGATCAGTGCCTGGTGCTGGGCCAGGTCGGCCTGGACCAGGGCCAGTTCGGCGGGGTCGGTGACCGACCACAGGCGGTGGCCGTAACCGTCCTCCGTGGTCGTCGACAGGAGCGGGGGCTGCTCGGCGGTGCGCTCGACCACGGTGGTGGCGGCCTCCTTCGAGCCGGTGCCCCGGTAGGTCAGGAGCAGGGGTTCGAGGTTGGCGGAGGTGGCCCGCATCAGGGCCGCGCGGTCCGCGACGACATGCGGCATGACGTCCTCATGGGGCAGGACCACGCCCTCGGAGGGGTCGGACAGCCGCAGGGCGCCTATCACGCCGCGTTGCAGCATGCCGTTCCCGTCGTGCTGCTCGTACACGTACAGGCCGGGTTCTGGATCGGCGGCCAGGACCCCCTCGGAGAGCCAGCGGCGGAGGGTGCCGGCGGCCTGTTCGTTGCGGACGTCGGAGGTGGTCGCCTGCGGGAGGATCAGCCGGACGATGTTGTGCGGATCGGAGTCCTGGAGGTGGTGCAGGCCGTCGGGGCGTACGACGACGTCGTACGGCGGCGATGTCACGGCGGCCAGACTGCCGACCCGGTCGGGGTCGTAGCGGAGACCTCGGAACGGGGTGAGTTCCAGGCCCCGGCGCTCCATTGCCTCCGAGTGACCTGCAGTGTTCATCCCGGCATCGTACGTGTGTCAGTGGCATGCGGGATGATCGATGGAAAGCGATCGAACGAGGAGCGATGTGGAATGAGCCAGAGCGTCAGGACACGGCCCGAGGGCAGTGGCCAGGCCCTGAGCGAGGCGTACGACACGGCGCTGCTCGACCTGGACGGCGTGGTGTACACGGGGGGCAGCGCGATCGCGCACGCGGTCGACTCGCTCGCCACCGCCCACCGGGGCGGGATGCGTCTCGCGTACGTCACCAACAACGCGCTGCGTACCCCGGACGCGGTGGCCGGTCACCTCACCGAGTTGGGGATACCGACGGGCGCCGACGACGTCATCACCTCCGCGCAGGCGCTGGCCCGGCTGATCGCGGAGCAGGTGCCGGCGGGCGCCCGGGTCCTGGTGATCGGCGGGGAGGGGCTGAAGGTCGCCCTGCGCGAGCGCGGTCTTGAGCCCGTCGAATCGGCGGACGACGAGCCGGTCGCGGTCGCGCAGGGATACGGCGGCCCGGAGCTGGCGTGGGGGCGTTTCGCGGAGGCCTGTTACGCGATCGCTCGCGGGGTGCCGTGGTTCGCGTCCAACACCGACCTGACGATCCCGAGCGCGCGCGGTATCGCGCCGGGCAACGGCGCGGCGGTGGAGGTCGTACGGATCGCCACCGGCGCCGAGCCGCAGGTGGCCGGGAAGCCGCTGCCGCCGATGCACCGCGAGACGATCCTGCGGACCGGGGCCGAGCGGCCGCTGGTGGTCGGGGACCGGCTGGACACGGACATCGAGGGGGCGTTCAACGGGGGCGTCGACTCGCTGCTGGTGCTGACCGGTGTCACCGACGGACCGCAGCTGCTCGCCGCCCCGCCGCGGCACCGGCCGACCTTCGTCGACGCCGATCTGCGGGGCATGCTCACCGGCCAGCCGGAGGTCACCGGGGTCAACGACGGCTTCCGGTGCGGGGGTTGGATGGCGAAGGCGGGTTCCGGGGGGCTGGAGCTGGAGGGTGACGGCGAGGCCCTGGACGGTCTGCGTGCCCTGTGCGCGGTGGCCTGGACGGCGGCCGGTGAGGGTTCGTGCGAGCTGGACGGAGGCAAGGCGCTGGCGCGGCTGGAGCTGTGAGGCTGCGGCGTTCACGGTCCTGGTCGGGTGCCCGGGCCGGCCGCTCCGGAGCGCCGACGAGGACTCGCACCCGGGCGTGAGCCTGCGTCAGGCGACGGGCGGGGCCGGGGACTCGTCGGGCGTCCTGGCCGTCGTCCTGGTCGACGTCCCGGTCGTCGTCCTGGGCTTCGTCCTTGGTGCCGCCGACGTGCCCGTTCCTGCCTGTTCCCCTGCCCCCCTGCCGGCCTCGGGCCGGGCCCGCCGTCGGGCGGTCTGCGTCGCGGGCGGGGTGACGGGTCCGGCGAAGATCGCGCGGGTACCGGGGCTGGTTCCGCTCGCGGTATCGATCGCCGATGGCAGGGTAGGCTAACCTAACCTCGTGTTGGTCGACAGTCCTCCTCAGCAGCGCGCGGAGACCGCCCCCGCGCCCCCGGCCCACCGGGCGGTCCGCGCACTCGGGCTCCTCGCCTCGGTGGCACTCCTGGCCCTCGTCACCCTGGCGAGCATCGCGATCGGCGCCAAGGCGCTGTCGGTGGGCGAGGTCTGGCACGGCCTCTTCCACGACTCGGGCACGTACGCCGACGTGGTGGTCGGCGACCGCGTCTCCCGTACGGTCCTCGGGCTGCTCGCGGGCGCCGCGCTCGGGCTGTCCGGCGCGGTGCTCCAAGCGCTCACCCGTAATCCGCTGGCCGACCCCGGTCTGCTCGGCATCAACGCGGGCGCGTCGGCCGCCGTCGTCACCGCCATCACCTACTTCGGCGTCACCTCGCTGAGCGGCTACGTCTGGTTCGCCTTCTGCGGGGCGGCGGCCGTCGGCACGCTGGTCTGGTTCCTCGGCGGCAGCCGGGGCGCCACCCCGGTCCGGCTCGCGCTCGCCGGCACCGCGATCAGCGCCGCGCTCTACGGCTACCTCCAGGCCGTGATGATCATGGACGACGCGGCGCTCTCCAAGATGCGCTTCTGGACGGTGGGTTCACTGGCCTCCGCCACGGGCTCCACGATCACCCAGGTCGCGCCCTTCCTCGCGGCAGGCACCGTGCTCGCCCTGCTGCTGGCCCGGCCGCTGAACGCCGTCGCGATGGGCGACGACACCGCCCGCGCGCTCGGCGCCCACCTGACCCGCACCCGGGCGCTGGCGATGCTCGCCGCGACCGTGCTGAGCGGGGCGGCGACCGCGGCGTGCGGGCCGATCGTCTTCGTCGGCCTGATGGTTCCGCACGCCGTGCGCTCCTTCACCGGACCCGACCTGCGCTGGATCCTGCCGTACGCCACCGTCCTGTCGCCCGTGCTGCTGCTCGGCGCCGATGTCCTGGGCCGGCTGGTCGCGCGGCCCGCCGAACTCCAGGTCGGCATCGTCACCGCGATCCTCGGCGGTCCGGTCTTCATCCTTCTCGTACGACGACGCAGGACGGCGCAGCTGTGAAGCCCCCACGCCCCCAGACCCCCCGTCCCCGGATTCCGGATCAGCAGGCCCCCGAACCGCGGGCCGCCCGTCCCGGTGTCCCGCGCACGCGGACCGTACGCGCGGGCGGCGTCGCGGTGCGGCTCGACGTCCGTGCCGCGGCTGTCGTCATCCTGCTGCTGCTCTGCGCGCTCACCGCGAGCGTCGTACTGATCGGCACCGGTGACTTCCCCATCTCCGCCTCGGACGTTCTCAAGACGCTCTTCGGGGGCGGCGACCCGGGCCAGGAGTTCATCGTCGAGGAACTGCGGCTGCCCCGCGTCCTCGTCGGACTGCTGGTCGGCGCCGCGCTCGGGCTCGGCGGCGCCCTGTTCCAGTCCATCTCCCGCAATCCGCTGGGCAGTCCGGACGTACTCGGGCTCTCGCAGGGGTCGACGGCCGGTGCCCTCGTCATGATCGTGCTGTACTCCGGCAGCGCTACGGCCGTCACCCTGGGGGCGCTCGTCGGCGGACTGGTGACCGGTGCCGCCATCTATCTGCTCGCCTGGAAGCAGGGTGTGCACGGTTACCGGCTGGTCCTGGTCGGCATTGGTGTCTCCGCCGTCGTCACCGCGGTCAACGGCTATCTGCTCACCAAGGCCGACCTGGTCGACGCGGCCCGCGCGGTCGTCTGGATGACCGGCTCCCTCAACGGCCGTGACTGGACCCAGGTCTGGCCGCTGCTCGCGCTCTGCGCCGTCCTGCTGCCGCTCGTCCTCGCCAACGCGCGCGGGCTGCGGACGCTGGAGATGGGCGACGACGTGTCGTACGCCCTCGGGGTGCGCGTCGAGCGCGTACGGCTGCTGCTGATGGTGGCCGCCGTACTGCTCACCTCGGCCGCGACCGCCGCCGCCGGTCCGGTCGGCTTCGTGGCGCTCACCGCGCCGCAGCTGGCCCGGCGCCTGACCCGCGCGCCGGGGCCCAACCTGATGCCCTCCCTGTGCATGGGGGCCACGCTCCTGGTCACCGCCGACTGGGCCTCCCAACGGGCTTTCGGCGCCGACCAGTTGCCCGTCGGTGTGGTCACCGGGGTCCTCGGCGGGGTCTACCTGCTGTGGCTCCTCGTCACCGAGCGCAGGGCGGGCCGGATATGACCTTCTCGGCGCACGAGAACAACGCAAGGAGCACTGTGAACCGCCTGTCCGCCGAGAACGTCACCCTCGCCTACGACCAGCGCGTCATCGCGCGCCGGCTGTCGGTGGAGATCCCCGACAACTCCTTCACGGTGATCGTCGGCCCGAACGCCTGCGGCAAGTCCACGCTGCTGCGCGCCCTGTCCCGGATGCTGAAGCCCGACGAGGGCCGGGTACTGCTCGACGGACAGGTCATCCAGTCGATGCCCGCGAAGAAGGTCGCACGGACCCTGGGGCTGCTGCCGCAGTCCTCGATCGCGCCCGACGGGATCACCGTCGGCGACCTCGTGGGCCGCGGCCGGTATCCGCACCAGGGCCTCCTGCGCCAGTGGTCGGCCGAGGACGAGCGGGTCGTCCGGGAGTCGATGGCGCGGACCGGGGTCGCCGAACTCGCCGACCGCTACGTCGACGAGCTCTCCGGCGGTCAGCGCCAGCGCGTGTGGATCGCCATGGCGCTCGCCCAGCAGACCCCGCTGCTGCTGCTCGACGAGCCGACCACCTACCTCGACATCCAGCACCAGATCGACGTCCTGGACCTCTGCGCCGAGCTGCACGAGGAGCAGGGCCGCACCCTGGTCGCCGTCCTGCACGACCTCAACCACGCCGCCCGCTACGCCACCCATCTCATCGCGCTGCGCGAAGGCCGGGTCATCGCCGAGGGGGCGCCCGCCGACATCGTCACGGCCGACCTGGTGGCGGAGGTCTTCGGGCTGCGCTGCCAGATCATCGACGACCCGGAGACGGGGACACCGCTGGTGGTGCCGGCCGCGCGCAAGGCACGCGCGCGTGCGGGCGTCGCCGCGCAGGCCCCGGCGATGGCCGCGCCGGAGACTACAGAAGTCCCCTGAGACGGAACAGGTCGAGCAGGCCCGTCTCCAGCTTCAGCCGGCCCGAGCCCCACGCCTTGGCGAAGTTCAGCTCGCCGTTCACCAGGGCGACCAGGTCGTCGCCCGCCATGGCGAGTCGGATCTGGGCCCGCTCGGCCGGTGCCCCCCGGACGGTGTCGTCGACCACGATCCGGCCGCCGGTCATCCGGCCGACGAACGTGCGGTCCAGGTCCGTGATGCGGCAGCTCACCGTCCGGTCCAGCTCGGCGGCGGCCCGGACATCGCCCTCGGCACCGCGCATGCCGTCCGACAGTCTCTCCAGCGCGGCGCGGCACTCCTCGATCGTTGCCATCGGCACCGACGGTACCGCAGGCCTTCGGGGTAGCGTCGGGGCATGAGCGACTCAGTGCCGGAGGCCGAGGTCCCGGCGGAAGCGGCCCCGCGAGAAGCCGCGGAACCGGCGGAACCCGCCCACGACCCGGCCGCCCCCGCCCCGCTGCTCGTGGACCGCACGCCCAGCGGCGACGCCGATGTCGACGCCCGGCTGGCGCGGCTGGCCGACGCCGACCACCTCGCCACCGACGGGCACATCGAGGTGTACGAGGATGTGCACCGGGGGCTGCGCGAGGCGCTCAGCGCGCTCGACGGCCGCCCGGGACCTCCGGTGCCCGCCCGTCACCCGACCACCGCCCCTCGGTGAGACCCTTCGGGTCGCACCGTTCCATCGCCGTACGAAAACAGGAGCTGAACCGAACGTGGCAGGAGTGGCACGCCGCCGTCTCGACGCCGAGCTGGTCCGGCGCAGACTCGCGCGCTCGCGCGAGCACGCCGGCCAGCTGATCGCCGCCGGGCGGGTCTCCGTCGGCAAGACCGTCGCGACCAAGCCGGCCACCCAGGTGGAGACCGCCGCCCCCATCGTCGTCGCCCAGGACGACGGCGACCCCGATTACGTCTCCCGGGGCGGCCACAAACTCGCGGGCGCCCTGGGGGTGTTCGTACCCCAGGGGCTGCTGGTCGAGGGGCGGCGGGCGCTCGACGCGGGCGCGTCCACCGGCGGCTTCACCGACGTCCTGCTCCGGGCGGGCGCGGCGGGGGTCGTCGCCGTCGACGTGGGATACGGCCAACTCGCCTGGTCTCTGCGGAGCGATGAACGCGTCACCGTCAAGGACCGTACGAACGTACGCGAGTTGACGCTCGAAGCGATCGATGGGGAGCCTGTGGATCTTGTCGTGGGGGATCTGTCCTTCATCCCGCTCGGACTGGTGCTGCCCGCCCTGGTGCGGTGTGCGAAGCCCGACGCGGACCTGGTCATGATGGTCAAGCCGCAGTTCGAGGTCGGGAGGGAACGGCTGGGCAGCGGCGGTGTGGTACGCAGTCCCGAGCTGCGTGCCGAGGCCGTGCGCGCGGTGGCCGGGCGGGCGCGGGAACTCGGACTGGGGGTGCGGGGTGTCACCGCCAGCCCGCTGCCCGGACCTTCGGGGAATGTCGAGTACTTTCTGTGGCTGCGGGCCGGGGCACCCGAACTGGACCCGGCCGACGTTGACCGTGCAGTGGCGGAGGGCCCCCGTTGACCCAGAACCGAGCTCGTACTGTTTTCCTGCTCACCCACACCGGCCGGCCTGCGGCCATCCGCAGCGCCGAACTCGTCGTCAAGGGGCTGCTCCACTCCGGCATCGGGGTGCGCGTCCTGGAGTACGAGGCCCGCGACCTGCCGCTCTCCGACGAGGTGGAGACGGTCCGCGAGGCCACCCCGCAGTGCCTTGAGGGGTGCGAGCTGCTCATCGTCCTCGGCGGCGACGGCACGCTGCTGCGCGGCGCGGAGTTCGCGCGGGCGTCCGGGGTGCCGATGCTCGGCGTCAACCTCGGCAGCGTCGGGTTCCTCGCGGAGGCCGAGCGGGACGACCTCGACAAGGTCGTGGACCGGGTGGTCACCAAGTCGTACGAGGTCGAGGAGCGGATGACCGTCGACGTCGTCGTGCACCGCAACGGCGACATCGTGCACACCGACTGGGCGCTGAACGAGGCGGCCGTGCAGAAGGCGTCCGCGGAGAAGCTGCTCGAAGTCGTGCTGGAGATCGACGGCCGCCCGGTGACCGGGTTCGGCTGCGACGGGATCGTGTGCGCGACGCCCACCGGGTCCACGGCGTACGCGTTCTCGGCGGGCGGCCCGGTGGTGTGGCCGGAGGTCGAGGCGCTGCTGATGGTGCCGATCAGCGCGCACGCGCTGTTCGCGAAACCGCTGGTGACCTCGCCGGACTCCGTGCTCGCCGTGGAGATGCTGCCGCACGTTCCGCCGGGGGTGCTCTGGTGCGACGGGCGGCGGACCGTGGAACTGCCGGCCGGGGCCCGGGTGGAGGTGCGGCGGGGAGCCGTGCCGGTACGGCTGGCCCGGCTGCACCACGCGTCGTTCACGGACCGGCTCGTCGCCAAGTTCGCGCTGCCCGTCTCCGGGTGGCGGGGAGCTCCGCAGTAGTCGGGGCGCGGCGCCCCGGACACCGCCCGGGCGTCGCGCCACCCCCGCCTCCGCGGGAAGCCTCGGGACCAACGAGGGCTGTGCCGCGGAGGTGACGTCCGGTTCTCGTTGGAGGGGGCGGCGTCGCACGACACCGTCAGAACCTCGTATGGTCGGGGGCGTGCTGGAGGAGATGCGGATACGGTCGCTCGGAGTCATCGACGACGCGGTCGTCGAGCTGTCACCGGGGTTCACCGCGGTGACGGGCGAGACGGGCGCGGGCAAGACCATGGTCGTCACCAGCCTCGGGCTGCTGCTGGGCGGGCGCGCCGACCCGGCGCTCGTCCGGATCGGGGCGAAGAACGCGGTCGTCGAGGGGCGGATCGCGGTGCCGCCCGCCTCCGCGGCCGTCCTGCGGGCCGAGGAGGCGGGCGCGGAGCTGGAGGACGGGGTGCTGCTCATCAGCCGTACCGTCTCCGCGGAGGGCCGCTCCCGGGCACACCTGGGCGGGCGCTCCGTGCCCGTCGGACTGCTCGCCGAGCTGGCCGACGACCTGGTCGCCGTGCACGGCCAGACCGACCAGCAGGGGCTGCTGAAGCTGTCCCGGCAGCGGCAGGCGCTCGACCGGTACGCGGGGGACGCGGTCACCGGGCTGCTCGCCAAGTACGCGGGGGCGTACCGCCGGCTGCGGGCCGTCGTCGTCGAACTGGACGAGATCACCACCCGCGCCCGCGAACGGGCCCAGGAGGCCGACCTGCTGCGCTACGGACTCGACGAGGTCGCGGCCGTGGAGCCGCGGCCCGGCGAGGACGTCGAGCTGTCGGCCGAGGCGGAGCGGCTCGGGCACGCGGAGGCGCTGGCGTCCGCCGCGACGGCCGCCCACGCCGCTCTCGCCGGCAATCCCGAGGACCCCGAGGGCATCGACGCGGCGACCCTCGTCGCGGGCGCGCAGCGGGCCCTGGAGGCGGTGCGCTCGCACGATCCGGCGCTGGCCTCGCTCACCGACCGGATCGGCGAGATCGGCATCCTGCTGGGCGATGTGGCGGGCGAGCTGGCCGGGTACGCCGACGACCTGGACGCCGATCCGCTGCGGCTGGCCGCCGTCGAGGAGCGCCGGGCCGCGCTCACCGTGCTCACCCGCAAGTACGGCGAGGACATCGCCGCCGTGCTCGCCTGGGCCGAGCGGAGCGCCGCGCGCCTGACCGAGCTCGACGGCGACGACGACCGGATCGGCGAACTGACCGCCGAGCGGGACGCGCTGCGCGGCGAACTGAGCGGTCTGGCACAGGCGTTGACCGACGCGCGGACGGAGACCGCCGAGCGGTTCGCCGCCGCGGTGACCGCCGAGCTGGCGTCGCTGGCGATGCCGCACGCGCGCGTGTCGTTCGAGATCCGGCAGACCGAGGACCCGGAGGGCGTCGAGGTCGGCGGCCGTACGGTCGCCTACGGGCCGTCGGGCGCCGACGAGGTCGAGCTGCTGCTCGCGCCGCACCCCGGCGCTCCGGCCCGGCCGATCGCCAAGGGCGCGTCAGGGGGTGAGCTGTCGCGCGTGATGCTCGCCGTGGAGGTGGTGTTCGCGGGGACGGACCCGGTGCCGACGTATCTCTTCGACGAGGTCGACGCCGGTGTCGGCGGCAAGGCGGCGGTGGAGATCGGGCGGCGGCTCGCGAAACTCGCGAAGACCGCGCAGGTCGTCGTCGTGACCCACCTGCCCCAGGTGGCCGCGTTCGCCGACCGGCAGCTGCTGGTGGAGAAGACCAGCGACGGGTCGGTCACCCGGTCCGGGGTGAAGGTCCTCGAAGGCGAGGAGCGGGTACGGGAGTTGTCCCGGATGCTGGCCGGCCAGGAGGACTCAGAGACGGCCCGCGCGCACGCGGAGGAACTGCTGGCGACGGCCAGGGCGGACAAGCAGCCCCTCTGACCGTCCGACGGCGGGCGGCCTGCGCGGCCCGCGCGGGCCGTCGGGGGCGGATGCCCGACCGTCACGCGCCGGGCCGGACGGCCGAGGCCCGTCCGGCGGCCCGGATGATCCCGCGCCCGCCGTGGACCGCCTCCTCCGCGCGCTCCACCGCCGTGGGGAACGGACGGGTCCGGCCGCTCGCCCACACCGCCGCGCCGGTGGCCGCGGCGGTGGACGGGGAGCGGGTGAGTGAGGCGGCGCGCACGCTGTGAGCGAGGCACGCGCGCTCACTCGTACGGGTGAACCATCCCGCCGTGTTGCCCGCCCGTGCGGCCTCCTCGGCGTTCGATGTCGCCGGAACACCCGTACGTGCTGGCATCCTTGAGTGCGAACGCGTAGGAGTGTGCGGTCCACCCCCACCGCCCGATCCTTCTGTACTTTCTTCGTGACCGCCCGTCGCCGAACCAGGAGCCCCGGCCACGTGACCCCCGTGAGCAGCCACTCACCGCACGGCCAGTCGCCGCTGCGCACCGTGCAGGTGCTCGGCGGAGGGAACGCCGGCAGCAGCGCCCATGTGCGCTCCCTGGCCTCCGGGCTCGTCGCGCGGGGCGTGCGGGTCACGGTCTGCGCCCCCACCGACGCCGATCACGCCTACGATTTCACGGGAGCCGGCGCCGAACACGTGCACGTCCCGCGCAGCAGCGACCCCGGCTCCGTGGCCGCGCTGCGGGCGGCCTGCGCCCACGCCGACCTGGTGCACGCGCACGGGCTGCACGCCTCCTTCCGCGCGGTCCTCGCGCTCAGCGGCCGGTCCACCCCGCTCGTCGTCACCTGGCACAACCGCGCCCACGCCGAGGGAGCCCGCGCCCATCTGCTGCGGCTGCTGGAGCGGCGGGTCGTGAAGGCCGCCGCCGTGGTGCTCGGCACCACGTCCGACCTGGTCGACCGGGCCCGCCGTACCGGAGCGCGGGACGCGCGGCTCGCGGCCGTCGCGCTGCCCGGCCCGCGCGCGGCCGTCGAGCCCGAGGACGCCGACCGGCTGCGCCCCAAGATCCGGGCCGAACTCGGCGCCGTGGACAGCCCGTTGCTCCTTGCCGTCGGCTCACTGGACCCGTCGCGGGGCTACGGCACCCTGCTCGACGCCGCACGGGAGTGGCGGGGCCTGGACCCCGTACCGCTGGTCGTGATCGCGGGGGAGGGGCCGCTGCGGGCGGAGCTCCAGCGGCGGATCGACGACGAGGAGCTGCCGGTGCGGCTGATCGGCCGCCGCGACGACGTGGACGACCTGCTCACCGCCGCCGATCTCGTTCTCCTGTCCAGCAGTTGGGAGCCCCGCTCGGTCCTCGCCCAGGAGGCCCTGCACGCCCGCGTCCCCCTCGTCGCGACCGCCGTCGGCGGCATCCCCGACCTCGTCGGCGACGCGGCCGAACTCGTCCCCCACGGCGACGCGCGGGCCCTCGCCGCCGCCGTCGTCCGCCTGCTCTCCGACCCCGAACGCCGGTCAGCGTTGCGGGAGATGGGCACCCGCCAGGCGGCCACCTGGCCCACCGAGGACGAGACGGTGGCCCAAGTCCTCAGCGTCTACGACGAGTTGACGCGTCCCCTGCCGCTGCCCTGACGGCCGGACTCATGGCACGAGCCGACGCGCCCGCAGCGCCAGGCTCAACGCCAGTACCGTCTGCGGGTCTTCGAGGTCCGTGCCCAGCAACTCCCCTATCCGGGCGAGCCGGTTGTAGAGGGTCTGCCGGTTGAGGTGGAGCTCGCGGGCGGTCTCCGCCTTGCGGCCCGCGTGCGCCAAGTACGTTTCCAGGGTGGGCAGCAGCGGCGGCTTGGAGCGGTTGTCGTGGTCCCGGAGCGGGCCGATGGCGCGGTCCACGAAGGCTGCCAGGTCCGGATGGTCGCGCAGCCGCCACAACAGCAGGTCGATGTCCAGGCGCCGCGCGTCGTACCAGGCACTGCCGGTCAGGCCTTCGGCCGCCGTGGCCGTCTCGGCGGCGTGCCGCAGGCTCGCCGACGCGGTCGCCCAGCCGCCGGCCACCCCGACCACCACGACCGGCGGCCAGGCGTCCGGCCGCTGCGTTCCGGCCCGCTCCACCCCGGCGCGCAGCGCCGCCGCCACCCGGTCCGCGACCGTCGACCGCTCCGACTCCGACCGCAGGCCCAGCAGCAGCGGCACCCGGCCCTCGACCGGCCGTACGCCGAGCAGGACCGGGACCCCGACCGAGGCCAGCTCCTCGGCGACCGCGCGCGCCAGGACCGCCCAGCCGCCGGGCGAGGACACCGCGTCACCCAGCCGCATCACCACCGGCAGCAGCGGGCCGGCGCCCGGCCGGAAGCCCAGGACGCGGGCCTGCGCCGGGGCGTCCGCGGCGGCGATCCGCCCCTCGGCGAGATCGGTGAGGAAGTCACCGCGCCCGCGGGCCGCCAACTCCTCCTCCTGGCGGGCCTGCATCAGGACGACGGCCAGGATGCCGACGGCCCGTTCGGCGGCGATCCGGTGCACCGGCGCCAGCGGGGCGCGGACGGGCAGCAGGACTATCCGGGCCCGGACCGAGCCGGTGGTGCCCGGCCCGCCGCCGGGCACGTCGACCAGGACCGAACCGGCCGACGGCGCGTCCCCCTCGCGCTGGCCGCGCAGCCCCTCCCACACCTGGAGCGCGTCGGTGCCCTCGGGCCCGGCCCCGGCGGCGTACAGGAGCCGGCCGTCCGTCGTCTCCAGGAAGACCGGGTTGCCGCTGAAGTCGGCCAGGATGCTCAGGACCTGCGGTACTCCGCCGCCGCCCAGCAGGGCCTCCGTACAGCGGCGGTGGACCTCCTCGGCCTGCTGGAGCAGCGCGTAGTGGCCGTTGACGATCTCGGTGTGGATCTCCTCGGTCACCGTGACGAACGGCACCTCGCGGTGCAGCTGGACCAGGGGCAGACCGGCCGCCCGGGCCGTCTCGACGAGGGTGGCGGGCAGCCGGGTGAAGCGGGGGCCGAGTTCGACGACCAGGGCGGCGATACCGCGCTCGGCGAGCGTGCGGACGAAGGCCCGCTGCTCCGCCGGGCGGGTGCCGAGGCCGTAGCCCGTGGTCAGGAGCAGTTCGCCGCCCTTGAGCAGCGACGCGATGTGCGGCACCTCACCCGCGTGCACCCAGCGCACCGTCCGCCGCAGCCGGTCGGCCCCCGCCAGGACCTCCGGCAGCCCGCTGCGCAGGCCGGGCAGCTCCAGCGCCCGCTGCACGGTGATCCCGGCGCCCTGGGTGTCGAACGTGCTCTCCGTACGGCTGTCCATACAGCGGACGCTACCTGCGGGAACGCCCCGGACACAGCTGGGGTCCGGGGCGTGGGCTCAGCCCCCGTACGCCCCGGAGGCCGTCAGCCGCAGCGCGGTGTCGATCAGCGGGACATGGCTGAAGGCCTGCGGGAAGTTGCCGACCTGGCGCTTCAGACGGGGGTCCCACTCCTCGGCCAGCAGACCGAGGTCGTTGCGGAGCGAGAGCAGCTTCTCGAAGAGTTTGCGCGCCTCGTCCACGCGGCCGATCATCGCGAGGTCGTCCGCCATCCAGAACGAGCAGGCCAGGAAGGCGCCTTCGTCGCCCGGCAGGCCGTCCACGCCCTCGCTCGTGCCCGAGGTCGGGTAGCGCAGGATGAAGCCGTCCGGGGTGGACAGCTCCCGCTGGATCGCCTCGATCGTGCCGATCACCCGCTTGTCGTCCGGCGGCAGGAAGCCCATCTGCGGGATGAGCAGCAGCGAGGCGTCCAGCTCCTTCGAGCCGTACGACTGGGTGAAGGTGTTGCGCTCCTTGTCGTAGCCCCGCTCGCACACGTCCCGGTGGATGTCGTCGCGCAGTTCGCGCCACTTGTCCAGGGGTCCGTCCGCGTCGCCGGACTCGATCAGCTTGATGGTCCGGTCGACCGCCACCCAGGCCATGACCTTGGAATGGACGAAGTGGCGGCGCGGGCCGCGCACCTCCCAGATCCCCTCGTCCGGCTCGTCCCAGTGCTTCTCCAGGTAGCGGATCAGCTTCAGCTGGAGCAGGGAGGCGTAGTCGTTGCGGGCCAGGCCGGTCATGTGGGCCAGGTGCAGGGCTTCGGTGACCTCGCCGTAGACGTCCAGCTGGAGCTGGTGCGCGGCGCCGTTGCCGACCCGGACGGGGCCGGACTGCTCGTAGCCGGGCAGCCAGTCCAGCTCCGCCTCGCCGAGTTCCCGCTCGCCGGCGATGCCGTACATGATCTGGAGGTTCTCCGGGTCGCCGGCCACCGCGCGCAGCAGCCACTCGCGCCAGGCGCGGGCCTCCTCGCGGTAGCCGGTGCGCAGCAGCGAGGAGAGGGTGATCGCCGCGTCGCGCAGCCAGGTGTAGCGGTAGTCCCAGTTGCGGACGCCGCCGATCTCCTCCGGGAGGGAGGTGGTGGGCGCGGCGACGATGCCGCCGGTCGGCGCGTAGGTGAGGGCCTTCAGCGTGATCAGCGAGCGGATCACCGCCTCGCGGTACGGGCCGTGGTACGTACAGTGCTCGACCCAGTCCCGCCAGAAGTCCTCGGTCGCCACCAGGGACTGCTCCGGCTCCGGAAGAGGCGGCGGCTGCTTGTGGGAGGGCTCCCAGGAGATCGTGAACGCGATCCGGTCACCCGGTGCGACGGTGAAGTCCGCGTAGGTGGTCAGCGACTTGCCGTAGGTCTCGGCGGTGGTGTCGAACCACACCGAGTCCGGGCCCGCCACGGCCACCGTGCGTCCCTCGTGCTTGTGCACCCAGGGGACGACCCGGCCGTAGGAGAAGCGCATCCGCAGGGTCGAGCGCATCGGGACGCGCCCGGAGACGCCCTCCACGATGCGGATCAGCTGCGGGGCGCCGTCACGCGGGGGCATGAAGTCCGTCACGCGGACCGTGCCGCGTGTGGTGTCCCACTCCGACTCCAGGATCAGGGAGTCGCCGCGGTAGCTCCGCCGGGCCGCCCGGGGCGGCGGGGTGTCCGCCGGGTGGGCCGGGCCCAGCCGCCAGAAGCCGTGCTCCTCGGTGCCGAGCAGGCCGGCGAAGATGGCGTGCGAGTCGAAGCGGGGCAGGCACAGCCAGTCCACCGTGCCGTCGCGGCAGACCAATGCGGCAGTCTGCATGTCTCCGATAAGTGCGTAGTCTTCGATGCGCCCGGCCACGTGCAACTCCAGTCGAACGGCCACGTCGCCCCCAGGTAGGGGCGGTCGCTCCAGCGGTCAAGGGATCGTTGTTGAGGATCGTTGTAGTGCGTCGCTGATCGGTGAGGCAAAACAACAGTCAGTGCTCAACGAACTGACGAGCTCTCGGTGTTCCGGGTATTACGGCCGGGGGGTGGTGCCGTGTTGCGGGTAGGGCTCGGCAGCGAGTGTCCGAGCAGGATACGACGCACGTAGATGATCTGTGTGCCGCTCCGGACAACGGACCCACGCCGAACGGGTGAGCAGCGGGTGCGGAGGCCGTGTCGGAGGTGCGCCTGTGCCGGCGTGTGTGCGGAGGGTGCCCGGAAGCCATCTCGGCCGGGCGCTGATACCCTGGTAGCCCGTGGACCGGTGGGCAGGAAACCCCGGAACCGCAGCGACGGCTCCTCAAGGAAAACCCGGTATCTCCGGGCGGGCAGCCGTACCGCACCCCAGACCGCGACCACGGGAGCCCCCTCTTGGCCATGCCGAACGCTGCTTTCCGAAACAGCACAGCCACGACGACCAAGCACATCTTCGTCACCGGGGGTGTCGCCTCCTCTCTCGGCAAGGGCCTCACGGCCTCCAGTCTCGGCATGCTGCTCAAGGCGCGGGGCCTGCGGGTCGTCATGCAGAAGCTGGACCCGTACCTCAACGTCGACCCGGGCACCATGAACCCGTTCCAGCACGGTGAGGTGTTCGTCACCAACGACGGTGCCGAGACCGACCTGGACATCGGACACTACGAGCGCTTCCTCGACCGCGACTTGGACGGCTCCGCCAACGTCACTACAGGCCAGGTGTACTCGACGGTCATCGCCAAGGAGCGGCGCGGCGAGTACCTGGGCGACACCGTGCAGGTCATCCCGCACATCACCAACGAGATCAAGCACCGGATCCGGCGCATGGCGACCGACGAGGTCGACGTCGTCATCACCGAGGTCGGCGGCACGGTCGGTGACATCGAGTCGCTGCCGTTCCTGGAGACGGTCCGCCAGGTCCGCCACGAGGTCGGCCGGGACAACGTCTTCGTGGTGCACATCTCCCTGCTGCCCTACATCGGCCCCTCCGGCGAGCTGAAGACCAAGCCGACCCAGCACTCGGTGGCGGCCCTGCGGAACATCGGCATCCAGCCGGACGCGATCGTGCTGCGGTGCGACCGCGAGGTGCCCACCGCGATCAAGCGCAAGATCTCGCTGATGTGCGACGTCGACGAGGCCGCCGTGGTGGCCTGCCCCGACGCCCGCTCGATCTACGACATCCCCAAGACCCTGCACGGCGAGGGTCTGGACGCCTATGTCGTCCGCAAGCTGGACCTGCCCTTCCGCGATGTGGACTGGACGACCTGGGACGACCTGCTGGACCGCGTCCACAACCCCGATCACGAGATCACCATGGCGCTGGTCGGCAAGTACATCGACCTGCCCGACGCCTACCTCTCGGTCACCGAGGCGCTGCGGGCCGGCGGCTTCGCCAACAAGGCCCGCGTCACGATCAAGTGGGTCACCTCGGACGACTGCAGGACCCCGGCGGGCGCCGCCGAGCAGCTCGGTGACGTGGACGCGATCTGTATCCCCGGCGGCTTCGGCGACCGCGGTGTCTCCGGCAAGGTCGGCGCGATCCAGTACGCCCGTGAGCACCGGATCCCGCTGCTCGGCCTCTGCCTCGGCCTGCAGTGCATCGTGATCGAGGCCGCGCGCAACCTGGCCGGCGTCCCGGACGCCAACTCCACCGAGTTCGACGCGGCCACCGGCCACCCGGTCATCTCCACCATGGCCGAGCAGCTCGACATCGTCGCCGGGGACGGCGACATGGGCGGCACCATGCGGCTGGGCATGTACCCGGCCAAGCTCGCCGAGGGCTCCCTCGTGCGCGAGGTGTACGACGGCAAGGAGTACGTGGAGGAGCGCCACCGCCACCGCTACGAGGTGAACAACGCCTACCGCGGCGAGCTGGAGAAGAAGGCCGGCCTGCAGTTCTCCGGCACCTCCCCGGACGGCAAGCTCGTGGAGTACGTGGAGTACCCCCGCGAGGTGCACCCCTACCTGGTCGCCACCCAGGCCCACCCCGAGCTGCGGTCCCGCCCGACCCGGCCGCACCCGCTCTTCGCGGGCCTGGTCAAGGCCGCTGTGGCACGCAAGACGGGCAAGTAGCACAAGAGTTGTACGGTGGCCGGGGCGCGTGCCTTCAAGAGGTGCGCGCTCCGGCCGCTCCGGCAGGCCGGTCGGGCAGGGCACGTGTGCGGAAGGACAGGGCATGACGATCAGGGACACGCACGAGGAGTGGGAGATCCGGGCCACGGAGACCCCCTTCGTGGGCAACAAGACCTCCGTGCGCACCGACGACGTGGTCATGCCGAACGGCTCGGTGGTCCGCCGCGACTACCAGGTCCATCCGGGCTCGGTGGCCGTCCTCGCCCTGGACGACGAGGACCGGGCCCTGCTCATCAGGCAGTACCGCCACCCCGTACGGCAGAAGCTGTGGGAGATCCCGGCGGGACTGCTCGACGTCCCCGGCGAGAACCCGCTGCACGCCGCCCAGCGCGAGCTGTACGAGGAGGCGCACGTCAAGGCCGAGGAGTGGCGGGTGCTGACCGACGTGTACACGACGGCCGGCGGCTGCGACGAGGCCGTACGCGTCTTCCTGGCCAGCGGTCTCTCCGAGGCGGACGGCGAGCGCTTCGAGGTCGAGGACGAGGAGTCCGACATGGAGCACGCGCGGGTGCCCCTCGGTGAACTGGTGCGCGGCGTCCTCGCGGGCGACCTGCACAACAACTGCCTCGTGGTGGGCGTCCTCGCCCTGCTCGCCGCCCGGCAGGGCGACGGCCTCGACGCGCTGCGCCCGGCTGACGCCCCCTGGCCGGCGCGTCCCTTCGACTCCTGAACCCCCGCCGGGCGTCCGCCCCCCTCCCCGCCCCCCTTCTTGGTGTGACGATCTGCTGATCCGATCGGGGGACGTCCCCGCCGCGCTCCGCCCGGAACGTCGCAGAGCGTGAACTAGGCTCGGGAAACGCCCGAACCGGAGTCCCGGCGGGCCTGCGCGCGCAAGTGGGACGGGAGTGTGGCCCGTGACGGACCAGGCGGTGGACACGGACGGCGTGGAGCAGCCGGGGCCGACGCGCCCCTCGTCCCCGACGGTCAGTCAGTTCCTGGGTCGCACACGGGAGTTGAAGGAGTTGCGCGCCGACATCGAGCGGGCCGGCCTGGACACCATCGCGGGCCGCAAAGCCCCTCGCGCGCGCGTCCTCCTCATCGCCGGCCGCCCCGGCTCCGGCCGTACGGCGCTCGCCGAGGAGCTCGTACGGCAGGTTGCCGACCGTTACCGGGACGGCGTGCTGCGGGCCCGGCTGAGCGAGCCGGACGGCACCCCGGTCCCCACCGAGCGCACCGCCCGCGCCCTGCTCACCGCCCTGGACCGGCCCACCCCGGCCGGCGCCGACGAGGACGAGCTGTGCGAGGCGCTGCGCCTCGCCCTCGCCGATCGGCGCGCTCTGCTCCTGCTCGACGACGCGGTCGACGCCCAGCAGGTCGACGCGCTGCTGCCGGACACCCCGGAGTGCCTCGTCGTCGCGGTCTCCCGGGGCCCGCTGACCGGGATCGCGGACGTCCGCCCCTGCACGCTGGGCGGCCTCGACACCAAGTCGGGGCTGGAACTGCTCGCCCGCTTCACCGGCTCGGTCCGCGTCACCGTCGACCCGCGCGCCGCCGAGAACCTGGTCGAGGTGTGCCGCTCCCAGCCCGCCGCGCTGACCCTGGCGGGCGGCTGGCTGGCCGCCCGGCCCACCGCGGCCGTCTCCGACCTCGCCAAGCAGCTGCACGCCCAGGACGGCGAGGGAACGCCCCTCAGCCGCGTCTTCGGGTTCGTCTACGCCTCCCTGCCGGGCCCGGCCGCCCGGGTGCTGCGCCTGCTCTCCCTCGCCCCGGCCGGCCTGGTCGACCCGCAGACCGCCTCCGCGCTGGCCGGCTGCTCCGTCGGCGGCGCCCGCACCACCCTGGACGACTTCGTCGCCGCCGGCCTGCTACGCCCCCTTCAGGCGCCGCTGCCGCAGTACGAGGTACCCGGCTGCCTGCTCCCCCTGCTGCGCGCCCTCACCGAGACCCAGGACCGCCCGGCCGAACTGCAACTGGCCCGCGCCCGGCTCCTGGAGCGGACCGTACGGCTGCTCCAGTCCTGCCGGGCGATCACCGAGACCGACAGCCCCCAGGCCCGCGAGAAGCTCCTCGGCATGCCCCGCTCGCTGCGCTTCCCGACCCCCGCGGCCGCCGCCGACTGGCTGCGCGTCCGGCAGCCCGCCCTGCTCGCCTCGGCCCGGCTCGCCGTCGCCGACGGTGAACTGGACACCCTGGCAAGGCGGTTGATGTCCCAGCTGGTCAGGGCGATGGTCGCGCACATCGGCACCCAGGCGGCGGCGCCCGAGCTGTACGGCATCCACGGCCTGGTCCTCGATGTGGCCGAGCGGCGTCGCCTGCCCCGGGAGCAGGCCGCCGCGCTGCTGAACCTCGGCGACCTGGACGCGCGGACCGGCCGTACGGCCGAGGCGCTGGTCCGCTACCGGGCCGCGCTGGACGCCGGGCGCGCGGCGAACGACCCGTATGCGACCGGTCGCGCGATGGAATCCGTTGGCGGGGCCCATCTGGAGCTGGGGGACTACGACCGGGCGGCCGACTGGTTCGGCCGCGCCCTGGCCCAGCGGCTGGCCCGCGACGAGCGCGCGGAGGCCGCCCGGCTCTACGGCCGGATCGCCGCCGCGCACACCTACGCGGGCCGTTACGGGGAGGCGCTGCGGGGCTGGCGGGCCGCGGTCGCCGGGTACCGCAAGGAGGGTGATGTGGCCGCCCAGGCAAGGGCGTTGAGCGAGCTGGCGCGGGTCCAGGAGTACGCGGGCCGGCCCGAGGAGTCGCTGCGCACCTGCGAGGAGGCGGTGGAGTGGGCGGGGCGCGCGCAGGACGTACGGCTGCAGGCGGCGCTCCAGCTGCGGCTGGCCGACACGCTGGACCGGCTCGGAGACCCCACGGCGGCCGGGCTGCACCGGGCCACGGCCGCGCGATTGCTGGGCGAGGAGGCCGCCGGCAGCGATCAATTCACGGAACAAGACGCTAACGCCTGCGAAATCCGCAGTACATCCGCCGAAGATTGATGCATTGAAAGGCTAGACACGGAGAACGCCTTCATTAGACTGGCTCTACCGCACCTTCTCCTGCGGTCTCCTGGTGTGCTCCCGCATGCCCGGGTATGAGATGTATTGCCCCACACCCTCTGAGCCAAGGACCGTGATCGACGTGAAGGTCGGTATCCCCCGCGAGGTCAAGAACAACGAGTTCCGGGTGGCCATCACCCCCTCCGGCGTGCACGAGCTGGTGCGCCACGGCCACCAGGTAGTCGTCGAGCGCAGCGCCGGCGTCGGCTCCTCGATCACGGACGACGAGTACGTCGCCGCCGGTGCGCGGATCCTCGCCACCGCCGACGAGGTGTGGGCCACCGCCGACCTGCTGCTCAAGGTCAAGGAGCCGATCGCCGAGGAGTACCACCGCCTCCGCAAGGACCAGACGCTCTTCACCTACCTGCACCTGGCCGCTTCCCGCGAGTGCACCGACGCGCTCATCGCGTCCGGCACCACGGCGATCGCCTACGAGACGGTCGAGCTGTCCAACCGCGCGCTCCCGCTGCTCGCCCCGATGTCCGAGGTGGCCGGCCGCCTCGCCCCCCAGGTCGGCGCCTACCACCTGATGCGCGCCAACGGAGGCCGCGGTGTGCTGCCCGGCGGTGTCCCGGGAGTGGCGGCCGGCCGCGCGGTCGTGATCGGCGGCGGTGTCTCCGGCTGGAACGCCGCGCAGATCGCCATCGGCATGGGCTTCCACGTGACCCTGCTCGACCGCGACATCAACAAGCTCAAGGAAGCCGACAGGATCTTCGGCACCAAGATCCAGACCGTCGTCTCCAACTCCTTCGAGCTGGAGAAGGCGTGCCTCGACGCCGACCTCGTGATCGGTGCCGTGCTCATCCCGGGCGCCAAGGCGCCGAAGCTGGTCACCAACGAACTCGTGGCGCGGATGAAGCCCGGAAGTGTTCTTGTCGACATCGCGATCGATCAGGGCGGCTGCTTCGAGGACTCCCGCCCGACCACTCATGCCGAGCCGACCTTCCCGGTGCACGGTTCGGTCTTCTACTGCGTCGCCAACATGCCCGGCGCGGTGCCCAACACCTCGACCTACGCGCTCACCAACGCGACGCTGCCGTACATCGTGGAGCTGGCCAACCGCGGCTGGGCGGAGGCCCTGCGCCGGGACGCGGCGCTCGCCAGGGGTCTCAACACCCATGACGGCAAGGTGATTTACAAGGAGGTCGCGGAGGCGCACGGCCTGGAGCACGTGGAGCTGGAGACCCTGCTCGGCTGAGCCCGCGGGCCAAGTCACCGTTCGGCAAAAGGCGATACGTCAACACAGGTCGTCAACCACGCTCACCCGGCCGGACCTTGCCCGACAAGGTCCGGCCGGATGTGTGTATGGTCACTTTGCGGCACTCGGCCAACTAGCGTCGAACGCAACCCTTGAACCGATTCGTGCACCGGTGAAACCTGCCGTGCGACGGCCGTACGCCCTTGACAGAGGGATGTTTCATTGCCGACACATCCTGCCGGGTACGGCGGATTGTGTTGCTGCGGACCGCCGACACGCCATAGAGTCGCCAACCGTCGGCATGGTGCCACGCTGACCTATCGAGAAATTTCCTGGTCACCAAGGAGGTAAGACGACTTGTGAATGAGTCGACATTTTCTCCCGGGGGTGGTCAACCAGGAATGCCTGCACGGGGCCAGGACCCCGCAGGGTTCGAGGCTGTCGGCTCCGTCGCTGTGCGCACCTTCGCAGCCCGCCAGAGTCCGCAGGCGACTCGGACAGCACACCAGAGCATGGATGGCCATCACGTGAACGCCATGGCCGGCGACGGAAGTGGCGCGCCCCACAACCAGTTCGCCGACTACGACGAACTGCCCGACGGGCACTTCTACGACCCCGACGCCGAGTACGAGCCCGATCCCGAGTACGCGGCCACGCTCGCGCCCGACGCGGCCCGCCAGCGCCGTGAGCGCGTCGGTCCGACCGGACGCCCGCTGCCGTACTTCCCGATCCCGGGCCCGCTGACCGATCACGGCCCCGCGAAGATCATCGCGATGTGCAACCAGAAGGGCGGCGTCGGCAAGACGACGTCGACCATCAACCTGGGTGCCGCGCTCGCGGAGTACGGACGGCGCGTGCTGCTCGTGGACTTCGACCCGCAGGGCGCGCTGTCGGTGGGTCTCGGCGTCAACCCGATGGAGCTCGACCTCACGGTCTACAACCTGCTCATGGAGCGGGGCATGGCGGCCGACGAGGTGCTCCTGAAGACAGCGGTCCCCAACATGGACCTGCTGCCCAGCAACATCGACCTGTCCGCCGCGGAAGTGCAGTTGGTCAGCGAGGTCGCCCGGGAGTCCACCCTGCAGCGGGCGTTGAAGCCGCTGATGGCCGACTACGACTACATCGTGATCGACTGCCAGCCCTCCCTCGGTCTGCTCACCGTGAACGCCCTCACGGCGGCCCACAAGGTGATCGTGCCGCTGGAGTGCGAGTTCTTCGCGCTGCGCGGTGTCGCCCTGCTGACCGAGACGATCGAGAAGGTCCAGGAGCGGCTCAACCCGGAGCTGGAGCTCGACGGGATCCTCGCCACGATGTACGACTCGCGCACCGTGCACAGCCGTGAGGTGCTCGCGCGCGTCGTCGAGGCGTTCGACGACCACGTCTACCACACGGTCATCGGACGCACGGTCCGCTTCCCGGAGACCACGGTCGCCGGCGAGCCGATCACCACGTACGCCTCCAACTCCGTCGGTGCCGCCGCCTATCGCCAGCTCGCCAGGGAGGTGCTCGCCCGGTGTCACGCCGAGTGAGTCTGCCGGGGGCCGACGAACTGTTCCGTACGACAGGGGGGATGGCGCTCCAGTCGTCCTCTCCCTCGCGCCGGGCCAACGGCGAGGTCAGGGTGCCGGGTCCGGCGGGGGAGAGCGACGGCGCGGCGGCGGGCGAGGACGGACCGCAGTCCGTACCCGCGCGCGGCGGTGACGGAGACGGCGCGGAGCACGCCGCGGCGGACTCGGAAGGGGCCGACGGCGAGTCCCACACGCGGGGCGCGGAACGCTCCGGGTCACGGGAGGTGCAGGAAGGTTCTGCCGCCCAGCCGCGCAAGCAGCGCGGGCGGGCGCAGGCCCAGCGGCGTCCCAGCGGCCGCGAGCGGCACGACGAGAAGATCACGGTCTACGTCTCCGCCGAGGAGCTGATGGACCTGGAGCACGCGCGTCTGGTGCTCCGGGGCGAGCACGGGCTGGCGGTCGACCGGGGGCGCATCGTCCGCGAGGCGGTCGCCGTGGTGCTGGCCGACCTGGAATCGCGCGGTGACGCCAGCATTCTCGTACGACGGCTGCGCGGGCGGTAGCGGTAGCCTGCGAGGGTCATGACCTCGAACGACGCTCCGGTCCCTCTCTCCGGCACCGCCGCCCGGCGGCGCGCGCTGGGGCGCGGGCCGGGCACGGCCCCGGCCGCCGAGCCGGTCGCGCCGACACCACCGTCGCCGCCCCCCGAGGCCGGACCCGCAGCCGACGCCGGGCCGGACCCCGAGCTTGAGCCGGGCACCGGCCCAGCGCCCGAGCCGTACGCCGAGCCTGGGGATGGCCCCGAGCCCCAGCCGTTCACCGGCCCCGAGCCCGCCGTCGAGTCCGACGCCGACCCCCAGCCCGCCGTCGGCCCCGATGTCCCGGACGGGTCGCCGGAAGCCGATGACGGTGTCTTCAAGGTCCGGCTCGCCAACTTCGAGGGGCCCTTCGACCTGCTCCTCCAGCTGATCTCGAAGCACAAGCTCGATGTCACCGAGGTCGCGCTGTCGAAGGTCACCGACGAGTTCATGGCGCACATCAGGGCGATGGGCCCGGACTGGGACCTGGACCACACCACCGAGTTCCTGGTGGTCGCGGCGACCCTGCTCGATCTGAAGGCGGCCCGGCTGCTGCCCGCCGCCGAGGTCGAGGACGAGGCCGACCTCGCGCTGCTGGAGGCCCGTGACCTGCTCTTCGCGCGGCTGCTGCAGTACCGCGCGTACAAGCGGATCGCCGAGATCCTCAACGAGCGCCTCGACGACGAGGGCCGGCGCTACCCCCGTACCGTCGGCCTCGAACCGCACCACGCCGAACTGCTCCCCGAGGTGGTCATCAGCATCGGCCCGGAGGGCTTCGCGAGGCTCGCCGTGAAGGCGATGCAGCCCCGGCCCAGGCCGCAGGTGTACGTGGACCACATCCACGCGCCGCTGGTGAGCGTGCAGGAGCAGGGCCGGATCGTGATGGCGCGGCTGCGGGAGCTGGGCGAGGCCAGCTTCCGCGCGCTCGTCGAGGACACCGACGACACCCTGACCGTGGTGGCGCGGTTCCTGGCCTTGCTGGAGCTGTACCGGGAGAAGGCCGTCGCCCTCGACCAGGAGACCGCGCTGGGCGAGCTGATCGTGCGCTGGACCGGGGGAGCGGACGGGAGCGAGCCCGTGGTCACCGACGAGTTCGACCGTCCCCCGGAGCCGCCGGGGAAGACCGAGGAGAAGAAGGCGTGAGCGAGGAGACCCCAGACGCGTCCGCGGGCCCGCGCACCGTCGCCGATCCCGGCCTCAAGGCCGCCCTGGAGGCCGTCCTGATGGTCGTGGACGAGCCCGCCACCGAGGAGCACCTGGCGAAGATACTGCGGCGGCCCAGGCGCCGGGTCGCGGACGCGTTGCGCGAGCTGGCCGACGAGTACACCGTCCAGGGGCGGGGTTTCGAGCTCCGGCTGATCGCCGGCGGTTGGCGTTTCTACTCCCGTCCCGAGTACGCGGCGGCCGTCGAGGGCTTCGTCCTGGACGGCCAGCAGGCCCGGCTCACCCAGGCGGCGCTGGAGACCCTCGCGGTCGTCGCGTACCGCCAGCCGGTCAGCCGCAGCCGGGTCTCGGCGGTCCGCGGAGTCAACTGCGACGGTGTGATGCGCACCCTGTTGCAGCGTGGTCTCGTCGAGGAGGCGGGCGCGGAACCCGAAACAGGTGCGATCCTGTACACGACGACGAACTACTTTCTGGAGCGGATGGGCCTGCGCGGCCTGGACGAGCTCCCGGAACTCGTGCCCTTCCTCCCGGAGGCTGAGGCGATCGAGGCCGAGACACTGGAAGGGGTCCCGTCGTTCGATCCGGACGCACCCGATGCGCCGGGTGCAGACGATGCAGACGACCAGACGGAACTTTGATGCGAAGCAGCGGCAGCGGCAAGAGTGGTGGCGGGCGCGGTAATTTCCGCGGTGCCGGCAACAACAGGGACCAGAAGCAGGGGCAGGGCCGAGGCCAGGGCCAGGGCCAGGCGCAGGGCCAGAGTCAGGGCCAGAGCCAGGGCCGTCCCAGCAAGCCCCGCCCCGAGGAGCGCCGCTACGACGTGGGCCCCGGCGCCACCCATGACGGCCCGAAGTCCGGGCGTGGCGCCGCCGCGCGCGGCGGCGCCAAGGGCGGCCCCAAGCAGGGCCAGGGCAGCGGGCGCGGGCGTTCGGTGCCGGCCACCTCGCGGGAGTACGACGCGCGGGCCGAGGAGCGCAACCGGGAGCGGTACGCGGGCAAGAAGGACATCAAGCCGCCCAAGACCTTCCCGGGCGCCGAGCAGGAGGGCGAGCGGCTGCAGAAGGTCCTCGCGCGCGCCGGATACGGCTCCCGGCGCTCCTGCGAGGAGCTGATCGAGCAGTCCCGGGTCGAGGTCAACGGCGAGATCGTGGTCGAGCAGGGCCTGCGGGTCGACCCGGAGCACGACGAGATCAAGGTCGACGGCCTGACCGTGGCGACCCAGTCGTACCAGTTCTTCTCGCTCAACAAGCCGGCCGGTGTCGTCGCCACGATGGAGGACCCCGAGGGCCGTCAGTGCCTCGGCGACTACGTCACCAACCGCGAGACGCGCCTCTTCCACGTGGGGCGGCTCGACACCGAGACCGAGGGTGTCATCCTGCTCACCAACCACGGTGAGCTGGCGCACCGGCTGACACACCCCAAGTACGGCGTGAAGAAGACCTATCTCGCGCACATCGTGGGCCCGATCCCGCGCGACCTGGGCAAGCAGCTGAAGGACGGCATCCAGCTGGAGGACGGGTACGCGCGCGCGGATCACTTCCGGGTCGTCGAGCAGACCGGCAAGAACTACCTGGTCGAGGTGACCCTGCACGAGGGCCGCAAGCACATCGTGCGCCGCATGCTCGCGGAGGCCGGCTTCCCGGTCGACAAGCTGGTGCGCGTCTCCTTCGGTCCGATCACCCTCGGCGACCAGAAGTCGGGATGGCTGCGCCGTCTGTCGAACACCGAGGTCGGCATGCTGATGCAGGAGGTCGACCTCTAGGCGATAGCGACAGCGACAGCGACAGCGACAGCGCGCGCTGAGGTCAGGGGCGCGCGCGTACGGCCGGTTCCGGAAGTCTCCGGGGCCGGCCGTCTCGTTGTGCCGCAACGGGGTTGTGCGGAGCCGTTCCCGCTCTTTATAGTCGAGTTGACTATTAAGGAGATGGTGGAACGTGACCGTGGCGCAGAACTACGACAAGTACGCCTTCGAGCCCTTCGCCGTCACCGCCGACCTCGCCGTCCTCACCCTCCGCGCGGGCACCCTGCACGTGCTGCTCGTCGAGCGCGGCCAGGAGCCCTACGCGGGCCGGTGGGCGCTGCCCGGCGGGTTCGTGCTGCCGGAGGAGTCCGCGGAGACGGCGGCCCGGCGTGAACTGGCCGAGGAGACCGGCCTGTTGGACGTCTCAGGCCTCCACCTGGAGCAGCTGCGCACCTACAGCGAACCCGGGCGCGACCCCCGCATGCGGGTCGTCACCGTCGCCTTCGCCGCGCTGCTGCCGGACCCGCCCGAACCGCAGGGCGGCGGCGACGCGGCCCAGGCCCGCTGGCTGCCGTACGGCTCCGTCGGACCGCTCGCCTTCGACCACGACCAGATCCTCGCCGACGCCCACGAACGGGTCGGCGCCAAGCTGGAGTACACGGGACTCGCCACCGCCTTCTGCCCGCCCGAGTTCACGCTCGGCGAGCTGCAACGGGTCTACGAGACCGTGTGGGGCACCGCGCTGGACCGCCCCAACTTCCGCCGCAAGGTGCTCGCCACGCCCGGCTTCGTCGAACCGGTGCCCGGCGGCGCCCGGTTGACCGGCGGGCGCGGCAAACCGGCCGCGCTGTACCGCGCGGGCACCGCCGCCGCCCTGCACCCGCCCCTGCTCCGACCGTCCCCGGAAGGACGCCCCGCATGACCACGACCGCCGTCCGCAAGCGTGCCGCCACCGGAGCCCTGACGGGCCTCGCCCTCGGGGACGCGCTCGGCTTCCCGACCGAGTTCAACGACGTGCCCGCGATCCTCGCCAAGTGCGGCCCCTGGCGGGAGATGGCGCTGGCCCGGCCCGCGATCGTCTCCGACGACACCCAGATGACCCTGGCGCTGGGGCGCGGACTGCGCACCGCGATGGACCGCGGGCCGCTCGGGCCCAAGCGGCTGGAACGGCCGGTGCGCGAGGAGTTCGTCGAGTGGTACCGCTCGCCGGAGAACAACCGCGCCCCCGGCCACACCTGCCTCGTCGCCTGCAACCTCCTCAAGGCCCAGGAGCGGCCGTGGCAGGAGGCCAGCCAGACCGGTTCGAAGGGCTGCGGCGCGAACATGCGGGTGGCGCCCGTCGGGCTCGTCCCCGGGCTGAGCGACGAACAGCGGGCGGGCGCCGCCCAGTTGCAGTCCGCGCTCACCCACGGGCACCCGACCGCGCTCGCCGCCTCCGACCTCACCGCCCACGCCGTACGGCTGCTCGCCGAGGGCGCCGAACCGACCGGACTCGTCGGCCTGCTCCGGTCGTACGCCTACGACAACCGGACCCGCTACCACCACCGTTGGCTCGGTGACCTGTGGACGCGGGGTGACGCGGCGACGCCCGAGCGGTTCATCGCGTACGGCTGGGACGAGTGCCTGGGGATGCTCGACCGGCTGCGGGACGCGGTGCGCACCGCCTCGCCGGAGACCGATCCCTGCCTGGCCACCGGCGCCGGGTGGATCGCCGAAGAGGCCCTGGCCACCGGCCTGTTGTGCTTCCTGCTCTTCGTCGACGAGCCCCTCACGGCGCTGCGCCGCGCCGCCTGCACCTCCGGCGACTCGGACTCGATCGCCTGCCTCACAGGGGCGTTCGCGGGCGCCCACCTGGGTGCGCGGGCGTGGCCGGCGGAGTGGTCCGAGCGCATCGAGTACCGGGCGGAGCTGGGGGAGTTGGGGACGCTCTGGGACGCGTGAGGGACGACCGGCTCCCCGGGCGGGCCGGACACCGGGCGCCGGCGGGCGCCGTAGGCGCGCGGGCGGGTTCAGACGGGCCGGACGTCCTGAGTGGGTACGACGCCGACCGCGGCCGTGTCGTTCGCCTGTGACCGGGCGGCCGAGGCGCGGCGCGCGCGGACCAGGAAGTCCTCGACGCGGGCCAGGTCCGGTTCGGCCGGGAGCGGGGTGCGGGCGACCGCCCCGTCGGCCTCCGCCGCCAGCCGCGTCATCCACAACTCGACCTCGGACCACGGCACTTCACCGCGTTTCACCGCGAGGAGGCGCTCGCGTCCCTCGCCCACGTCGACCGTCAGGGTGCCCGTCCGGAGCGTGTCCCGGGCGCTCGTCAGCAGACGCAGCAGATGCATCGCGTGCTTCCAGCGCGGGCCGCCGTACGTGTGGACGTCGGCCTCCAGCTTCTTGTGCTGGCCCAACGCGTAACGGGTGAACGTCTCGTGCACCCGGCGGGAGAGGAACGCCCCGCGCAGGGCGAGGAGTTCACGGCCGGTGGCGTCGGCGTACTCGACGAGGGGGGAGTGCAGGCACTCCAGGATGTTGGGGTTGGCGCGCAGGGCCAGCGCGCAGAAGCGCTCCAGCTCCCAGCTGAACTGCTCCTCCGCCGGGCCCTCCACGTGCGTCGGCGGCTTGTCGAAGCGCCAGAAGAGCGGGGTCGGCGCGAGGAAGACGCCCCTGCGGTCCGTGTCGCTGGTGTCCGTCGCCAGACCGAAGGCACGCGAACCCATCACGCAGGCGTAGACCGTGTGTTCGCGTACCAGGTCGGTGTCGGGCATGTCAGGGAGCGTACGGGGCCCCTCACGTCAGGTGAATCGAGTTTCCCCGTACCGTGATCGGCTCCGCCGGGAGCGGCCTCGGCGCCGGGCCGGCGGCCACCGAGCCGTCCGCGATGTGGTACCTGCTGCCGTGGCAGGGGCAGTCGATGGTGCCGTTCACGACGCTGCCCACCGTGCAGCCCTGGTGGGTGCAGATCGCCGAGAAGGCCTTGAACTCGCCCTTCGCCGGCTGGGTCACCACGACCTTCCGGTCCTTGAAGACCGTGCCGCCGCCGACCGGGATCTCGGACGTCTTCGCCAGCTCCGGGCCGCCGGAGGCCTGGACGGTCGACGAACCCGAGGAGGAGGTGTCGCCGTGACCGGAACAGCCCGCGGCGAGCGCGGCGGCGGCCCCCGTCGCGAGGATCGTGCGGCGCGTCGAACGGTCGGTCATGTCGTCACTCCGTAGGTGCGGAAGAAGCACGAAGGGGGAGGTCACTCGCCGACGAGCGGCGGCGGCCAACCGGGCGGTCGCTCCGAGCGGAGCAGCAGCATCTTGGCACCGAACCCGCCGAAGAAGAAGGAACCAGGACGGATCGGTGCAACCCGCGCGTTCCGTACGTCCGACGCCCGAGCGGTCCGGCGGTCCGGCGGTCCGGCGCCGGTCCGGGGGCCGGACGCCCTCCCGGCCGTCCTCCCGTCTCAGCGGGCGGGCGTCGTCTCCCCGCCCACCCCACGCTGATTAGGCTGGACGGGCACAGAGCCGGGATGCACACCAGCGAGGAGCAGAGCCGTGGCGGTACGAGCGGTGCGGGGCGCCGTCCAGTTGGACTCGGACGAGTCCGGCCACATGAACGAGCAGGTCGGAGCGCTGCTCACCGCCGTCCTGGAGCGGAACGGCCTCACCGCCGACGATCTGATCAGCGTCTTCTTCACGGCCACGCCCGACCTGCACAGCGACTTCCCGGCCGCCGCCGCCCGCGAGCTCGGCCTCGTGGACGTCCCCCTGATCTGCGCCCAGGAACTCGGCATAGAGGGCGCGATGCCCCGTGTGGTCCGGCTCCTCGCGCACATCGAGACCGACCGGCCGCGTTCGGGCATCACGCACGTCTACCTCGGCGCCGCCGCCGCCCTGCGCAAGGACATCGCCCAGTGAGGACCGCGCTCGTCATCGGAACCGGGCTGATCGGCACCTCCGCCGCCCTCGCCCTGGCCGCGCGCGGAGTCGCCGTCCACCTCACCGACCACGACCCCGAGCAGGCCCGTACGGCCGCCGCGCTCGGCGCCGGGACCGACAAGGCGCCCGACGGCCCCGTCGACCTCGCGATCGTCGCCGCCCCGCCGGCCCTGGTCGCCGGGGTGCTGGCCGACGCGATGCGCCGGGGTGCGGCCCGCGGCTACCTCGACGTGGCGAGCGTCAAGGGCGGCCCGCGCCGCGAACTGGAGGCCCTGGGGCTCGACCCGGCGGTGCTGGCCCGGTACATCGGCACGCACCCCATGTCCGGCCGCGAGAAGTCGGGCCCGCTGGCCGCGACCGCCGACCTCTTCGAAGGGCGCCCCTGGGTCCTGACGCCCGCCCGCGACACGGACACCGAGGTCCTCAACCTCGCCCTGGAACTCGTCTCGCACTGCCGTGCCGTACCGGTCGTCATGGACGCGGACGCCCACGACCGCGCCGTGGCGCTCGTCTCCCACATGCCCCACCTGGTCTCGAGCATGGTCGCCGCCCGGCTGGAGCACGCCGAGGAGGCGGCCGTACGGCTGTGCGGGCAGGGCATCCGGGACGTGACCCGGATCGCCGCCTCCGACCCCCGGATGTGGATCGACATCCTCTCCGCCAACCCGGGACCCGTCGCGGACCTCCTCACCGACGTCTCCGCCGACCTGGACGAGACCGTCCGCGCGCTGCGTGCCCTCCAGTCCGCCGAGGAGGCCGAGCGCGGCAAGGGCGCCGCCGGCATCGAGACCGTGCTGCGCCGCGGGAACGCCGGCCAGGTGCGGGTCCCCGGCAAGCACGGCTCCGCCCCGCAGGTCTACGAGGCCGTGGCCGTACTCATCGACGACCAGCCCGGCCAGCTCGCCCGGATCTTCGCGGACGCGGGGCGGGCGGGGGTCAACATCGAGGACGTACGGATCGAGCACGCGACGGGGCAGCAGGCGGGGCTGATGCAGCTCTGGGTCGAGCCGCAGGCCGCACCGGTACTGACCGCCGCGCTGCGCGAACGCGGGTGGGCGATCCGCCAGTAGCCGCGCGGCCACGGGTACGGAGGGTGCCCGCACCGAGCAGGGGCCGGACGAGTGACCCGCACCCAGTAACCTTGTGCGGGGCGCACTCGCGCCCCCACCCCGCTCACCACCCTTCACCAGGAAGGTGTCCTCCCGTGGAAAACGGCGCCGCCAGGACCGCCCCGGCCGTGATTGTCGCCATCGACGGCCCCTCGGGCACGGGCAAGTCGAGCACGTCGAAGGCGGTCGCCGCGCAGCTCGGGCTGAGCTACCTGGACACCGGCGCCCAGTACCGGGCGATCACCTGGTGGATGGTGAGCAACGGAATAGACACCGGCGACGCCGACGCCATCGCGGCCGCGGCCGGCAAGCCCGAGATCATCTCCGGCACCGACCCGGCCAACCCGACGATCACCGTCGACGGCGTGGACGTGGCCGGCCCGATCCGCACCCCGGAGGTCACCGCCGAGGTCAGCGCGGTCAGCGCGGTGCCCGAGGTGCGCGCCCGGATCACCGAGCTGCAGCGCGCCCTGGCCGCCGCCGCCGACCACGGCATCGTCGTCGAGGGCCGTGACATCGGTACGACCGTGCTGCCCGACGCCGACCTGAAGATCTTCCTCACCGCCTCCCCGGAGGCGCGGGCCGCCCGCCGCAGCGGCGAGCTGAAGGGTGCCGACGTCAGCACGACCCGGGAGGCGCTGCTGAAGCGCGACGCGGCCGACTCCACCCGCAAGACCTCGCCGTTGGCCAAGGCCGGCGACGCGGTCGAGGTGGACACCTCCGACCTCACGCTCCAGCAGGTCATCGAGTGTGTCGTCACCCTCGTCGAGGAGAAGCGGGCCGCCGAGTGACCGCTCCCTCCGAACGGGGCGCCGAGGTCGGACGGCGTATCGGCGTCGGCCTGATGTACGGGCTGTGGAAGCCGCGCGTCCTGGGCGCCTGGAAGGTCCCCGCGACCGGCCCGGCGATCCTCGCCGTCAACCACTCGCACAACATCGACGGCCCGATGGTCATGGGCGTGGCCCCCCGGCCGACGCACTTCCTGATCAAGAAGGAGGCGTTCATCGGCCCGCTGGACCCCTTCCTGCTCGCCATCGGCCAGCTGAAGGTGGACCGGCAGACCGCCGACCGCCAGGCGATCACCCGGGCGCTCGGCGTCCTGAACGACGGCGGGGTCCTCGGTATCTTTCCCGAGGGCAGCCGGGGCGAGGGCGACTTCGCCTCGCTGCGCGCGGGTCTCGCCTACTTCGCCGTCCGCGGCGGCGCCCCCGTCGTGCCGGTGGCCGTCCTGGGCAGCTCCGAGCGGAGCGGACGGCTCGTGAAGGCGCTGCCCCCGCTGCGCTCCCGCGTCGACGTCGTCTTCGGCGACCCCTTCGAGGCGGGCGACGGCTCCGGCCGCCGCACCCGCAAGGCACTGGACGAGGCCACCGAGCGCATCCAGAAGCACCTGGCGGCCCACCTGGAGAACGCCAGGCGCCTCACCGGGCGCCGGGCGACACTTGAGTAGTGGATCACCCGAAGTCCGGGGGTTCCACCGATCACCACGATTGAACGAGGTACGCACTTCATGAACGACCAGATCCAGCCCGACGGCTCGGGCGAGGCCCATGAGCACGGGGCGCTCGGCGATGCCGAGTTCGCGGAGTTCATGGAGCTCGCCGCGGAAGAGGGCTTCGACGCCGAGGACGTCGAGGGCGCCCTCGACGAGGCCTCGCACGGCCCGCTGCCCGTCCTCGCCGTCGTAGGCCGCCCCAATGTCGGCAAGTCGACTCTGGTGAACCGGATCATCGGCCGCCGCGAGGCCGTCGTCGAGGACAAGCCGGGCGTCACCCGCGACCGCGTCACCTACGAGGCCGAGTGGGCCGGCCGCCGCTTCAAGGTCGTCGACACCGGAGGCTGGGAGCAGGACGTCCTCGGCATCGACGCCTCCGTGGCAGCGCAGGCCGAGTTCGCGATCGAGGCCGCCGACGCGGTGGTCTTCGTCGTCGACGCCAAGGTCGGGGCCACCGACACCGACGAGGCGGTCGTACGGCTGCTGCGCAAGGCCGGCAAGCCCGTCGTGCTGGCCGCCAACAAGGTGGACGGCCAGAGCGGCGAGGCCGACGCCGCCTATCTGTGGGCGCTCGGCCTCGGCGAGCCGCACCCGATCTCCGCGCTGCACGGCCGTGGCACCGGCGACATGCTCGACGCCGTCCTGGAGGCCCTGCCGGAGGCGCCCGAGCAGACCTTCGGCACCGCCGTCGGCGGCCCGCGCCGCATCGCCCTGATCGGCCGCCCGAACGTCGGCAAGTCCTCGTTGCTGAACCGGGTGGCGGGCGAGGAGCGCGTGGTCGTCAACGAGGTCGCGGGCACCACCCGCGACCCGGTCGACGAACTGATCGAACTGGGCGGCGTCACCTGGAAGTTCGTCGACACGGCGGGCATCCGCAAGCGCGTCCACCTCCAGCAGGGCGCCGACTACTACGCCTCGCTGCGCACGGCCGCCGCCGTGGAGAAGGCCGAGGTCGCCGTCATCCTGATCGACGCCACCGAGAGCATCTCGGTGCAGGACCAGCGCATCATCACGATGGCCGTCGACGCGGGCCGCGCGATCGTCCTCGCCTTCAACAAGTGGGACTCCCTCGACGAGGAGCGCCGCTGGTACCTGGAGCGGGAGATCGAGACCGAGCTGGGTCAGGTCGCCTGGGCGCCCCGGGTGAACGTCTCGGCGCGCACCGGCCGCCACATGGAGAAGCTCGTCCCGGGCATCGAGACCGCCCTCGCCGGCTGGGAGACCCGCGTCCCGACCGGCCGGCTCAACGCGTTCCTCGGCGAACTCGTCGCCGCCCACCCGCACCCGATCCGCGGTGGCAAGCAGCCGCGGATCCTCTTCGGCACCCAGGCGGGCACCAAGCCCCCGCGGTTCGTGCTCTTCGCCTCCGGCTTCATCGAGGCGGGCTACCGCCGCTTCATCGAGCGCCGGCTGCGCGAGGAGTTCGGCTTCCCGGGCACCCCGATCCACATCTCGGTCCGGGTCCGGGAGAAGCGCGGCAGGAAGAAGTAGCGCCTGCCCCTCTGACGGGGGCTTCAGCGGTACGACGAAGAGGGCGGCCCCCGCCGGACCGGGGGCCGCCCTCTTCGTCGTACCGCTGTCGCTGTCGCTCAGGCGCCCCGGCGGGGGCCGGGTGGCAGGGCCGCCGGGATGTGGTGCATCCCGGTGCCGTGCTGCCGCTCGTCGGACTGCCACACCGCGGTCGCCGTCTGGCCGTGCCGCCCGTCCTGCCGGCCGAGCGGCCCGACGCGCTGCCACTGCGACTGCTGCCGGGCGCTGAACGCCCCCGCGCTGTAGGCGCTGTAGGAGCTGCCGCCGTACGAGCCCGTGGTGTGCGGGCTGTTGCCGAAGGCGGTGAAGCCCAGCTGTTCCTCGCCGCTGCGGTCGCCGGGCAGCGACCGGAAGGTCTTCACCCATTCGGAGTAGAGCCGGTCGTAGATCGGTGTGGCCGAGGGGACGTGCGGACTCTCCTCGGCCGACCGCGAGGACGGGATCGGCTGGTAGGACTGGCGGCGGGGAACGTCGTATGGGTGCACGTATGTCCAAACGACCCCGCACCTCAAGGGATGCGGTTCACAGGCCCGCGAGCGGGAGGGCGGAGGCGACCAGCTTGCCGTTGGCCGCGGCCTTGTCGAGCGCGTCGCGCAGCAGGTCCTCGCGGGGCTGGCGGCCGATGGAACCGGCCGGCGCCGCGAACAGCAGTACCTGCTGGTGCTTGTTGGCGGCGGCCCGCCAGCTGTCGGTCACCAGGAGCGGCTGGTGCGCCTGCCACCAGGCCACCGGCGGACCGCCGGCCGCGTTCGGCTGGAGCACGGCGTGCAGCTGGCCCGCGGCGAGCAGCACCGACCATCCGTGCAGCACCGGCGGTACGGCGGTGATCTGGGTGAGCGGCATGAAGCCCTGCTCGATGAGGAGCGGCAGGAAGTCGTCGCCGATCGCGGTCGAGCCGGGCCGCACGACGGGCGTGGTGGGCTCGACGACCAGGGCCGGCTGCAACTCCCCGGCGATCAGGACGAGTCCGCTGGTGACGCCGAGCACGGCCTGCTCGGGCACGGTGCGGTCCGGCTCGCCGCCGGACGGCTGGGCGTTGCCGTTGATGGAGCGGACCGCGCCCCGCAACTGCTCCTCGGTGACCTGGACGACCTGGGAGGGCAGGCAGGTGGCGTGGGCGAAGGCGAGGACGGCGGTCTCGTCGCCGATGAACAGGACGGTGCTGGTGCGTTCCTGCGCGGAGTCGCCCGGGGTGCGGCAGGACGTGCAGTCGTAACCGCCAGGGGCGTTGTCTCCGGCGAGCAGCCGGTCGGCTTCTTCGTCGCCGATCTCGGCGCGTACGTCGTCGCTGACGTCGAGCATGCGCGGCACGGTGGCTCCCTCGGGATGCGGTGCGTGGCGGACCGGGTGGCGCCCGGCCCATGGCCCGGAGGCTCCCGGGCTCATGAAGAGACAACGGCCGAGCTGTGGCGGGAGTCACGCCCGGGAGCCGACGGGATCCCACGAGCCGACGCGGAGGGTGACGCACCGTACGGAATTGGACACTCCATGTCAACTCTGCGGAAACGTAGGGAAGTTGGCGCGGTGAGGTGAGTCACAACTCGGCTCGGCCGCTGCCCGACACATCACGACATCAGATGATGAAGCGGGTGTCCGGAAACAGCCGCTACCTCAGGTAACGGTCAACTGGCCTGGCACGAAAGGCCGTTGGTTGTGAACGGCGCACCTTGCTCCATAGATTCCTCCGCCGTGTGCACAGAGCACCGCTCGGGTACGTCCGCCGGCCGAAGCAGTCAGGTCACCGCAGAGCCGCCGGCGGACGGGGTGGGACCGTGACGACCACGTCGATGCGTGGGAGCCGCGAACCGCCTTGGGGGATCCCGGGTTCGTGGAGAGGGAACTACATGTCCGAATGTGCCGACACCACTCGCGTCAACGCCCGTAAGGCTCCGCACAAGGGTCAGGCGCGCACCACGGTGGTCCTCGCCGGGGCGGCGCTGCTCGCCCCGCTGGGAGTGCTGGCCGCAAGCGGCAACGCCGCGGCGGCGGACAGCGGAGTGTGGGACCGCATCGCCCAGTGCGAGAGCGGCGGCAACTGGCACATCAACACCGGCAACGGCTACTACGGAGGACTTCAGTTCTCCGCCGGTACCTGGCGCGCCTACGGCGGCGCGGCCTACGCGGCCACCGCCGACCAGGCCTCCAGGTCCGCGCAGATCGCCGTGGCCACCAAGGTCCAGAACGCCCAGGGCTGGGGCGCCTGGCCCACCTGTTCGGCCCGGGCCGGAGCCTACGGCGGCGCACCCGCGGCCTCCTCCCCCTCGACCGCCGCACGGACCGAGAAGACCGAGAAGGCGACGCCGAAGCCGGTGCGGAAGGCGGCCCCCGTCCGGTCGGCGAGGACGTCGGCCCGGTCGACGGAGACGGGCGAGACCTCGCGCGGCTCCTCCCGGGGCGACTACACCGTCCGCGCGGGCGACACCCTCAGCTCCATCGCGGCCGCCCACGGGACCACCTGGCGGAAGGTCTACGCCGTCAACCACTCCGTCATCGGCGGGGACCCGAACCTGATCATGCCCGGGCAGCGGCTCGACTTCTGAGCCGGCCCCGCCCCGCACGGAGCCCCGCCCGGTCGGCCGACCGCGCCCAAGGCATGGCCGTTCGACGTCCAGTTGCTGCTGTTC
>NZ_JBEXET010000059.1:0-41014 GCF_040606415.1 Streptomyces sp. NPDC005423 | reverse complement strand
TTACTGACTTCGGCTTGTCAGGGTGACTTTGGATCGTCGAGGGCCAGGCCGGTGCCGGCTATGAAGCCGTCGAGGGTGTCCGGCCGGTACTGAAGGCGCTTGAGCCTGTTGCGTACGAGGGCTTCGAGGCGGTCGAGGGCGACGACGGCGAGGTTGGCCAGGCCGCGTTTGACGTGCGCCCACACCCACTCGACGGGGTTGAGGTCGGGCGAGTAGGCGGGCAGCAGGAACACCGTCAGCCATTCACGCTCGGCGATCAACTCACGCATGGCGTGGGAGATGTGGGTGTTCAGCCGGTCCCAGACGAGCACGATCGGCGCCTTGACCAGCTGGTGGACTCCGTCGATCAGCGTGATGAAGTCACGCTCGCCCATGCTGCGGCGCTTGTCTTTGCCCGCTCGGTGGGTTCGCAGACGATGGCACAGCCGGGTCCGGGAACCAGGACGCATGGCGATCAGCCCGGCCACTGACAGGCGTCCCGAACGTCGTCCGCTCACCGTCACCTGCGGAGTCACTCCGCGCCGGCCCCAGGTACGTCCTTGGGGCGGCCGCCGGGTGAACCCGGTGGCTCTGTCCGCGAGAACGGGCAGCGGATGTACACCGGTTTTGGGAGGCAGCCGTCGCCCGAGAAGGAATCGAAATGTTCACGGGTTTCGACAGCAGCACTGGCACGAAGAAGTTGCTGCTGGGTGCGTTGGCCGACGCCGTCGGGGTCTAGCGCCCCGACCGTCCGGATAAACGGATGGTCGGGAGCGAGCGTGACGCGGCAGGATGCTCCGCATGTCATTGCCCACTCCCGAGCTGCACACCGCCCGCCTGCGACTGCGGCCGTTCACCGACGCCGACGCGGCACCGCTCTACGCACTGCACAGCAGCGCCAACGTGCTGCGTTACTGGGACTCCCCGCCGTGGACTGAACCGGCCCGCGCCCAGCGCTTCATCGCGACCTGCCGGACGATCGAGGAGGAAGGCACGGGAGGGCGGGTGGCCGTCGACCGCGTCTCCGACGGCGCGTTTATCGGTTGGTGCGGCCTGACCAGATGGAACCCGGACTTCCGCAGCGCGTCCCTGGGCTACGTCTTCGACGCCGCCGCGTGGGGCCACGGCTACGCCACGGAGACCGCGCACACCGTCCTGCGGTGGGCGTTCGACACCCTGGACCTGAACCGTGTCCAGGCCGAGACCGACACCCGCAACGTGGCGTCCGCCCGAGTCCTGGAGAAGCTCGGCTTCGTCCGCGAAGGCACCCTCCGCGAGGACTGCGTCGTCAACGGCGACGTCTCCGACTCCTGGGTCTTCGGCCTCCTCCGCCGCGAGTGGCACCCGACGGCCACGCCGACGGCCGGCCGCTAGGACCGAGACCTGCCCGCCTTTCGGTCCACAACCCCCACCAAGGTCACCGTGAGCCGCTCCGGCGAGCTCAACGTCTTCGCTTGCCCCACCGATCCCTACCATCCGCACCGCTGGAGCATCCAGTAGCCCTCGTAGGGTCCGCCTGGAGCGGCAACATTCTCATCGGCGTGCGGCGAGTGCTGTCGCTTCTCGTGAACAGCGAACACGCCGCGGCCCGGGTGCCTCCCGAGGCACTGAACAACTGCTGTCGAAACCGGTGAACAAAGCCCACCCGGCTTCGTCCTCGAAGCAGATGTAGCCTCCGCAGGCCGCCCGGGCTCTTTTACCTCAGCCCAGGTCGCCTCCTTCCACGCGGTCACGGCCTGCTCGTCGCGTTCGGCGACCCGCCGCGCGGGCACCTGCGGGCTGAAGCCGAGCCGGTGCATCAGCCTCGTCGCACCCGAGACGCTGTAGGAGACGTGGAACTTCCTGCCGATCAGCGTGGCCACCCGCGCCGCGGTCCACACATGATCCTCCACCCAGCCGTGCGCGGCCGGCCCCTGCTCGAGATACCCGGCGAGCTTCTCCAAGCAACGCGGCGACAGACGGCATCGCGATCCACTCGGGCCGCGGGAGGCCAGAGCCTCACGACCGCCGTCCCGCCACAGCTTGTGCCACTGGTAGGCCGATTTCAGGCTCACCCGCAGGCGTCTTGCGACCTCCGGCGGCTTGATCTCCTGCTCGAACCGCTCGGCCGCCTGCATCCGTACCGCCTCACGGCGCCGACGCCCCACGGGCGTCAGCCCGCCCCCATCCGCATACCTCACACGCCAGGAGATACAACCACCGCTCCGGGCCCTTCAGGGACTTCGCGAAGATTCACCCTGACGAGCCGAAGTCAGTAAATGGCCCGCCCAGACAGTGATCGGCGACAAGAACTACTTCGGCCGCGCCTTCGAGCACGAACTCGCCCAGCGGGGCATCCAGTTGCTACGGCCGACCCGCAAGGGCGAACAGCAGCGGCCCGGCGGGTCGCTGTTCAAACCGTTGCGACAAGTCATCGAGTCGGTCAACGAAACGTTCAAGGGACACCTCAACCTCGAACAACACCGAGGACGCACACCTCACGGTGTCATCACCCGCGTTTTGCAGTGCATCCTCGCCTTGACCGCCGTGATCTGGCACAACGATGCCACCGGACGGGACACCCTCCGCTCGCTGACAACGTACGACCACTGACCCCTTGGAATTGATCATCTAGCCGTCGGCCCGCTCACAGCCGCTGTGTTTACAGGGCATGCGGTTGCCGGGCGGGGGTATCCGGTCGCTACCGACCAGGTACGTGAGGGGAGACGTGTCGTGTTGATGGCTCATCCGGCGGTGCTGAGGGAGCTCGTGGAGCAGTACGAAACACTCAGCCGCCTGTTGTCCGAGGAGAACACACCGGAGCTGCGGCAGCGGTTGGACGACGTGAACTACACCCTGTGTGTCTCCACCGGTACCCGGGACATCGAAGCCGCGCTGACCGCCGCCCGGCAGCGGTTGCGCGGAGACGGGCCGGACGACGACGTACGGTCGGACGAGGGCGCCCTGCTGGCTGTCGGCTGAGCCGCCGCCGCGTGCCCTTCCGCCCGTGGCGGCGGCGCATCGAGACGGCCCCCGCGGGTACTCGAACCGACACACCACAACACCCGGGTTGCCGGAGGAGAGGCGTCACCACCATGCTGACTCACTCGATCGAGCGGGGCGTGCTCGTGCTGCGGTTGCAGGGCGATCCCGGCCCGCCCGACGTGGACGCCCTGTCCGAGCACATCAGCGGCCTCGTCCACGCGCACGACCCCGCACCCGTCGTCATCGTCCTCGGCGCCGACGCGCCACCCTCCTCGGTCGAGGCGGTTCTCCGTGCCCACCGCAGGTGTGCCCCGCTCGGCGTTCTCCTGTCCGTGGCCACCCACAGTGCCCCCGTCCGGCGCGCCCTGGAGGCTCAGGCGGGCGCGGACGGCCCGCCGCTGGTCATTCATGCCCGGGTCGACACAGCCATCGCCACGGCGTTCACCGCCGCCGCGTGACAGCGCCCCGGGCGAGGACACCGTGGGCCGGCCGGCTCATCCGTTCGGTGGCCGCCTGCTAGCGCGCAGCGTGGGGGATGGGTCAGATGGGCTCAGGGCGATCCGGGCGCGAGGGAGAGACGGCGGGCGCCCGGCAGACGGGAATTCGGCGGACAGAAGGTGTGGCCGAAGTGGCCGCGCCGCTTGGGAAGGACAGAGCCATGCCGCAGGGATCGAGCGCCAAGCGCGAGCGTCAGTACGAGCACATCAAGGAAGGTGCCAAGAAGCGCGGCACCTCCGACAGCCGGGCGAAGGAGATCGCCGCGCGGACCGTGAACAAGGAGCGCGCCCGCTCCGGAGAGTCCGCCACCGCGAGCGAGACCTCCACCCGGGACCCGAAGTCCGCGTCACAGCGCGGCGGCGAGCGGTCGCACAGCGGGGCGCAGGGGCCGACCAGGGACCAGCTCTACGCCGAGGCGAGGAAGCGCGGGATCGACGGCCGTTCGTCGATGACCAAGGGGGAGCTGGCAAGGGCTCTCGATCGCTGATCCGGCGGCCCGCGCTGCCAGGGCAACGGCGTTCGCCACCACGGCGGTTGGTGGCAGTCGGCCCGAACGGGAGGGGCCTGCACCACGGGTTCAGCTGTCCAGCGCCTCACGGACGGTCGGGTGGCAGGGGATCAGCGTGTCGATGCCGACGAGCCGCAGAAGGCGCAGCACCTGGGGCTGTGCTCCGGCCACGCGCAGCCAGCCGTGGGCTTCGGTGGCGGCGAGGTGGGCGGCGATGAGGGTGTTGATGCCGCTGGAGTCCATGAAGGTCAGCGCCGTGAGGTCGGCGACGGTGTGAGGGGTGGTGTCGCCGTCGGGCGGGTTGAGGGCGTGGCCGGCGCGCTGTCGGGTGTCCTGGTCGAGTTCGCCGTGGAGGGCGATGATCCGGACGCCGTCGGCGGTGCTCCGGCGGACGGTGAGCCGGCCGTACTGGTCGGGGTCTGTGTCTGTCACCGTGTCCTCGACTGCGTTCGCTGGTGGGACTGGACGCCTCCGCGCCGACAGCCGACCCTGATTTTAGGGGGACCGGTGAGGGAACGACGGGGTAATCGGAGTAAGAAGTACATGAGCCGCCTGGTGCAGGGTAGGACACCAGCGGACAGCGGGAACGAAGGTGACCAAGGGTGGAGTCTGCCGACAGCGACGGTGAGGGGCGGCCGAGCACACGCCACACGGCCATCGCCGTCTCCCTGCCGGATGACGACGCGTGCATCGCCCAGGCGCGTCATCTGGCCGCGGACTTCCTCGCCCGCGTGCGGGCGGAGCAGGACGTGAGTGTCTCCGCGCGTGCGGTGGATCTGACCCAGCTGGTCGTCAGTGAGCTGGTGACCAATGCCCGGAAGTACGCTCCGGGGCCGCTGTCCATGGAGCTGGCCGTCGCGGACGGGACGGTGGACGTGACCGTGCGGGACAGTGCGCGGGCCCGGCCCGCCGCCCGCGCGGTGGACCCGGGACGGGTCGGGCAGCACGGTCTGGAGATCGTGATGGCGGTGGCCCAGGAGTTCCAGGTCCTGCTGGAGCCCACGGGCAAACGCGTCACGGCCCGGATCGCCCTGTCCGACGGTCCCACGGCTGCTTGAGCCGACTCCCGCCGTACGCGCGGGAGTCGGCCGGACACCAGGTCTCGGGGGTCTCAGGGGACGAGCAGCGTCTTGACCATGCCGTCCTGCTTGGCCTGGAAGGTCTTGTACGCCTGCGGTCCCTCTTCGAGGGGGAGACGGTGGGTCGCGAAGCCGTCCACGCCCAGCGGGTCGGAGTCGTCGAGCAGCGGGAGGATGTCACCGACCCAGTGTTTGACGTTGGCCTGGCCCATGCGCAGTTGGATCTGCTTGTCGAAGAGCGTGAGCATGGGAACGGGGTCGACGGCGCCGCCGTAGACACCGATGACGGAGATCGTGCCGCCACGGCGTACCGCGGCGACGGCCAGGTTGAACGCCGTCATCCTGTCCACGCCGGCCCGGTCCATCAGTTTCTCCCCGAGCGCGTCGGGGAGCGCCGAGGCGACCTGCTGGACCGCCTTGGTGCCCGGCGCGCCGTGCGCCTCCATGCCGACGGCCTCGATCACCGCGTCGGTGCCCCGCCCGTGGGTGAGCCGCCGGATCTCCTCGACGACGTCCAGGCCGCTCTCGTCGAGGTCCAGGGTGTGGACCCCGTTCGCGCGGGCACGCGCCAGCCGCTCGGGCACGAGGTCCACCCCGATGACCAGCTCCGCGCCCTGGTGGAGGGCGATGCGAGTGGCCATGTCACCGATCGGGCCGAGCCCCACGACGGTGACGCTGCCGCCAGGCGGGATGTCGGCGTACCGCACGGCCTGCCAGGCGGTGGGCAGGACGTCGGAGAGGTACACGAACCGGTCGTCCGGCGGCCCGTGGGGGACCTTCACCGGCAGCGTGTCACCGAACGGGACCCGCATCAACTCTGCCTGGCCGCCCGGAACTTGACCATACAGCTTGGAGAAGCCGAAGAGGGAGGCGCCCATTCCGCGCTCGGTGACCTGGGTGGTCTCGCACTGCGAGTGCAGGCCCTGCGCGCACATCCAGCAGGTGCCGCAGGAGACGTTGAAGGGAACCACCACGCGGTCCCCGGGCGCGAGGCCGGTGACCTCGGTCCCGACCTCCGCGACGATGCCCATCGGCTCGTGGCCGAGGATGTCTCCCGCGTCCAGGTACGGTCCGAGGACCTCGTACAGGTGCAGATCCGAACCGCAGATCCCGGACGAGGTGACCCTGACGATGATGTCGGTCGGATCCTTGATCTCCGGGTCCGGGACGGTGTCGATCCGCACGTCGCGCTTGCCGTGCCAGGTCAGGGCTCTCATGGTGCCTCCTCGCTCGAACCCCCCTGGTTCCCGGCGGCGGGGTCTCGGACGGCGCCCTGCCGGGCTGTGTCCGTCGGCTGACGGGCGCCCCGAGTACCCGGGATGTCCCGTCCGACGCGGCACCTGGTCACCGACTTCCCCGCGTACGGGCGGCACCCTGACGCGACGCGTATCCCGGTCCCCCCGGGTCCCAGACGGTCTCGCATGCGGCGGCGCTTCACGCCGCTTCGTACTCGTGGGCGTGACCCCCGCGCCACTCGATGCGCTCCGCGTCCCCGAGCACGCGCGCCTCGGCGTTCTCCAGGCCCGCCCGGCGCAGGAACTCGATCAGGTCGCGGTCACTGTGGGCGAGCCCGAGGATCGTGCCGTTCACGGTGACGCGGCGCCCACCGCTCGGCGACGGACGGTGTACGACTATCGCAGGCGCCATGAATTCACCCTGCCGCCCTCTTCGCCGGAACGCGAGCCGGGCGACGGCATCACGCTTCTTCCTCTCGCTGTCGCGCCCGCCGGCGCAGTTCGGCCCGCTCCGCCGGGCTGAGCCGCTCACCGGCCAGGGCGGCGGACAGCTGGAGCAGCCGGCGCCGCAGGACGGTGCGGCCCGGCTGCGCGGCCAGCTTCCGGTAGGTCGCGAGCCACTCCCGCTGTTTCTCCACGAGGTCGTCGCTGATGATGTACGGCATGGCTGCGATTAGATCGCGTGTTCGATTATCTGTGCAAACGGCGACCTCGGCACCCTGGCCCGCACCGAGTACGCGCCGGTGCTTGCCGACCCTGCCGGCCGTCCGGAGTCTCCCCCGGCGACGTTCCGGGTTTGCGAGCCGGGTGCGCGGTCAAACGGGAGGAGAGAGTTGTCCGGACTACGACAGGGTGTGAGCGTGGTGGCTGCGAACGAGAAGGCTCAGGCCAAGGGCGAGCAGGCCAAGGGCAAGATCAAGCGGGTCGTCGGCGACGCGGTGGGCAACGAGTCCCTGCGTGCCGAAGGCCACCTTGAGGAGTCCAAGGGAGACCTGCGGGCGGCCAAGGAGAAGGCCAAGGACGCCGTGAAGCCCAAGTAGTAGTCCCCCCGTACGGATCCCGGCAGCCGATACCCCCCCTCGGCTGCCGGGATTCTCGCTGTCATGGGCCGTGTCCGTACCGCATCGTCCCCCGCCATCGGCCGGGGACGGTGCGAGTCGCTCAGGCCACCGTCTGCTGTACGTACGGGGCGAGTTGGACCGGTCCGACGAGACCGTAGGCCTGCCGGGCGGAGGTGCCGAACACGGCGGGGTTGCTGATCCGCAGCCGGTTGAACAGCGGGGTGGCCACCTCGATCTCGATGGTGTTCGCGCCCCGGCGCAGTCGGCCGCCGAGGTCCACCACCGGGTTGAGGCGGTCCACGGGGTCGAGCCGGGTGCCGTTGACGGTGACGCGGCAGGTGTCGCTGACGCTGCCCAGCCGCAGCAGGGCACCCGTGTCGGAGCTCCAGCTCTTCGGCAGCGTGACCGTGGTCCGGTAACGGCCGATGCCGCCGACATCCGCCAGTTCGGGAATCTGCGACCAGGGCAGCAGGGTGTCCAGGGTGAGCTCGTGGGTGACGATCTTGGTGCTGGTCGCGTCGGCGCCGGGCTGCCAGTCGTCCACGGAGAGCGTCCACGGGCCGAGGGCGACGGCGGGCGGCACGTCGGGGATCGTGCTGGTGACCTTGCGGCCGGTGGACAGGGTGGTGGTGCGGGTGCCGGCCGTGGTGGCGCGTACGGCCAGCGAGCCGTCCGCGAAGAGCACGCTGTCCGCGTCGGTGGCGACCGCGTGCGGACGGCTGCCGGACCGGTCGCCGAACAGCCCCGGTCCGCCCAGCGCGACGACGAGGGTCTCCCCGGGCTGGAGCGTCACGCGGAACGTGAACGCGTCCGGGTCCTGGGCGGACTGGGTGTACTGGGCGAGCCGGGCGACCCGCCCGGTCCACGCGTCGAGCAGGTACGGGACCGTGCTCGCACCCTTGCGGTGGGTGGCGCGCAGCGTGACCTCGTGGTCGATGAGGGCGACGGCGGGCTTGACGGTCTCCGCGTGCTTGCCGTTGCACAGGTAGTAGAAGTCGGCGTCGTCGGTGACCCGGTGGGCGTTGAGCAGGGTCGACGGTACGGAGTAGACGGCGTCGGAGGTCACGCCGAGGTCCGCGAACGCCGCGCCGACCAGCGTCTTGTCGGTGACCTGGCGGACGTTCGGCAGGGCGATCAACTGGGCGGTCAGGGAACGCAGTTCGGCGGTCTCCCCGTCGTCGGGCACCCCGGGAGTGAGGGCCTGGTCGAAGGCGCCGAGGAGCACGGTGGGCAGCCCGGCCCGCGCGAACTTCAGCAGTCTGCGGGCGTCGGCGACGGCCAGCGTCGGGTTCGAGCCGTAGAAGAAGTCGCCTTCCAGGAACAGGGCCTTGTAGGCCGGCCCGTCGGGCGCCAGTCGCTTGCCGGAGACCGTGGCCGTGGGCAGGTCGAGCAGCGGGCCGCTGAGGAACTGGTGGGTCCAGCCGAGCGGGATGCCCGTCGAGGTCATCCAGGACGCCCCGATGCCGGTGGCGGTGTAGCCGGTCTGCCGGAAGATGGCGACGTCCGCGCGGGCGGTGCCGGACTGGAGCACCTGGTGGACCCGGCCCAAGTAGGCGGCGATGTCGGGCACGTGGTGCCAGGTCGGCTGCCGCGGCCCCCACGACTCGCCGTATCCCGGAGCTCCGCTGTACGGACTGAAGGCGGCGAAGCCGGGCCAGCTGACGCCCGGCGCGGTGGCGTAGGAGAAGCCGTGGATGACCGTCTGGTTGACACCCGCCGCGTACGCCCCGCCCATCGTGCGCAGGAACTTGTCCCAGGTGGTGTTGTAGGCGCCGCCCGCGTAGGCGCCCGCCTCGCAGGAGAGGATGCGGTGGCCGGCCAGGTCGCGGCCGCCGGCCAGGCAGCGGTAGTCGTCGAGGTTCTTGAAGCCGAGCGACTCGCCCTCGGGAATGTCGAGCAGGGCCGCCGAGGCGATGGCGTCGGTCTGCAGGCCGTAGGGCTGGGAGCGGAGCTTCATGCCGTGTCCGTGCGCCCAGTCCCTGAGCGCCTTGATGTGGTGCTCGTTGAAGAGGCCGGAGACGGTCTCCCAGAAGTCGTGCCGGATCTCCTGGGTGAGCCGGGCCTCGAAGGCGAAGATCTGGTTGCTGTTGCCGAGGATGACGGCCGGCAGGTACGGCAGCAGGTCGCGGCCGGTGTGCTCGCGGAACGCGGCGGGCAGGCCGGGCGTCCACTGCAGCCCCTTGGTCTCCAGCTCGACGGAGTCCTCGAAGAAGTTGCCGCCGGCCGCCGCGAGGAGTCTGCGCAGCGTGGAGTCGAGGATCGTGGAGTCCCAGTACCGCGTGACGGCCGCGGTCCCGGCCGCGCTGAAGTGGTCGACGACGTAGGCGGCGGGCGAGGAGTGCGGTCCCGCCTCGGGCTGCTGGCCCGAGCCCCGCTGCCAGTACGACAGGATCACCCAGGTCGCCGAGTCGGGCGGGGTCCAGCTCAGGCTGGAGTCGGAGACCAGGGCGGTGAGGTCGGTGACGCTGTCGACGTCGAGGCCCGTCGCCTTGCCGCTGGAGTAGGCGGTGTTGACGCGCGCGGCCTGGACCGCGAAGAGCTGCTGAGCGGTGACGCCCGAGGCGGCGGCGTAGACCGGCGGCGGCACCGGCCCTGAGTAGGCCGCGCCGCCGGTCAACGTGGCCTTGCCGTAGGCGAGTTCCTTGACCGCCGCGTCGTCGTCGGGGGTGACTCCCGGTACCGCGACGGGCCAGCTCGGGCCGAGGGTGAGGTCCACGGTCAGGCCGCGCCGGGCGGCCTGGCGCAGCGCTGCTGCCACTCCGTCCCGCCAGGAGGCGCTTCCCCACCCGTGGTGAGCGGTGTCCAGTACGGAGGTGTCGCTCATGCTGTGGTGCACGGCCGCGATCTCGGCGCCGCCGAAGCCCGCGTCGGCCATCTGGTCGATCTCCCGCGCGATCTCGGTGGGGTCCACGAGACCGTCCGGCCACCACCAACGGAACCTGGGCCGGACCGCCTTCGCCGGTCCGGCGAACCAGCTCGCCGTGGGCGCGCCGCCGGTGGACCGGGCGGTCGCGGGGGTGGCGGCGGCGCTCGCCGCCGGACCGAGTGCCGCGAGAACACCGGTCGTCAGACCGGCCGCCAGTACCGACCGACGCGTCGCACCGCCACGCTGCGGGTGGGTTTCGTGCATGGTTCAGCCCCAACTTGTCACGGGTGAGCGGTGATTGAATCGTTTCAATCACCGCAAGTGCGGGAACCGTAATTCGCCCGTCGAACTGAGGTCAATAGGAATGACATCGATTCAAAGCAACGAAAGGCCGGACAAGGCGGCCGGATGACGCGCGGGTTGGGGCGGTGGAGGCCCGTCCGGGGAGCGGGCGCCCCGTGACCGCTCGGCGGGTCGGCGACGCTTCCTGGACCCCAACGGGGCTGTTCGGCACGGAAGTTGGCGGGGGCCGCGACGACAGGCCCGCCTGTCGGACCGGCGGGGAGGGCGCCTCCCGCGCGGTGCTCCGGCCCCGAGGACCCGGTCTCCCGCGACGGCGACCGCACTATCGTCTTCGCCCGAACCACGGCTCGGACCCGCGCGTCCTACGTGCCTCGAAGGCCGGGCCGCCGCGACAACCCGTCGGTGCGAAGCGCGACCGGGCCGTCCCGCCGCGGACGAGCCACGACAAGGAACGGCAGGGAACCGCGAGGAACGGTGGCGGACTGCGAGGAATGCCGAGGGACGGCAAGGGACGCGCCCGCCCGGCGCGGAGGCCGGACGGGCGCGGAGAAGGGAGTCAGTCAGCCCTCCTGCGGATGTCAGCGGGCGTGGCGGTCCAGGCGGGCGTGGAGCAGGTTGGGGTCGGTGGCGGTGAGGTAGGCGGCGCTGGGCACGTAGACGTCGGTGCCGCGCACCGCGACGGTGGTCGGGTTCTGGAGGCCGTCGGAGGCGTCCAGGACGACGCTGCTGGTGCCGTCGGCGGCGATGCGTACGACTTGGTCGGGGACGTCGAGTGCGGCGAGGATCTCGGTGCCGCGGCCGGTGAAGGTGAAGTCGTCGATCCCCGCGAGGCCGGTCGCCCGGACCTCCGGCGCGCCCGCCCGGTGATCGCGGCCGATGGGCAGGCTCAGTACGGTGCCCCGGTCGAGGTTGGTCACCCACAGCGCGCCGTCGTGCACCTGGGCGCCGTTGACGCCGAGGAAGCCCTGCGCGGCGAGTTCCGGCGCGGTCGACCAGGCGGTGGCGTGCCCGCCGCCGGCCGGGACCGACCACACGGTGCCCAGGACCGAGTCCGTGATGTAGAAGGCCTGCGAACGGGCGTCGTAGGCAAGGCCGTTGGGCAGGCCGTCGGCAGGGAGCGCGGCGATGCGCTCCGGGGTCGAGCTGCCCGGTCGCAGTCGCCACAGTCCGGTCAGGTCGGCGGTGCCGGTGGCGTACAGGACGTAGAGGGTGCCGTCGGGGGCGCGGACGAGGCCGGTGGTCAGGGGGAAGCCGAGCGCGGGGGTGTGGACACCTCCGTCGGAGGGAGCCGGGAGCGTCGCCAGGACCCGGGCCGTGCCGTCACGGCCGATGCGGGCGACCTGGCGGGCACCGGCGAACGTCACGTCCAGGGAACCGTTCGGCTCGATGACGGCGTTCTCCGGCATCTGCCCCTTGGCCAGGTCGAAGTGGCTCACGATCCGGGCCTCGGAGAGGGGCGGGGTGGCGGCCGACGCCTGGGTCGCGGTGACGACTGTCGTGAGCGAGAGACCGGCCGCGGCGGCGGCCAGGACGGTACGCATGAGTGTCTTCTTCATGATCCCTTGCAGGTTTTCGGGCAGGCCGGCGGAGCGCACGGCATGCGAGAGGTGGTGAGGGGGAGTGGGTAATAAGTGACGGATATTCAGTTCCGATTGCCGGTGACTGTGTTGGGGTCCTTGAACCCCGTCGGGAGCGGTCGCGGAGCGCCCCGCGCCTTCTGCCGCCGGTCCGCGTGGAGATCCCGCGTACGGCCGTCGAGGAACGCCGACTCCGTCAAGTTGGGGCGCTCCGCGGGCCGGTCCGGGCTCTCCGGGGCGAGGTGCCCCGCGAACAGCGGGTGCCCCGTCCGGTTCCAGGCCGGCACGTCACGGCGCCGGCCCAGCACGAGCACCGGCACCTCGGTCAGCGCCGACACGAACTGCCGTGTCGCGGGCGCCACTTGCTCGGGCGGCTCGGTGCGAGGTCACACCGGGCGGCGCCGTGCCGCCGCGAGGTCGTGCGGAGGGAGCCGCTCGGCCGCGTCCAACTCCGGGGACCGGGCGATCGGTTCGAGGGCTTCTCGCGCTTTCCGTTCATGACGCCCAGTCTGGTCCGCCGCTCCGGTACCAGCCACACCCTGCCGTGGATAGGCAGCGGCGGCCGGGGCGGCCCGCCGCTGCGCCTGAAGTGCCCGACCCGGCTCAGAGGGTCGCCGAGTGGTCGGGGACGTGGGTCTGCAGATCGCGCGGCGGGCGTTCGTAACCGGTCGACGGCGGACGGGGCGGCAGGTCGAGAACGGGCGGTGCCACCTCGTGGTAGGGCAGCGAGTCGAGCAGATGGGCGATCATGTTCAGCCTGGCCCGGCGCTTGTCGTCGCTCTCGACGACGTACCACGGCGCCTCCGCGATGTCGGTGTGCACCAGCATCGCGTCCTTGGCCCGCGAGTAGGCCTCCCAGCGGGTGATCGACTCCAGGTCCATCGGCGAGAGCTTCCAGCGGCGCAGCGGATCCTCCAGCCGCTTGCGGAACCGCTCCTGCTGCTCGGTGTCACTCACCGAGAACCAGTACTTGCGCAGCACGATCCCCGCCTCGACCAGCATTCGCTCGAAGATCGGGCACTGGCGCAGGAAGAGCTGGTACTCCTCCTTCGTACAGAAGCCCATCACCTGCTCGACCCCGGCCCGGTTGTACCAGCTGCGGTCGAACAGCACGATCTCCCCGGCGGCCGGCAGGTGCTCGACGTACCGCTGGAAGTACCACTGGGTGCGCTGCCGGTCGGTGGGCTTGGGGAGGGCCGCGATCCGGGCGACGCGCGGGTTGAGGTGTTCGGCGACGCGTTTGATGGTGCCGCCCTTGCCCGCCGCGTCCCGGCCCTCGAAGACGACCACCAGCCGGGTGCCCTCGGCCCGCACCCATTCCTGCACCTTCACCAACTCGGTTTGCAGTCGCAGCAGTTCGCGCTCGTACGTGGTGCGCGGCAGCTTTGCCGCCTGTGTGCCGGCCATGCCGCCTCTTCCCTTCGCCGACGTGCGCGGTCTCCCGTGCCCGAGGTCGGGCACCAGGACAGCACGGTACGTTCCGCCGACGGTGGGCGCACCCCGGACCGGGTGACGGCGGGAACGGGGTCCGGGGGAGGCCGTCCGGTTCCAGGCGGCCCGGCCCGCGCGTTCCCGCCCCGCCATTCCCAATTTCTGGAACACGTTCTACGGTGTGCGCCGTCAGGACCGGCCTTGGGGAGCCTGGAGGCGCCGTGCATCTCGAATACACGCCTGAACAGCACCGGCTGCGCACCGAACTGCGCGCCTACTTCACCGAGTTGGTGCCCGACCACGCCTACGCCCGCTACGCCGACCCGGCCGCCCAGAAACGCTTCTACCGCGACACCATCCGCAGGCTCGGCACCGACGGCTGGCTCGGCGTCGGCTGGCCCGAGGAGTTCGGCGGGCGGGGGCTGAGCCCCATGGAACAGTTCATCTTCTTCGACGAGGCCGCACAGGCCGGCGTCCCGCTGCCCCTGATGGCGCTCAACACCGTCGGCCCGACCATCATGCGGTTCGGCACCGGCGAACAGAAGGCGTACTTCCTGCCCCGGATCCTCTCCGGCGAGATCGACTTCGCGATCGGCTACAGCGAGCCGGAGGCCGGTACCGACCTCGCCGCCCTCAAGACGCGGGCCGTCCTCGACGGTGACGCGTACGTCGTCAACGGTCAGAAGATCTGGACCACCAACGGCGACACCGCGGACTGGGTCTGGCTCGCCGTGCGCACCGACCCGGACGCCCCGCCGCACAAGGGCATCACCATGCTCCTGGTGCCGACCACCGACCCCGGCTACTCCTGCACCCTCATCAACACCCTCGCCTCGCACGACACGACCGCGAGCTACTACGAGAACATCCGCGTCCCCGTCTCCCACCGCGTCGGCGCGGAGAACCAGGGCTGGCGGCTGATCACCAACCAGCTCAACCACGAACGCGTCACCCTCGCCGCCCACGGCACGATGGCCATCCGCGCCCTGCACGACGTACAGCGCTGGGCGACCGGGACCAAGCTCGCCGACGGCCGCCGCGTCGTCGACCTGCCCTGGGTGCGCCGCCTGCTGGCCCGCACCCACACCAGGCTCGACGCGATGAAACTCCTCAACTGGCAGATGGTCAACGCCGTCCAGGAGGGCACCCTCACCCCGCAGGACGCCTCCGCCGTCAAGGTCTACGGCTCCGAGGCGCGCCGGGACGCCTACGCCTGGCTCATGGAGATCGTCGCCGCGGCCGGCGCCCTCAAGGAGGGTTCGGCGGGCGCCGTCCTCCACGGCGAGCTGGAACGCGGCTACCGCTCCGCCGTGATCTTCACCTTCGGCGGCGGCAACAACGAGATCCAGCGCGAGATCATCTCCTGGATCGGCCTCGGAATGCCCCGGGTACGGCGCTAGCTAAGCTAGGAGAAACCCGTCGGGCATTCCCGCAGAACCGTCCACGGGTATCAGGCCGGTGGATCCGGAGTGTGAGGAGCCGGGAAGGAGTCGGGAGGGGATTCGCGGTACCCCGTATCCCCTCCCGACACCTGTCCAGCTACGCGACGACGAAATAGAACTTCTCGTTCTCGCCGCCATTGGCGTTGATTTGGCAGTTCACCGTTCCACCGGGGCCGGTGGCGGAGGTCACCCCACTGCCGGTCACCATGCGCAGATAGATGTTCGGGAAGGACGGCGACCCGAAGGAGACCGAGCCGTCCGCCTGGGGGAGGACGTTGTACTTCTCGTACGGGCCCGCGCTGTATTGGCAGTTGACCGTCCCCCCGCCGGCCATGGTGGTGGGTACCCCGGTGCCGTCCATGCGCAGGTACACGTTCGGGAAGGCCGTCGACTCGAAGGAGAACGAACCGTCGGTCTGCGGGTGGATCTTGAACGTCGACCAGGTGCCTATGCCGTATTGGCAGTTGACTTTGCCCCCTCCGGCGTCGGTGGAGGTGGTCACCCCGGTGCCGTCCAAGCGCAGGAATATGTTCTGGAAGAACGTCGACTGGATCGCGATCGGCACGTCGCCGAGTTTCGTGAGGTCGGTTACCGATAACGGCATGATGGTCTCTCCTTATGTCCGCATGTGTCGCGGACGCGGCTTCGAAGTCAGCGCCGCCGTCCTGCGGCGCTGCATGTCGGGCTAGCGGGATCCATCCAGTTCAGCGCTTACGGCGGCGGGTGCGGAAACGGTGCGGAGTGCCACCGCAGTTCGGTTGATCGAGATCCCGCCGGTGACGGCAACAGGCAGCATCGGTGTGGTCACCCACTGTTGTCGATAGGGCATCCGATGGGGACATCCAGAACCGGCCACTGTCCCCCCGCGGCTCAGTGAGGGCAGACCGCACCGCTCGGCCGGTCAGCAAGGAGATCTGCCGTGCCAGACCCCGCCGCGAGGACGTCTAGCGCAGTTCGATCACGACCCGCTACGCGTCCTGCCCCCGCACGGTCGTGTTCCAGGGCCCCGAGCCTCCGGACCCGCTCCCTCCGCAGCCGTACGGCCGACGCGGCAGTGCGGTCTGCTCGCGGTGCTGCGTTTTCTTCCCTATGGGCGTCGCGCGGGCGGCGGCAGTCTGCTGCGAAACACGGTTTGGAGGCTCACAGTGACAGCAGGCCCGGCCCCCGAAGGGGCACCGTACGACGTCGACACCCGCACGGCATCCTTCGCACAGCGCCGGCTGTGGTTCCTGGACCAGCTGTCCGGGTCCTCCGCCGGATCGATGCTCCCGCTGGTCCTGCGGCTGCGGGGAACCCTGGACGCGGGCCGGCTGGAGCGGTCCCTGGCCGGGATCGTGGCCCGGCACGACGTACTGCGTACCCGGTTCACCGCCGTCGACGGGGAGCCGGTGCCGGTCGTGGACGCCCCCGCGGACTTCGTCCTGGAACGCACCGTCGCGGCCGGCCCGGACGACCTGTTCGCCCGCTGCCTGGACCGCCCCGTCGACCTGGCCGCGCAGCACCCGGTCCGCGCCACGCTCGCCCGCGTGGCGCCCGACGAGCACCTGCTGCTGGTGGAGGTGCACCACATCGCCGTGGACGGCTGGTCGTGGGGCGTGCTGCTGGACGAACTGGCCGCCGGATACCGCGGCGAGCCGGTCACCGCGCCCGCCGTGCGCTACGGCGACCTCGCCCGCGCCCAGGCCGAACGCCTCGGCGGCGAACGGCTGGAACGCCTGCTCGGCCACTGGCGTGAGCGGCTCGCCGGCCTCACCCCGCTCGACCTGCCGACCGACCGGCCGCGGCCCCGCGTGTGGGACGGCTCCGGTGACGTCGTGCGCTTCGACCTGCCCGCCGACCTGGTCGCCGCCGTGGACGCCCTGGCCCGGTCGCGGCGCGCCACCCGCTACATGCTCCTGCTCACCGCCTACCAGGCACTCCTCGGCCACTGGTCGGGCCGTACCGATGTCGCGGTGTGCAGCACGCTCGCCGACCGGGCCCAGCGCGGTGCGGGCGCCGTGATCGGCCCGCTGGTCAACACGGTCGTCCTGCGGACGGACCTGACCGGCAGGCCCGGCTTCGCCGAACTGCTGGACCGGGTACGGGACCGGGCGCTGGCGGACCTCTCGCACGCGGAGGCACCCTTCGACCTCGTGGTCAGCGCCCTCGGCGGAGCCCGCGACCTGTCCCGGCACCCCCTCGCGCAGGCGTCGTTCACCCTGCTCAACACCCCGATCCGCCCGCTGCGGATGCCCGGCCTCGACGTGTCGCTGGTCGAGCCGCCGCTGACCGGGACGCCGCTGGACGTCTTCCTCGACCTCACCCTGCGCGCGGACGGCAGCATCGCCGCCATCCTCCAGTACGCCACCGCGCTGTTCGACGCCGCCACGATGCGCGCGTTCGCCCGTGCCTACGTCGCACTGCTGCGTGCCGTCCTGGCGGACCCCGGCACCCCCGTGCAGGACCTGGCCCGCGCCCTGCCCGCCGGACCCGGCGCCCCGGCCCGCCCCCTCCCCGCGTGGCACCTCGCCCCCGACCGGCCGGCCCGCCCGATACCGTCCCTCGCCTTCGCCGGCGAGCCCGGCGCCACGGCCCTGCGCTGCGGCGACGACACCGTCACCTACGCGGAACTCGACACCATGACCGGCTCACTCGCCGCGGCGCTGCGGGCCGCCGGGGTCGGCTCGGGCAGCCCGGTCGGCGTGCTGCTGCGCCGCGGCCTGTGGTCCGTCGCCGCCATCGAGGGGATCTGGCGGGCAGGCGGCGCGTACGTGCCCCTGGACCCCGAACTCCCCGCCGCACGGCTGAAGTTCATGGCGGAGGAGGCCCGCCTCACCTGTATGGTCGCCGACCCGGCGACGGCCGACACCGCCACCGCACTCGCGCCGGTCACGGTCGACGTCACCACCGTCACCCCGGTCCCGGACGGTCCACGCCACCAGCCGCACCCGCGTGAACTGGCCCACGTCATCTTCACCTCCGGGTCCACCGGCCGGCCCAAGGCCGTGGGCGTCGAGCACGCCGCGCTCGCCTCGCACGTCGCCGCCGCCCGCGAGCGGCTCGGCATCAACGCCGCCGACCGGGTGCTGGCCTTCGCCTCCTTCTCCTTCGACGCCTCCCTCGACCAGGTGCTGCCCGCCCTCACCACCGGCGCCACCGTCGTCATGCGCCCCGACGAGCCCTGGCTGCCCACCCAGGTGCCGGAGATCGTCCAGCGGCACGCCCTGACCGTCGTCAACGTTCCCCCCACCTACTGGTCCGAGCTCACCCTCGCCCTCGACCGGCGCCTGGCCGCGGCCCTCGGCTCCCTGCGCCTGCTCGTCCTCGGCGGCGAAGCCGTCCCGCCCGACACCCTCACCGCGTGGCGCGCCGCCGTTCCCTGGGTGCGTGTCTGCAACGCCTACGGGCCCACCGAGACGACCGTCACCGCCACCACCTACGACGCCGACGACCCGCCCGCCGGCAGCGTGCCCATCGGCCGTCCCCTCGGCGACCGACGGGTGTACGTGGTCGACGCCGACGACGAGCCGGTGCCCGTCGGGGTCTCCGGCGAACTCCTCATCGGCGGCACCGAGGTGGCCCGCGGCTACCTGGGACGCCCCGCCCCCACCGCCGAACGCTTCGTCCCCGACCCCTACGGGCCGCCCGGCAGCCGCCTCTACCGCACCGGTGACCTCGTCCGCTGGACGCAGGGCGGAGACCTGGAGTTCCTCGGGCGCCGCGACGACCAGGTCAAGATCCGCGGCTTCCGGATCGAACTCGGCGAGGTGGAGACCGTACTGCGCAACTGCCCGCTCGTCACCGCGTCCGCCGTCCGCCCCGACCGAGCCACCGGACGCACCCTCACCGGCTACGTCGTACCGGCCCCGGACGCACCCGGCGCCCCGGACCGCGCGGAGCTGCGGGCCTGGTGCGCGCGGTATCTGCCGCACTACGCCGTGCCCTCCGAGTTCGTCGTGCTGGACGCCCTGCCGGTCGGGGTCTCCGGCAAGCTCGACCGCTCCGCCCTGCCCGACCCCGCCCACGCCCGCTCGGCCGCCGACTCCGCCTACACCGCGCCCCGCGACGAGACGGAGCGGATCGTCGCCGAGGTGTGGGCCGACGTCCTCGGAGTGGACCGGGTCGGCATCGACGACAGTTTCTTCGACCTGGGCGGCCACTCGCTGCTGGCCACCATGGCGGTCTCCCGGATCGCCCAGCGGCTGGGCCGCGAGATCGAACTGCGCACCGTCTTCGAGAACCCCACCGTCCGCGGCTTCGCCCCGTGCGTCGCCACCGCCCGCACGTCCGGCGTGGCCGAGGTGGTGCCGGTCGACCGCGGCCGGCCGCTGCCGCTGTCCTTCGCCCAGGAACGGCTGTGGTTCCTGGACCGCACCTCCGACCGTGGCGACTCCTACCTGCTGTGGTACTGCTGGCGGACGCGCGGCGGCCTGGACCGCACCGCCTGGCAGCAGGCCCTGGACGACCTGGTGGAACGGCACGAGGTGCTCCGCACCGCGCTCGTCGAGTCCGACGGCCGCCCCGCGCAGCGGATCTGCGCCCCGGCGGCGGTCCCCCTCCAGTGGGAGCGGGCGCCCGGGGCACCGGACGAGCAGGGCCGGCTGGACGCCGTACGGGAGCGGGCCGTGGCCCTCGCCACGCGCCGCTTCGACCTCACGAGGCCGCCCCTGCTGCGGGCCGGCGTGTGGGAGCTGGCCGAGGACGACCACGTGGTCCTCCTCGCCCTGCACCACGCCGTCACCGACGGCTGGTCCAAGGGCGTCCTGCTGAACGAACTCGTCCAGCACTACGAGGCCCGCCGCTCGGGCCGGCGCGCCACGCTGCCGCCGTTGCCCGTGCAGTACGGCGACTACGCGGTCTGGCAGCGCGACCGCGCCGACAGCGGCGCCCTCGAACCCCAACTCGCATACTGGGAAAGCACGTTGGAGGGGGCGCCCGCGCTGGAACTGCCCCTGGACCGGCCCCGGCCGGCCGCGTTCACCGGTCGCGGCGGCGCCGTGGAGGTCGAGCTGCCCGCCGCTCTCGTCGACCGGGTGGACGCCTTCGCGGGCGAGCGCGGCGCGACCCGGTTCATGGTGCTGCTGGCCGCCGCCCAGGCGGTGCTGGCCCGCTGGTCCGGGCAGACCGACGTGTCCGTGGGCACACCCGTCGCCGGCCGCGGGAGGCTCGAACTGGAGCCGCTGGTCGGCTTCTTCGTCAACACCGTCGTGCTCCGCACGGACCTGTCAGGGCGGCCCACCTTCGCCGGACTCGTGGACCGGGTACGGGACGTCGTCCTGGGCGCCTTCGACCGCCAGGAGGTGCCGTTCGAGCGGGTCGTGGAGCGGCTGCGCCCCGAACGCGACCTGTCCCGCAACCCCTTGTTCCAGGTCATGGTGGACGTCCAGGACGCCTCCACGGGCGGCTCCGGCCTGCCGGGGCCGGCCGCCACCGACTTCACGCTGCCCTGGGGCTCGGCCAAGTTCGACCTGACGGCCACCTTCGTGGTCCGGCCGGACCGGTTCGCCCTCAACGTCGAGTACGCCGCCGACCTCTTCGACCCGTCCACCGCCACCCGGTTCGCCGAGCACGTGGGACGGCTGCTGGAGAGCGTCGTCGCCGACCCCGCCGTACGCGTCGACGAGGCACCGCTGCTCTCGGCGGCGGAGCGGGAGCACCTGGTGGCGGGTGCCGGCCGGGACATGGCGCCCGCGCCCGGGTTCCGGGTGCGGGGCCGGGCGGACGCCCCGGCCGTCGTCTGCGAGGGCACCACCCTCGACCACGCCGGGCTGGACGCCCTGACCGGCGGGCTGGCCGCCGCCCTGGCCGACGCGGGCGTGCTCCCGGGCGACGCCGTGGGGGTGTGCGTCGGCCGGGGCGTGTGGCTGGTGGCCGCGCTGCTCGCCGTCTGGCGGGCGGGCGGCGTGTACGTTCCGCTCGACACCCGGATCCCCGAGGAACGCCTCCGGTACATGCTCGGCGAGGCCGGGGTGCGGCACGTGGTGACCGACGCGGGCACCCGGGAGAAGGCGACCGCGCTCGGGGCCACGGCGATCGACGTCGGCCAGGTCCGGCCGGCCCCCGACGGCCCCCGGCACACCCCGTCCCCCGGCGACCTCGCCTACGTCATCTTCACCTCCGGCTCCACCGGCCGCCCCAAGGCCGTCGGGGTCGAACACCACGCCCTGGACGCCCATGTGGCCACCGCCCGCGAGGCGTTCGCGCTGACCGCCGAGGACCGGGTGCTCACCTTCGCGTCCACCTCCTTCGACGCCTCGCTGGAACAGATCCTGCCCGCGCTGAGCGCCGGAGGGACGGTCGTCGTGCGCCCGGACGAGATCTGGGCGCCGGAGGAACTCGCCGCCCGGGTCGAGGCCGAGCGGGTGACCGTCATGGAGCTCACCCCGTCCTACTGGGCGGAACTGGTGGCCCGGCTGGACACGTTGGCCCCCCGACTGGGCTCGCTGCGGATGCTGGTGACGGGCGGGGAGGCACTGCCCACCGACCCCCTGGAGCGCTGGTTCGCGCACCTGCCCGGGGTGCCCGTGATCAACACCTACGGCCCCACCGAGGCGGTGATCTCCGCCACCGCGCACACCGTCGACGGCGTCCCGCGCGGCCGGGTGCCGATCGGCCGCGCCCTGGGCAGCCGCCGTACCTACGTCGTCGACGCCCTGGGCGAGCTCGTCCCGGACGGCGTGCCCGGCGAACTCCTCGTCGGGGGAACGGAGTTGGCGCGCGGCTATCTGAACAGGCCCGCGCCGACCGCCGAGCGGTTCGTACCCGACCCGTTCGGCGGGCGCGGCGGCCGGCTCTACCGCACCGGTGACGTCGTACGCCGACTGCCCACCGGCGAGCTGGAGTTCCTCGGCCGCAACGACGACCAGGTCAAGATCCGCGGCTTCCGCGTCGAACCCGGAGAGGCCGAGGCCGTGCTGCGCGGCCACCCCGGAGTGCGGGGCGCGGCCGTCGTGGTCCGCACCCTGCACGGCGAGGCCGCCCTCGTCGGCTACGCGGCGGGCGGCGGACTGTCGCAGGAGTCCCTGGAGACGCACTGCCGGGCCCACCTGCCGCACTACCTGGTCCCGTCGGCGTTCGTCCTCCTGGACGCCCTGCCGCTGACCGTGCAGGGAAAGCTGGACACCGCCGCCCTGCCCGAGCCCGTGACCCGCGCACCGCACACCTTCGTGGCGCCGCGCACCCCGGCCGAGACGGTCGTCGCGCAGATCTGGTGCGAGGTGCTCGACCTGCCCCGGGTCGGCGTCCACGACGACTTCTTCGCCCTGGGCGGCCACTCCCTGCGCGCGGTGTCGGTCGCCTCCCGCCTGCGGACCGCCTTCGACTGCCCGCTACAGGTCCGGGACCTGTTCGAACACCCCACCGTGGAACGGCTCGCCGCCGAGGTGGAGCGCCGGCTGCTGGAGCTGATCTCGCAGCTGAGCGACGACGAGATCGACCTGTCCCTCACGGCCGACTTCTGACCCGTCGCCCGCGCCCGCCTCTTCCTCGAATTCCTCACCCCAGACCTTGGATCGGAGTGCCCTCATGACCACATCCGACGTGCGTCCCGGCGCCCTCGCCGCGAGCGGCGGCCTCTCCCCGGCCGCCCGGCGGCTGCTGGAGCAGCGCCTGCGCGGCCGGGCCGCCGTACGGGACGACGGGCCGGCCCGGGTCCGGCCCCGCCCGGCCCGGCTCCCGCTCTCCGCCGCCCAGCAGCGCCTGTACTTCCTGGACCGGCTCGACCCGGGCGCGCCCACCTACCTGCTCCCCGCCGCCTGGCGGTTCACCGGCCCGCTGGACCTGCCGGCCCTGCGCGCGGCCGTCGCGGACCTGGTCGCCCGGCACGAGCAGCTGCGGGTCGTCTTCCCCGAGCACGAGGGCGTCCCCTACCAGCGCGTGCTCCCCGCCGACGGCGCGGTCCTGGAGGTGGTGGAGGCGACCGGCGAGACCGCCGAGGAGCGTGAACGGTCCCTGTCGGCCGCAGTGCACGCCGCCGCGGTGCGCCCCTTCGACCTCGCCCGTGAGCCCGCCTTCCGCGCCACCCTGGTCCGCGCGGCCGACGACGACCACGTGCTGGTCCTGGCCATGCACCACATCGTCTCCGACGGCTGGTCCCTCGGCCTCGTCGTGCGCGACCTGAGCGAGCTGTACCGGGCCCGCAAGGAGGGGCGCGCCGCGCTCCTGCCCGAACTGCCCCTCGACTACAGCGACTACGCGATCTGGCAGCGCCGGAGCGACCAGTCCGCCGCCCTCGACCACTGGCGCACCCGGCTGGCCGGCCTCACCCCGCTGGAGCTGCCCACGGACCGCCCCCGCTCCGACACCCCCGGCAGTCGCGGCGCCGCCCACGGCGTCACCCTGCCGGCCGCGCTGACGGACGCGCTCGCCGCGCTGGGCCGCCGCGCCGGCACGACCCCCTACATGACGGTGCTGGCCGCGTTCCAGGCCGCGCTGGCCTTCCACAGCGGGCAGCGCGACATCGCCGTCGGCACGGTCGTCGCCAACCGGGAGCGGGCCGAGACCGAGCAGCTCGTCGGCTTCTTCGTCAACACCCTCGTGCTGCGCGGCGACCTCTCCGACGACCCCACCCCGGCCGCGCTGCTGGCCCGTACCCGGGACCGGGTGCTGGAGGCGTTCTCGCACCAGTCGGTGCCGTTCGAGCAGGTCGTCGACGCGCTGAGCCCGGAGCGCGACCTCGCCCGCAACCCGCTCGTCCAGGTGCTTTACACGCACACCGACACCACGGCGTCCGGCTTGGCCCTGGGGCAGGCGGACGGGACGCCGTACCGGATCGACCTCACCACCGCCAAGTTCGACCTCACCCTCGACCTGCGCCACGGCGACGGACGCACCGACCTGGTCCTCGTCTACCGGCCCGACCTGTTCGACGAGGCCACCGTCGCCGCCCTCGCCCGGCACACCGTGACCCTGCTGGAGGCGTTCTGCGCCGCCCCCGACACCCCGCTCAGCGCCGTCGACCCGCTCACCGCCGCCGAACGCGGCCACCTCCTCGGCCCGGACGGCCCCGCCCGCACCGGTACCGACGCCACCGTGGCCGCGCGCACCGCTCCCGACCGCCTCGCCGAGCACATCGCCGCCACCCCGCACGCGACCGCGGTGAGCGGGTCGGGACGCTCCCTGACCTACGCCCAACTCGACGCCCGCGCCTCTGAGTTGGCCCGGCGACTGCGTGCCGCGGGCGTCACCCGGGGCTCGCTCGTCGGCGTCTGCCTCGACCGCACCCCCGACCTGGCCGCCGCGCTGCTGGCCGTCTGGCGGGCCGGTGCCGCCTACCTGCCGCTCGACCCCTCGCACCCGAAGGCGCGCCGCGAGTTCACCGTCGCCGACTCCGGTGTCGAGTGGATCGTCACCGACACCGCCACCCGCGCCGCCGTCGAGGAGCTGCCCGTCCAGCTGGTCGTGCTCGACACCGACGACGCTCAGGCCCCCGCGGCGAGCGACGACATCCTCCCGGCCCCCGACGACCTCGCCTACGTCATCTACACCTCCGGCTCCACCGGCCGGCCCAAGGGCGTCGAGGTCACCCACGGCAACCTGGCCTGGCTGCTGGGCGCCGCCGACCGGCACTTCGACTTCGGCCCCGCCGACGTGTGGACCCTGATGCACTCGCCGGCCTTCGACTTCTCGGTGTGGGAGCTGTGGGCGCCGCTCGCCGGCGGCGGACGCGTCGTCGTGCTCGGCGCGGACGAGGTGCGCGACCCGGCGGCCGTCCACCGGGTGCTGCGCGAGGAGGGCGTCACCGTCCTCAACCAGACCCCGGCCGCCTTCAAGGGCCTGCGCGCGCACCTGAAGGACACCGGCGCCGGCTTCTCCGACCTCGCCCTGCGCACCGTCGTCTTCGGCGGCGACGCCTTCGACGTACGCGACTACCAGGACTGGTTCACGGCCGAGGGACACCGCCCCGCGCTGGTGAACATGTACGGCATCACCGAGACCACCGTGCACGTCACGATCCGCACGATCACCGCCGAGGACGTCGACGGCGGTGTCCGCTCGCCCATCGGACGGCCGCTCGCCGGGCAGCACGGCTACGTCCTCGACTCCTGGGGCCGGCTCGTGCCGCCCGGCAGCGTCGGCGAACTCCACGTCTCCGGCGGCGGGGTGGCCCGCGGCTACCTCAACCGGCCCGAACTGACCGCCGAACGCTTCCTCGACGACCCCTTCGGCGCACCCGGCGCCCGCATGTACCGCACCGGCGACCTGGTCCGGGTGCTGCCCGACGGACAGCTCGGTTACGTCGGCCGCGCCGACCACCAGGTGAAGATCCGCGGCTACCGCATCGAGCCCGGCGAGATCGAGACCGCCCTGCGCGCCCTGCCCGGCGTCACCGACGTCGCCGTGGTGGCCCGCCGCGACGACGGCACGGCCCGTCTCGTCGCGCACGTCGTCACGCCTGAGGGCCGCCCGCTCGACCCGCCCGCGCTGCGCGAGGGACTGCGGCTGACCCTGCCGGACTACATGGTCCCGGCGCTCTTCGTCCGCCACGAGCGGCTGCCCCTGACCGCCAACGGCAAGGTCGACCGGGCCGCGCTGAACGCCGTACGGCCCGTGTCGGGCGGACAGCAGGCGCACCTGCCGCCCGAGGGACCCGTGGAGCAGGCCCTCGCCGGGGTGTGGAGCCAGGTGCTCGGCGCCGAACACGTCGGCCGCGGCGACAACTTCTTCGACCTGGGCGGCGACTCCATCCTGGCCCTGCGCCTGGTCGGCCTCGGCCGTCTCGCCGGGCTCGGCTTCACCGTCGCCGACGTCTTCCGCGCCCGTACCCTGGCCGACCTGGCCACGCTCGTCACCGAGGCCGGCGACGCCCCGGAACCGGTCGCCCCCTTCTCCCAGCTCGACCCGGCCGACGCCGGCCGGCTGCCCGACGGACTGGCCGACGCCTACCCGCTCACCATGCTCCAGGCGGGCATGCTGCACGAGATGCTCGCCGACCCGCGGCGCGGCGCCTACCACAACGTCACCGACCTGAAGATCACCGTCCCCGAGGGCTTCGACCTCGACGCGTTCCAGGCCGCCGTGGACGCGGTGGTCGCCGGCCACCCGATCCTGCGCACCTCCGTCGACCTCGTCTCCTACCGGGAGCCCCTCCAGCTCGTCCACCGGGGCGCCCGCCTGCCCGTCGGCTACACCGACCTGCGCGCACTGCCGCGCGAGGAGCGGCGGGCGCGGCTGCGTGCCTTCATGGACGAGGAGTTCGAGCGCCGCTTCGACCTCGCCGCCGCCCCCCTCGTCCGCATCCACCTCCACCACATCACCGACCACGAGCTGCGACTCGTCCTCACCGACTGCCATGTCGTCCTGGACGGCTGGAGCCTGACCTCGCTCGTCGCCGACCTGCTCGCCCTGCACCGGGAGGCCGTCGCCCACCGCCGCGCCCCGCAGCCGCCGGCCGCGCCGCCCTTCGCCGAGTACGTCGCCCTGGAGCGGGCCGCGCTCGGCAGCGAGGAGGCCCTGACGTACTGGCGTGACCGGCTCGCCGACCTGCGGCCCGTCACGTTCCGCCGGCGCGCGGCCGGCTCGGTGGCCGGCCAACCGCCGGTGCACGAGGTCCGCCGCTCCTACGCCCATCTCGCCGAGCGGATCAGCAAGCTGGCCAAGGAGGCCGGTGTGCCCCGCCGTACCGTGCTGATCACGGCCTTCCACCACACCATGAGCCTGTTCGCCGACCGGGACGCCGAGGCCGACGGCGTCCTCGGCCACAGCGTCGGGCTGGTCACCAACGGGCGGCCCGAGGTGCCCGGAGCCGACCGGATGCGCGGACTCTTCCTGAACACCGTGCCGTTCGGCGTGGCCCGCCCGCGGGAGAGCTGGCTGGCGTATCTGCGGGACGTCTTCACGGCCGAGCAGGAGATGCTGCCGCACCGCAGGGTTCCCCTGGTCCGGATCGCCCGCCTGCGGCCCACCGAGCCGAGCCTGACCGACGCCGTCTTCAACTACGTCAACTTCCACCGGCTCTCGCACGACTCCTGGGACGAGTCCCTGGAGATCGCCCGGACCATGTTCCCGCTGCTGGTGAACGCGAGCGTCAACGCCTTCACCCTCGACGCGGACCCGGAGTTCGTCGCACCGGCCACCGCCGAGCAGCTGGCCGACGTGTACTGCGCCCAGCTGGAGGCCATGGTCGCCGACCCGCACGCCCGGGTGACCCGGCCCGCGCTCACCGGCGCGGCCCGTGCCACCGCCCTCGACGTCTGGGGCCGGGGGCCCGACACTCCCTCCTCGCCCCTGTTGTTCCACGAGCACATCGCCGCCCACGTCGCCCGTACCCCGCACGCCGTCGCCGTCGAGCACCGCGGGCAGCAGCTGACCTACGCCCAACTGCATGAGCGGGCCGAGGAGTTGGCGCGGCGGCTGCGGCGGCTCGGGGTGGGCCCGGAGACCGTGGTGGGCATCTGCGCCGAGCGCGGTCCGGATCTGGTGCGTGCCGCCGTCGGTGTGCTGCGCTCCGGCGGCGCGTTCCTGCCGCTCGACCCCCAACACCCCACCGACCGGCTCGCGTTCATGGCCGAGGACAGCGGGATGAGGGTGTTGCTGACCCAGCGGGCGCTCGCCGGAACGGTGCCCTTCGACGGGCCGGTGATCCTCCTGGACGCCCCCGAGGAAGCCGAGGAGAACAGGGAGGCCGAGGAAACCGACGAAGCCGAAGGCGGCGCGGAAGCCGGGCCGTTCACGCGACAGGACGCCGACGCCGACACGCTCGCTTACATCATCTACACCTCGGGCTCCACCGGCACACCCAAGGGCGTGGCCATCCCGCACCGGGGCCTGTCCAACATGCTCGAAGGACAGCGCGACCTGGTGCGCCCCACCCCCGAGGACCGGGTGCTCCAGTTCGCCTCGTTCGGCTTCGACGCCTCGATCCTGGAACTCACCTGGTCCCTCGCCAACGGCGGCCGGCTGGTCACCGCGCCCAAGGAGGACCTGCGCCCCGGCCCCGACCTGGCCCGCACCCTGCGCGACGCCCGCGTCACCGGCGCCATGCTGCCGCCCAGCGCCCTCGCGGTGCTCGGCCGGGACGGCTTCCCCGACCTGCGGGTCCTCCAGGTCGCCGGCGAGGCCTGCCCCGCCGAACTCGCCGACCTCTGGTCGCGCGGCCGGCGCCTGCACAACGTCTACGGCCTCACCGAGACCTCCGTGTGGTCGGTCGCCGCGGAGCTGAGCCCCGGCCAGGGCACCCCGCCCATCGGCACCCCGATCCGCAACACCCGCGTGCACGTCCTGGACGACGACCTCCAGCCGGTACCGGCCGGCGTGCCCGGCGAGATCTACCTCGGCGGGCAGGCCGTCGGCCGCGGCTACCTGGGCCGGCCCGCACTGACCGCCGCGACCTACGTCCCCGACCCGTACGGCGCGCCCGGCGAGCGGCTCTGCCGCACCGGCGACCTCGGCACCCACCGGCCCGACGGGTCCGTGGAGTGGCTCGGCCGCCGCGACTCGCAGGTCAAACTGCGCGGCTTCCGCATCGAACTCGGCGAGATCGAGCACGCGTTGAGGGGTTTGCCCGAGGTCCGCCAGGCCGTCGTCCTCCACCGTACCGACCTGCCCGGCGAACCGGCGCTCGTCGCCTACCTCGTCGTCCACGGCCCCCGGCCCGGCCCCGAGGACCTGCGCCGCGCCCTGCGGGCCTCGCTGCCCGCGTACATGCTGCCCGCCCGTTTCGTCTTCCTCGACGAGATGCCCGTCAACCGCAGCGGGAAGATCGACAAGCGGGCGCTGCCCCTGCCGTCGGCCGAACTCGACCAGCGCGACACCGAGTACGTCGCCCCGTCCACCGCCGCCGAGAAGGTCCTCGCCGAGATCTGGCGCGAGGTCCTCGGTCTCGCCCGCATCGGCGTCCACGACGACTTCTTCCGCGTCGGCGGCAGCTCCCTGTCCACGGTCCGGGTCTCCCTGATGGCCGCCGCGCGGGGCCTGCCGGTGTCGGTCGGGGACCTGATCGAGCGCCCGACGATCGCCCAGCTCGCCGAGCACGCCACCCGTGTGGTCGGCGACGGACTGCCCGCCGCCGTCACCTCCGAGGTGCGGCTGCGCGAGGGCACGGGGGAGCCCCTGTGGTGCGTACACCCCACCGGCGGCAGCGCCGCCTGGTTCGTGCCGCTCGCCCGCGCCCTGCCGCCCGGCCGGCCCGTGCACGCCTTCCAGGCCCGCGGACTGCTCGGCGGCGTCGACCCGAGCACGGTGCCCGGCATCGCCGCCAACTACGTCGCGGAGATCACCGACCGCGACGACGCGGGCCCGCACGCCCTGCTCGGCTGGTCCATGGGCGCCAACATCGCCCTGGAGATGGCCACCCAGCTCGACGGCGCGGGGCACCCGGTCGCACCGCTCGTCCTGATCGAGCCGTACCTGCCCAACCCCGCCGCCCGCACCCGGCTGAACGGCGTCACCAAGGATCTCCGCGAGGCCCTGCGGATGCGGGACCGGCTGCGCGGGCTGCCGCCCTCCCCGCAGCGCGACCGGGCCACGGCCGAGCTCACCGCCACCCTGCTGGGCGCCGGCATGAGCCCCACCGAGGCGGCACTCGTCGAAGGCGCGCCGATCGAGGTGTGGCACTCACTCCTCGCCGCACTGGCCTCCTACGAGGTGCGCCCCTACCCCGGCCACATCCACCTCGTGGTCGGCAGCGAGGCCGCCGGACTGCCCCGCGGCCGCACCATGCCGGGCCTCGACGTCGACTACGACACCTACGTGGCCCGCTGGCGCGAGGTGGCCGGCGGCGGGCTCACCCTGCACATCAGTGACGGCGACCACATGTCGATGATGGCCGAGCCGAGGGTGAGCGGCATCGCCGACCTGCTCGTCGGGATCGAGAAGGGAGAGAACCGATGACGACCGCCACCGCCCCCCTCTTCACCGAGCGCTACCTGCTCTCCGCGGACATGATCGCCGACCCCTACGGTCACCTCGACGCGCTGCGCGCCCACGCCCCGGTCCACTGGAGCGCGATGCACCACGCCTGGCTCGTCACCGGCTACGACCAGGTGATGCGCTGCCTGCGCGACCCCGCGGTCTCCGCCGACCGGGTACGCCCCCTGATGGACGCCGTACCGCACGGTGCCCGTGCGGACGCCGAGCGGGCCTTCGGGATCCTGTCCCGCTGGATGGTCTTCAACGACCCGCCGCAGCACCGCAGGCTGCGCCAGGTCTTCCAGGAGGCCTTCGCCGCCCGCGCGGTGGCCCGCTACCGCGCCTTCACCGAGAAGGCGACCCGCGCCGTCCTCGCCCGCAAGGCCGTCGCCGGACGCACCGGCGACCTGATGGCCGACTTCGCCAAGCCCCTGCCCGCCCTGGTGTTCGCCCGCTGGCTCGGCATCCCGCGCACCGACGCGCCCTCCTTCTGGTACTGGAACGCCCGCGTCGCCGACCTCGTGCTCGGCACCGCCCAGGAGGAGAGCGAGTACCGGGCCTCGCTGCAGGCGCTGGTGAGCCTGGAGGACTACCTCGGAGCCCTCGTCGCGCGGCGCCGCGCCGAACCCGGTGACGACCTGATCAGCCAGGTGCTCCGGGAGGGCCGGGTGGGGGAGTCGGTCACGGCGGAGGAGTTCGTCGGGATGCTCACCCAGATGGCGTTCGCCGGCGGGGAGACCACCAGCAACCTCATCGCCAACACCGTCCTCGCCCTGCACACCAGGCCCGGCCAGCTCGCCGCCGTCCGCGCGGAACCCGACCTGGCGCTCGGGGCCGTGGAGGAGACGCTGCGCCTGGACGGACCGTCGAAGATGTCGATCCGTACCGCCGCCCGCGATCTCGACCTCGACGGCCACACCCTGCGCGCCGGCGACCGGATCTTCCTCGTCACCGCCGCCGCCAACCGCGACCCGGCCCGCTTCCCCGACCCCGGCCGGTTCGACGTCCGCCGCAGCGGTGCGACCCACCTCGGCTTCGGCTTCGGCGCGCACTTCTGCATCGGCGCCGCGCTGGCCCGTCTGGTGGCCGTGTCCGCGGTGCGCACGCTCGTCACCGACCATCCCGGCCTGACCCTCGCGGACCCCGGCGGCGAGACCTGGCAGCCCTCCCTGCTCAACCGCAGCCTCACCGCCCTGCCCGTCCACTACTGACCGGACCGCCGCGAGCGTCCGTCCGACGAAAGGCACACCATGGCCACCACCCTCGCCGCCGCCGGTCCGCGGCTCTGGGCACCCGCCCGGCACCGGCCCTTCCAACTCCTGTGGCTGGGACAGTCGTTGTCCCTGCTCGGCGACGGTTTCAGCGTCGTCGCCTTCTCCTGGATCACCCTCCAGCTGACCGGCTCCACCCTCGCCCTCGGCTACGTCCTCGCCTTCCAGGCGGTGCCCCGCGCGCTGCTCACCCTGGTGGGCGGCTCCCTCGCCGACTCCTGGTCCACCCGCACCCTCATGGTCGCCTCCAGCTGGACCCGGGCGGGACTGATGGCGGGCGTCGGACTCGCCGGGCTGAACGGGCAGTTGACCGTGTGGACGCTGTGCGCGGCGGCCGCCGCCTTCGGCGCGGTCGACGCCTTCTTCCAGCCCGCCCGCGTCTCCATCCTGCCCTCGGTCGTGGACGAGGAGCTGCTCACCCCGGCCAACGCGCTGCTGGGCACCGGCGCCCGGACCGCCGCGGTCGTCGGACCGGCCGTCGGCGGTGTGGTCATCGCCGTCACCAGGGCGCCGGTCGCCTTCCTCGTCGACGCCGTCTGCTTCGCCCTGTGCGGCTGGTGCGTGGCGAGCATCCGCACCCGCCCCCGGGCGGCGCGTGCGCGGGCCGACGAGGCGAAGGAACGCACGCCGCTCGGCGCGCGCATCCGCGAGGGCGTCACCTACACCTTCCGCGACCCCCGGCTGCGGACGATCGTCGCCCTCGACACCGCCGTCAACTTCTGTTACGCCGGGCCCTTCACGGTCGGTTTCGCCACCCTGGCCGACCAGATCCTGCGGGGCGGCCCGGCCACGCTCGGCGTGCTCAACGGGTCCCTCGCCGGGGGCGCGATACTCGGCACCCTCGCGGGCGGCGCGCTCGGCGGCCGGCCCCGGGTCGGCCTGCTGGTGGCCGCTCTCGCCGGCTGGCTGGGCGCCGGGATGGCGGTGCTGGGCCTGGTGCACAGCACCCCGGCCGTGGTGGGGACCGTGCTCGCCATGGGCTTCGCGATCGGCTTCCAGGGCGTGTTCGGACTCAGCTGGATCCAGCGGAACATCCCGCAGGACGTGCTCAGCCGGGTCGTCTCCGTCGACATGGTCCTCGGCTACGCGGCCGCCCCGCTGTCACTGATCGCCTGCGGCGCGCTGGCACGGATCGACACCTTCGCCCTGTTCGGGGCGGTGGCCGCCGTCCTCGCCGGGACCGGACTCGCGGTGCTCGGGTCACGGGCGGTGCGCGAGATGCGTTAGGCGAGCCCCTCCAACTCTCTTCTTACGTGAGGGAGTTGGACGGCTCGACCCGGGCCGGGTTCAGGCGGCCCGCAGGGCGGCCGACCGCGCGCACAGATCCGCGCGGTTGGCCGCTCCCGTCTTGGTGATGAGACTCGCGATGTGCTTCTCCGCCGTGCGCGGGGAGATGAACAGCCGGTCGGCGATGTCCTTGTTGCCGAGCCGCTCGGCGAGCAGCCGGAACACCTCGAACTCCCGCACCGTCACGCCCTGCGCGCGCAACTCGTCGGGAATGCCGCTGGTGCCGCTGCGGTGCTGGTGCACCGGAGCGCCGAGCCGGCGCAGCGCGGCCCGGCAGGCGCCCGTCACGGCCGCCGTGTCCCGCTCGTGGAAGTAGTGTTCGGCGCGCCGCAGCCAGCCCACCGGATCGCCCCAGCCGTCCTGGTGCGCCGCGTCGGCGATCAGCCGCAGACCGAGGTGCTGGGCCAGGGGGTACGGCTCCGCCACCGCCAGCGCCGACTCGACCGTCGCCGCCGCCCGCGCGCCCGCGCCCTCCCGGCCCAGCAGCACGGCGTCGGCGAGCAGCACGAACTGCCGGTTCCAGCGCATCCTGGCGACGGCGGTCGCGGTGATCTCCTCGTGCCGGACCCGGTCCGCGTCCCCGGCGAGCACGTCCAGCAGGAGCACCAGGCCGTGGGTGCCGCTGAGGTGGTAGGTGGAGGGGTTGACCGCCTCCAGGGCCAGCACCGCCCGCAGCTCGGCGCGGGCCAGGTCGCGGTCCTCCTCCAGCAAGGCGCAGAAGACGCGGGCCAGTCCGAGGCCCAGCGGTTCCTCCTGCGAGCCGGCCCCGTCCCACTCGGTGAACGCGGCGAGCGCCGCCTCCATCGCCGTACGGTCCCCGCGGTGTGCCTCCAGGGCGGACTGCGCCATGAGGACGTACCGCACGGCGGGCGCCAGACGCAGGCGGCGTACGACGGCCAGGCACTCGGCGGCGGCGGACCGGGCGGCCTCGTACTCGCCGCGCAGTACCGCGTCCAGTACGAGGATGCCGTCCACCGTGTGCACGATGTTCACCGAGCCGAGCCGCAGGGCCTCCTCGCGGGCGGCCAGCAGGCCCGAGGTGTCGCCCTCGGCGAGCCAGGCGTTGCCGCCCATGCGAGTGGCCGCGTACATGCGCTGCAAGGGCAGGCGGTGGCGTTCCGCCGTGGCGAGGGCCAGTTCGAGCATCGCCTCCGACTCCTGCGGGTCCCGCTCGCGGGCCACGGTGGCGAGCAGCTCGCTGGCCTGGCAGGCGACGACGGGCAGCCCGTACCGTTCGGCGGTGTCGGCGGCCGAGCGGGCCAGTTTCTCCGCGTGCTGGGTGCGGTCCGCCCCCGGCGTGTCGAGGGCCAGGTAGGCGGCCGTGACGTCGACGGCCGCGGCCGTCGCCTCGTCCGGCGCGCCCGCCAGCACCTCGCGGGCGCGGACGATCTGGCGGTTGCCGTCGTTCCAACGCCCGGCCGTGTGGGCGACCTTGGCCAACCGGGTGTGCAGCGTGGCCAGCCGCGCCGAGCTCAGCTCGGAGCCGCCCAGCATGTGCAGATCCTCGGCCAGGTGGAAGGCGCGGGCGAAGTCGCCGGCCTCCGCGAGCGCCGGCAGCAGGTTCTCCAGCACCGCGGCCCGCGCCTGGGGATCGCCGGCGTCGGCCAGCAGGCTCTCCGCGCGGCTGAGCAGGGTCACGGCGGAGCCGAGCGCGCCCGCCGCCAGGGCCCGGTCGCCGGCGTCCGCGAAGAGCAGCCCGGCCTCGACGCGGTCTCCGGCCTCGCTGCGCAGCCCGGCCGCGAGGGCGCACCAGTCGCCGCCGAGGCCGGGGTGCAGTTCCTCGACCGCCTCCGCGCCCCGCCGGGCCAGCTCCGCCCGCTGGCCCGGCGTCATCTGCGTGAACAGCGCCTCCACGGTGAGGGAGTGCCGGAAGGAGTACCAGTCGGGGGCCGGTTCGTCGGGTATCACCAGCCGGGCGGCCACGCCCGCGTGCAGATGGCTGAGCAGGGTCCGGTCGTCGACGCCGGTCATGCGCTGGAGCACGGTGAGCGGGAAGCGCCGGCCGAGGACGGCGGCGGCCGACAGCAGGGTCAGGCCCTGAGCGCCCAGTCGGTCGATGCGGCGCAGGATGCCGCGGGCCAGCGTCGATGAAACGTCACTACGCAGATCGCCGACCGCGCGCCAGCCGTCCGGCCCCTGCACCAGGGTGCCGGCCCCGATCATGGACTGCAGCAACTCCTCGATCAGGTACGGGCTGCCCGCGCTGTCCTCCCACAGCCGCCGCAGGACCGCCTCGGGCACCTCGTCCGGACCGTCGGCGCCGAGCTGGGCGGCGGTCATGGCGTGCACCTGGGGCCGGGTCAGCGGCGGCAGTTCGACCAGGGTGGCGGCACCGCGGCGGCGGGCGGAGTGCGCCAGGTCCAGGGCGTCGCTGAAGTCCGTGCGCACGGTGGCCAGCAGGAGGACAGGGGAGTACTCCAGGTTGTCCACCAGGTACTCCAGGACCCCGAGCGTCTCCGGGTCGGCGTCGTGCAGGTCCTCCAGGAGCACCAGCTGGCCCTGCCCGCGGCCGGCGGCGATGAGCAGCCGCAGCACCGCCTCGCCGAGGATGACCATGGAGCTGCTGTCGCGTTCCCCGGTGTCCCAGTCGGGGATCAGCCGCCCCAGGACGGGACGGTAGGGGCCGAGGGCCAGGTCGTCCATGGGTTCGCCGCCGCGGAACAGCGACATCAGCGCCTCGGTCAGCGGTCGGAACGGCACGGCCGGCCCCGTGGTGCTGCTGCGCCCGCGCAGCACCCGCATACCGGCGTCCAGCGCCCGGCCCACGGCCTCCGCCGCGAGCCGTGACTTGCCGACACCGGCCTCGCCGACCAGGAAGACGACACCGCCGCGTCCCTGCCTCGCCTCGGTCATGGCACGTTCGAGCAGGGCGATCTGAGGGTCCCGCCCGACCAGGGATGGCGCATGGGAACGCATGGACGTTGATGGTAATCGGATTATCGCGATCTGTGGCGGGTCGGCCCCCTCCGGACCGTTTCCGCTACGGCCGCCACCGCTGCCCGGGGAACGCGGCGGCGCGGGCCCGGTGAACGGGCCCGCGCTGTCACGCGGTTGAGGACCGGCCGGGACCGACGGGTCGTCAGTGCGGCGCGGAGACCGAGGTGTCCATGGTGCTCAGCGTGATGACCACGCCGCTGGTCAGTACCATCCCGGCCAGCACGCGGGCCCGGGCGCAGGCGCGGTTGCGGCCCTTGAGCGTGATCCCGCCCGCCGCGTCCCGCTCGTCGGCGGCGGTCTCGGTGACGTCGGCGGCGGTGGTGGCGAGGTGCTTGTCCATGACGGTGATCCCCTTCTGGTGTCCCGTGCGGAGACGCACGGTGCGGAGGTGGAGAGAGGCCGCGTTGCTGTCGGGCGGAGACGCGTGGTCAGTGGCCGGGGTGTCCCAGGAGCAGGACGGACGGCACGGCTTCGGGGTGGGCCAGGCGGAGCAGTCCGTAGCCGATGCCGGAGAGTCCGGTCAGCAGCCCGGGGGAGGGAACGTGGTCGGGGGTGGCACATCGGTGGCTCTGTGCCTCGACGAGGGCGAGCACCTGGCCGGTACGCCGGCTCAGCGCCTCGGCGGCGGTCGCGTCACCCCGTTCGGCGAGTACGGCCAGCGCCTCCAGCGTGCCGAGCGTGCCCTGGCCGAGGCTCAGGTCGGGACGCACCTCGGTCTCCGCCAGCCGATACGCGGGTCGATGCGCCGGCCGGGGCCGGTCCGGGGCCGGGGGAAGGTGGGCGGCGGCAGCGGCCACTCCGGCGAGCCCGTCGGCCCAGGAGGTGTCCGGGTGCGCGGTCTCCGTCTCCCGGAGCGCGGCGTGGAGCAGGGCAGTCGCGGCGGCCGTGTGCCGGGCGGCCCGTCCGGGCCGGACGGCGGCGTACCGCAGCAGCGCCCACCCGATCCCTGCGGCACCGTCCGCCAGTCCGGCACGCCCGCCGGTCCCCGCGGCAGCGGGCGCGGGTCCGACATGGCAGCCGATTGCGGAGCCACCGTTCGGGAGACCGGCGTCGCCGCTGGTCCGGGCGGAGTCATGGGTCGCCGGGGCCGGTCCCTCGGCACCGCTCACCGCGGCCGCCAGCCGGTCCGCCACGGTGTCCGCCAGCCGCAGGGCCGCCGGATCGCCGGTCGCCTCGTGTGCCGCGACGGCGGCGGCCAGGGCCCCGGCCGTACCCCCCGCGAGTCCCGGGTCGGAGCCGGCCGCGACGGCGTGACCGAGCGCGGTGAGCGCGTCCGGCAGACAGTCCGTCAGCTGCTCCTCGCGCAGCAGCGCCGAGAGCCGCACCAGGGCGTACACGATGCCACCGAGCCCGTCGTAGGCACCCGGCCCGGCCGCCGCGCTCAGCTCGGGGTCGGCGGCCAGCGCCTTCAGCAGGGCGGGCAGCGGCCGGACCGCCTCGCGGGCCGACGCGGCATACCGGCCGGCCCCGGCCAGCGCGTCCAGGTGCGCCAGGAACAGCGCGACGCCGCAGTAGCCCTGCGCGAGCCCGGCGCCCATCGGCAGCACCGCCCAGTGCGGGCCGGAAACCCGCTCCAGACCGAGCCAGTTGGTCCGGCCGCGGTCCCGGACCGCGCGGGCCGCGATCTCGTCGGCGATCCCGCACGCGGCCGAGAGCAGCCGGGACGCGTCGGGCACGACGGCCGGCACCGGCGCCACCGCCAGCTCGGACCGGGGCCCGCCCAGCGGCGAACCGGCGCCCCGTGCCGCCAGCGTCGCCGAGACGATCCACTCCTGGAAGTGGCAGTCGACCTCGTCCATCCCGGCGATCTTCTCCCGCACCGCCGCCAGACTCGCCCTCGGCAGCACCCCGCCCAGCCAGGAGCCGTCGGCCGCCCGGACCCCCGTACCGGACGGCCGATGCTCGAAGAGGGGGACGTCACCGCGCCAGAGGTCCGCCGTCTCGTGCTCGATGAGCCGCCGGCGCGCCTCGTCGTGCTCGGACTCGGTCCACAGCACCGCGAACACACTGTCCCGGGCGAGAGCGTCGCCGAGCAGGGAGGGATGGGCGGACTCCTCCAGCAGCGTGGCGTACAGGCGGGTGGAGCGGGCGATCAGCCGGGCCGGACTGTCGGCGCCGGACGCCAACGGGCCGTGTTCGCCGAGCAGTTCATCGCCGTGCGCGGCGATGGCCGCGTACGCGACGCGGAAGCCCTCCAGCAGGGCCGCCCGGTGGTCGGCACCCCGCGGGGAACGGCCGGCGGGCAGCGGCTGGTTCTGCGCGGCCGGGCTGAGCAGCGGGGCCCGCACGGCCCGCATGGTGTCCAGGCCGCTGTGTTCCCAGCACAGGCCCTCGCTCGGGAAGGTGCCGTCGGTGGACCGGCCGAGCGCGGAGATGTCGAGCGCCCCGTGTTCCCCGATCAGCAGGTGGGGGAGGAGGCAGGTGCGGTGCACGGAGGTGTGCAGGGCGTCGGCGGCCGGGTCGGCGCCCGCCGTCATGGCCTGCGGGATCCCGGTGTGCAGGAGCGTCTCGGCGTCCACCAGGACCGGCTGGTCCCCGCAGGCGATGACGTTCTCGTAGTGCATGTCGGCGCCGTCCACCGCGTAGAGCAGGGCCAGCAGCGCGCCCTGGCGCCGGTAGAAGGCGTCGGTCTCGGTCACCGACCGGCACCAGCGGTGCTCCACGAACTCCAGCCAGCCGTACGCCTGTCGGCGCAGGGTGCGCGGAGTGCGCAGCGCGAGGGCGGGCACCTTGGCGTTGAGCCAGGCCACCAGGGAGTCGAGCAGGGCGTGCTGGCCGAGCGGCCGGGGCTTGTACACCAGCCGGTCGCCGCCGGCGAAGTGCAGGATCGCGACGGACCGGTTGCCCTGGTGGGCGTCCCCACGGCCGAGGTCGGCCCCCGCGAGCGCCCCGGGGTCGCGTCCGTCGAGGAGCACGGCGGCCAGGGCGTCCCGGTCGGCCTGGAAGCGCGTCACCAGTTCGGCCGTCGCGTCGGTCGCGTCCAGCGCGGTCTGGCCGAGCATCCGGGCCAGCACCGGGTAGGTGGTGAACAGGCCGCCGAGGCCGCGGCGGGTGCCGGTGGCGGCGATGAACGAGGCGAACCGTTCGCGCGGGCCGGCGCCGGTGAGGCGCTGGGCGCGCCGGGCCAGGTCGAGTTCGTGCACCAGCGTACGGGCGGCCTGCTGCACCAGTTGGTGGGTCAGCCGGGCCTCGAACGCGGCCTGCCAGACGGCCAGTTCGGTGACGGGCACGGCGGGCAGCAGTTCGGCGAGCCGGGCGGACGCCGTGGCGACCACCCGTCGTACGACGGGTGCGAAGACGTCGGGCCCCGCGGTCTGCTCCGCCGGCTCCGCCGGGTCTGTGGCGTCGGCCTCCAGGACCGCTTCCACGTACTCCGCCCAGCGGGGCTTCGCCGTCCGGGCGGCCAGCCGCTCGGCGGGCTCGGCCGCCAGGGCCGCCGCCGTGGCGCCGTCCACTCCGAGGTGGGCCAGGCGCAGGGCGAAGCCGTCCTCGTCACCGACGGTCCAGGGGGCGCGTCCGGCGGCCGTGGAGGCGGCGGGCGCCGCCGGGAGTCCGGGGGCGGCGCACCGTTCCGCGAGGGACAGCGCCGGGGCCCACCAGGCGAGTGGCAGGCCGGCGCTCCGGGAGGTCGGGAGGCTGGCGGTCTCAGTCACAGGAAGAAGTTCGCAGACCCCCTACGCCCCCCACATGGGGAAGCTGCCCCCATATTCTGCGCGGCACCTCCCCAGGGGTGGGGGAAGCGGTCCGCGCGCACCCCCCCAGGACCGGTGAAAGCGCAGGTCGGAGGGTGGGTACCCCGCTCCTCCCGGGTGCGGGCGGGGGAGCGCCGACGTAGGGGTAGGGCGGCCCCTACGACCCTCGCGCCACCCCTGACGCGGCCCGCGCCCCCATCGACCGGGTGCGCGACCCACTCCCGAACGGGCCGGAGCCGCCCTTCGTACGGGCCCACCCGTGCGCACCCCCCATGCCGGGGGACGCGCCCCCCCCATGCCCGGTCGTCCCGAGGGCGTACCCGTACGGCACGGACACCGCAAGACCCTCCGCGCCGGCCGCGCGCAGCCGCACGCCACGCCCCGGAGGCGGCCGTACGGGGTGGGGCCGTCCGTCGCCGGAGGAAACGTGGGGAACGCCTACCGATGTCCGCCATCCGCCGTCGACGGCACGGTTGGCGCAGTACACCCCGCAGACCGCCCGCAGCACTCAAGTCCGGGCGGACGACCTCTCAAGGAGCAGCAGATGGGAGCACCCATACCCGTCGGTGTGGTCGCGCTCGACCCGGTGCTGGAGGCCGGCACCCGCACTACCCTGCTCGCCTGCCCGGAGCTGACCGTGTGCGAACCCGGCGACGCGCGGGTCGCCGTCCTCACCGTGGACCGGCTCGGGCCGGCCGAACTCGACATGGTGCGCACCACCCGCGCCCACCGGCAGCGCCCCGCCGTCGTCCTGGTCGCCGGCTCCCTCGCCTCCGGCGACGCCCTGCACGCCCTGGCCGCCGGCGCCCGGGGCCTGCTGCTGCGCCGCGAGGCCGACGCCTCCCGTCTGCACCACGCGGTGCTGGCCGCCGCCCGGGACGACTGCACTCTCCCGCCCGACCTGCTCGAACAGTTCCTGGACCGGCCGGCGCACACCCGGCAGAGCACCGGCGGCTGGGCAGGCGGCATGCTGTCCGACCGGGAACGCTCGGTACTGCGCCTGGTCGCCGACGGCCACGAGACCGCGGAGATCGCCCAGCAACTCGCCTACTCCCCGCGCACCGTGACCACCGTCGTCCACGACATCACCCAGCGGTTCCGGCTGCGCAACCGCGCCCACGCGGTCGCCTACGCGCTCCGGGCGGGTCTGCTGTGACGGCCACGCTCACCGCCGCGCCCGCGGTCGCCGCCGGACTCGCGCCCGCCGCCCGCACCGCGCCCCCCGTCGTCCACATCCCGCCCTCGCCCGCGGCGGACCGCGTCCGCGCCCTCGCCCGCCGGGCCGGCCTCGTCTGCGCGCCCGAGCACGGGGAGCCCGCGCACGGGAGGGTCACCGTGCTCGTCGCCGCCGACGCCGAACAGGCCCTGCGCGGCGTACGGCACCCCGGCCCGCTGCTCCTCGTGTGCGGCACCGTCAGCCGTGCGGGCCGGCTGCGGGCCCTGCGCACCGGCACGGTCGTCCTGCGGTCCGCGGACCTCACCGAGGAGACCCTCGCGGCGGCCGTGCGCCGCGCCGGACACCCGCACCCGAGCATCCCCTACCCGGAGCTCTCCCAGCTGCTGACCACGAACCCCCGGCCCGGCGAACCGGCAACCCCGGCAGGGTCGCTGACGGTCCGTCAGACATCCGTGCTGCGCCTGGTCGCCGAGGGCCACGCCAACGCGGACATCGCCCGCCTGCTGGACTGTTCCGAACACACCGTCAAGAACGTCATCTACGAGATCATGGCCCGCCTACAGGCCCGCAACCGGGCCCACGCGGTCGCGCACGCCGTACGCCACGGACTGGTCTGACGCGCCGAAGACCAGAACCAGCACCCAGCCCAGGACCATCACCACGACCAGGACGAGACCGGAAACCTCGACGCGGGGGACGGGACCCACGGACCGCACGGTCCGTCCGTCGCCCCGCGCGGTCGTGTCCGGACGCCGCCACCAGGGCGACCTCTCGTCACCGAGAACGCAGGACAGCACGGCGGGGCCGTACCGCGTCCACGTCGCCCTTGAGCCGCCGCGCCTGCGAGATCAGCGCGTCGACCGAGCCGTGACCTGGCGGCT
>NZ_JBEXET010000058.1:0-41301 GCF_040606415.1 Streptomyces sp. NPDC005423 | reverse complement strand
CAACGGCTCCAGCCTCGGGCCCCGACGAGGAACTGACGCACCAGCAGCAGAAGTCATACCACTACTAACGATCAACTACTGGCGCAGGACACTAGTCTCTGCCCCACGGGCACCCTGGTGCCACGTGCCTTCCTTCAGGTGTCGTCTCCTGGGGGCGGTTACTCAGTTCCGAGCGGGAGGACCGCGATGGGGTCCCAGTCCATCTCCCACCGGACCCCGCCGGCCGCTCGTGGGTGGGCAGTCCAGCGCACGTCGAGCAGATGCAGGCGGGAGAGGGTCAGCGGGGCGTGGCTGGGGCTGATCCGGCGCAGGGCGCTCTGGAGCGGATCAGAGTCGGCACGGTCGTAGGCGTAGCCGAGAGAGGCGTGCCCGCGTCCTCCCTCGTGGGCGATGGCCGAGGTGTCGCGGGCCTTCCACAGCGCGGACCGGACCAGATTCTGCAGGGCTACGAGACCCTGGTCGGGATGGGTGTCGAGGATGGCCCCAGTACGGTTCGCGATGGGACTGCCGCACCACAGGGTGAACGGTTCGATACGTGTGAGTTCGCCCTTGAGGGCGGTGATCAGGCGGGTGCGCTCGGCGGCGTTGATATCGGCGCTGGGGGCGGAGGCGTCCATCTCGACGGTGATGTGCACGAGGTCGTCGGGCACGCACCAGATCGGATACTCGCTCATCGCCTCCCGGCAGGCCGCGGCCAGGTCGTAGAACTCCCGGTCCGCCGGTTCGGGCCGCACATAGAGATGGAGTGCTCCGGCCCCCGACTCCCAGTCCCGGCCACGGAAGGCCGGCACGAACTGCTTCATGATCCTTCTCCTGGTGCGGTGCGGCCGAGGTGAATCTCCTGGACACGGTCGAACGTGTAGCGGTTCGCGTCGGGATCCTGCCGTTCCAGGACCAGCCAGAGGGAGGAGACGGTGGCCGCGACGCGGGCGCCGGGGCGAAGGACGCGGCCGAGTTCGGAGGCGAGACGGTCCGAACGCGCCGCCAACGCGGGTGTGTCGGTGTCCTGGAGGCCGTAGCCGCCGGTCATGTGACCCCAGAACCAGTCGGCCGGCCCTGGCAGGGCCAGGCCGGCGGCGTCGAGCCCGGCCCGTACGGTGAGGTAGAGCTGGCGCAGCTCGTCCTCGGGCCACACGTCGGTGAGGGCGGCGGACCCGGACGCGCGGGGCGGGCCGATCTCGACCCTGACCGGCGCCACCGTGGCGAGCGCCTCCTGGACGGCCGGTGCGGCACTCAGCAGGCGCGCGGTGTCGATACGCCGACCGTCACGGTCGGCGGACTCCATCTTCTGGACCGTCATGTGGAGGTCGGGCTCGGCGACGGGAGTGATGATGTCCTGGTAGGGGGCCAGGACTTCACGGAGGCGCGCGAAGTAGGCCAGCACCTGCGGCTGGCCGTGCGGCAGCCACAGCACATGCGGCTTGACCCGGTCCTCGTCCGGCCCGTCCGTCGTCGTCCACAGCCGCTGCTGGCTCAGGAACCGTCTCACCGGCCACCCCCCTGAACCGCGATCAGCGCGGGATCTACGGTGGCCCAGATGATCCGGTGGTCCGAACCGGCCAGCGCAGTCTCGCTGTCCAGGACGCCGTACGCGGTCACGGCCGGAGCGACGGGACGGGTGGCAAGGATCAAGTCGATCCTCCGCGGGCCCCACGGGTCGGGGTCGCCCTCCCCGTCCTCCCAGTGCCCGGTCGTCGCCTGCCACGGAACGCCGAGATGGGCTGCCACGTCCACCATGTACCCGCGGCGCAGCAGGACGTCGCTCTGGCGCCGGTCGGCCAGCTGCGCCCCGCCGATGGTGCCGGCCTGCACCTGGTATTCGAGATCGTCGTGATCCTGCTCGGCGTACGCCTCGCCGTCGTAGAAGACCAGTGCCCCGTCCGGGCCTGGCACTTGGGCTTGGGCGGCGGACAGGGCGTTGAAATCGCCGACCACGATGGCGGGCTTGACCCCTCCGGTGCGGCGCAGAAGGCCCTTGATCCGTAGCGCTTCCTGGAAACGCCAGTCCGGTCGGAAGGGGTCACCGTGGTACACGACCAGGACGACGGGCTCGCCGGAGCCGACGTCGAAGGCGATGGTGGTCAGTCCGTGCCAGAAATCCGGAACCCCCAGCGGCCGGTAGCTGTCCGGGACATAGCCGACCGCACCTGGTTTCCACAATGCGGCCGTGTACCAGGCTCGGTGGGGGTGGCCGTCGGCGGCCATCGCCACGCCGTGCGGATACCCGTCGGTGGGAGTGATCTCGGCGGTCAGTCCGCAGTCGTCGGCGAACGCTGCCACCGTATCGGCGGCCACGGCATCCCACTGCTTGCGCGGGGTGTTAGGGGCATCGACCACGATCTCCTGGACACCGAGAATGTCCGGGTCGAGTTCGCGGACTGCGGCGACGCGGGCTTTCCAGGCGTCGGTGCCGCGGCCGTCGAAGCGGAGCTTGTAGGCGTTGTAGTTGCCTATCTTCAGCAACGCGAATGTCCTTTCACAGTCCGTGAGTTGACCTGGCAGGTTCAGCAGGAAGTAGGTGGCGGCGGTCCGATCGGGTAGCCGTCTTCCAGCACCACCGCGCCGTCGGTTTCGCGGGCGTGGAGAGCGGCCAGGGCGCGGCGGGCGTTCCCGGGCGCCATCAGAGCAGGGAGGTCTGCGGGGTCGACGAAGTCGACGCCTTCGATCTCGCCCTGGCGCGGGCGGATCGCGGCGATCTGGTCGCTGTCCCAGATACCGCCGTCGAAGACGTAGATGATCTCGCCGGGGAATGTGGCGGGGTCGAAGCCGGGGGTGGTGGACGGGACCCAGTCCACAGCCAGGGCCCGGCCGATCGGCAGGCGGACGCCGAGTTCCTCCAGGACCTCGCGAGCGGTGGCCCAGGTGGGGGCTTCCTTGGTGTCCACTGCGCCGCCGGGCAGAAGCCGCGTGGTGCGGTAGGTCACGCGCTCAAGCAGGACGCGGCCGGCTGTGTCGGTGATGAGCACGGACACACCGGTCCACAGGGTGGCCCGGGAGGCTCCGTACGCGGCGGCCGGCATCGCGGTGCCGTGCGGCGCGGGGTCGCTGGGCGGTGGAGAGGTCATACGGGCTCCGAATCATCGAGAGGCGTACCGGACTTGGCATGCAGGCGGCGACGCACAAGGACGTGCCACCTGCGGGGGTAGTCAGCTGAGGGAGAGCTGGGCGTTTGCAGGTTCCAGGTGAGGACGAGACGGGGATGGTGCTTGTCCAGGAGGCGGCCCGGACGTAGTTCGTCGGTGGCGCGGGCTGCTGGCCGGACCGTGAGGCGGGCTGCCGTCTGCCACGGTCATTCCGCGGCGGCGGTCGCCGGGTCGGCAAACGGGGTGAAGTGCGCGGGCGGGTGGTCGATGGTCAAGTCGGGCCGCCAAGCGGCCAGGACTTGGGCGCTGCACTCGAACAGACCGGACGGCAGGGCGTCCAGAGGCCACCAGCGCCAGCCGGTCACGCTCTCGTCGGGCTGGTCGGCGGGCGTTCCCTGCCAGCTGGTGACGAGGGCGGCCACGGTGACGCGGACGACATCGCCGACGTGGTCGACGAGCATGCCGAGCAGGCGTACGTCCTCCGGGAGGGCCGTAAGACCGGTCTCCTCGGCCAGTTCGCGCACGACAGCCCCGGACAGTGACTCTCCGGGCTCCACGGTGCCGCCCGGCAACTCGATCGTGCGCCGGCGGTGCCGGCCCAGCAGTACGCCGTCCGGCCCGGACAGGATGATGCCGACGCCGAGTGCCGCGTGGGCCACGGGTGGCCGCGTGGTGCGCGGGCGGGACGTGACGCGTACGGGGCGGCGGACCTGGAAGAGCCGGTAGGAGGCGTGGTTGTCCTCTTCCGGGGCGTCGAGGACCGTGATGCTCTCCACGCGCAGCCCGTACTGGACCAGCAGGTCCTCCCACAGTTCGGGCGTGAGCACCCACATCTGGACGGTCAGTTCCGGACCGTCGGCCAGCCGCAGAGTCTCCGGCCGCGCCACGAACGCGGTGGAGGGGCCATTGCCATGGGAGTTGGTGTGCAGAACGGTGAAGCACAGCCTGCCGCCGGGCTTGAGTGCCGTACTCAGGGCGGGCAGCAGCCGGTGCGGGTCGATGTACGGGACGGAGTGGACGGAGTAGATCACGTCGTACGGTGCGGCGGAGCGCAGGTGATCGACGGCGTCCGCGAGCAGCACGTTCAGACCGGGCAGCTGGTCGTAGCGAGTGCGGGCACGCTCGACCTGCGTGGGTGAGGAATCCACGGCGTCCACGAGCGCGCGGTGGACGCGGGCAAGGTGAGCGGCATGCCGGGCAGGCCCGCAGCCCAGGTCCAGCACCCGCCGGCCGCGGAGATCACCGAGGATCGCATCCCCCGGACCGGCGCCGCCGGGACCCCAGTCGATCCGCTCGACTTCGGGCAGGGGCGTGCCGCGCTGCATGTGGTGGTGGCCATAGGCGGTCCACGCCTCGGTGTTGGTCGTCTCCTCGGATGTCATCGCGTCGTCCTCCCGGCCGGTGTCGACATGGCGAAGCCCGGTTGGGGCTGCCCGGCCTCGGGCTCACGGCATTCAGTCGTCATCACAGTTCCTTCGGGAAAGGGGGAAATCCGAGATCGGAACGGAGGCGGGTGCCGCCCCGGGCATATACGGGGCGGCACCTGGCGGTCAGCGGTCTTGTGACAGGGCGAGGAGGCGGGCGAAGGTTCCGCCTCCGGCGGCGAGGTCCTCGTAGGTGCCGTGCTCGGTGACCCGGCCCTCCTCCATTACCACGATCGCGTCAGCGATCTTGGTATTTTCCAGCCGGTGTGTCACCACGATCGTGATGCGGTCCGCCGCCATGGCTTTGAGCGTTTCGAACGCCCGGTGCTCGCCTTCCGGATCGACCTGGGAGGTCGGCTCGTCCATGATCAGCAGCTCCGGGAGCCGGTGCAGGCCCCGGGCGCATGCCACCCGCTGCCACTGTCCTCCGGAGAGTTCCACGCCGCTGAAGATCTCCCGCGCCAGCAGGGTGTCGAGCTGGTCGGGCAGGTCCTCGACCGCCTCGCGCAGTCCGACGGCGTCGATCGCCTCCCACACCGGCCCGTCGCCGCCGGGACGGGGCTGGCCGAGGTTGATGTTCTCCCGCAGCCGAAGCGGCCACTGCGCGAAGACCTGCGGCACCAGACCGGTCAGCGCCCACACGCTGTCCGGATCCACCTCGGCAAGGTCCATCCCGTTCCAGGTCACCGTGCCCTTGTCGGCCAGGAGAATCCCGGCGAGCAGGCGGGTCAGGGTGGTCTTGCCGGAGCCGTTGACCCCGACCAGCGCCAGGATCTGCCCGCGCCGCAGGGTCAACGACACCCCGTCGACAGCCGGCTTCTCCTTGCCCGGGTAGCGGTACACCGCGCCCTGGACACGGACCTCCTCGATGGGCGCCTGCACCGTCAACTCGCCACGGTGCGGGGCACGTTCCTTCGCCTCGTCGAGGAAGGTGGTCATGTCGCCGAGGTAGAGACTGGTGTGGAAGACCGCGGCGGCGCTACGCACCAGCTGCGTCAGCGCGCCCAAGGTGGTTCGCACGGCGAAGACCGCGGTCGCGGCGATCGCCACCGCGATCTGGCCGGTGGCCGCCAGCCAGTACAGCGCTCCCCAGGTGGCCACCAGGAACAGCCCGCCGCACGCCGCCGACCCGAGGTTGATCCGCAGGATCCGGGGAGCCGCGGCCAGCGAGCGGTCGTCCGCCTGCTGCGACAGCGTCCGGTACCAGTACAGCAGGTAGCCGGACATCGAGTTGGCGCGGACCTCGTCCCCGTACTTCGGGCTCGTCGCCCACCAGCGCATCATCCCGCGGGCGTTGCGGTTGGCAATGTTCGCGTAGTGGATCTCATAGTCCACGCGCGCGGTCAGCACCGAGCCGACGCCGGCCGGGAGCACGGCCAGCAGCAGGAACGGCAGCAGCCGCCAGTCCAGCACCGCCAGAACCCCGCACGCCGTGACCAGCTGGATCAGCGAGGACATCAGCTGCTGGGCGTCGGCCACCATCACATGGGTGCGGATCACGCCCATCTCGGCTGCTTCCTGCCGGTCGTGGAACCCGTCCTCGCTGTAGGCGGCGGCCTCCACCCGGCACACCGAGGAGACCAGCGCCGTGTCGGCCTCCGTGGTCAGCTTCGGAGTGATCCGCCGGTCTCCGTAGGCCGAGACCGCGCTCGCGGCACGTGACAAGGCGGCCATCACCGCGACGAAGATCAGCGCCGGCAGCGCCTGGTGCAGCCGCTCCTCAACAGTGCCGTCCCCGAGGAGCGAGCGCATGACCTTCGACGTGGCGGTCAGCTGTCCGGCCGCTGTCAGGCCGACCGTCACCTGGCAGACCAGCAGCAGGACGACGGCCGCCCGGTCGACCGCCCACGACATGCCCGCGATCCTCTTCAGCACCGACGGGATCCGGGCGCACAGGGCGCGGAACGACACCCCGTCCATGGGGTTGACCGAGTACTGCCCGGTGTACTTGATTTCCGCGGGCGCAGGCGCCGCAACCGTCTTCCCCGTGGTGTCGGTCGCGGGTCGTGAGCCCTGCGTGGGCACGGTCGGCCGTGTCATGGTGTGCCCCCGACCGCCGGCACGGTGAGGGTGGTGTACAGCCGCCCGGCGGTGAAACTCTCCAGGACCTCCCGGGTATAGGGGTGGCAGTCTCGGGGAGGACTTCCGGGATCGATCCACAAGACCGCGGCGTGCTTGCCGGGCTCGGCGTTGTGAGCCTCGCCCTGCCAGCGCTGTCCCGTGAACACCGTCCCGATCACCCGCACCCCGTCCGGTCCCTCGTAGTGCACCAGCTGGCAGAACTCCAGGTCCTCGGGCGCGACGCGGACACCGGTTTCCTCGGCGAGCTCACGCAGCGCACCCTCGTGCACGAACTCACCGGCCTCCAACTTGCCGCCGCTGACCGTGACTTGATTCGGCGAAGTCTTGGACGTCGCCTTGTGCCGCACCGCCAGGAGGCGGCCGTCGTCGCGTACCAGTAGAACCATCACGTTCACCGGGCTCGTGTACGGATCGTTCACGCGCCCGGCACCTCCAGCCGGGCCAGCGTCGCGCGCCCGCGCTCGATGATGTTGTCGTCTCCGTTGGGCACGCTTCGGGAGATGGCGCTCGCCGCGTCCAGCGCCGACAGCCTGCGCGACGCCAGCTGCTTCTCCTTGGGGAGTCCGAGGATGGGCGGAATCGGTTGGACGACGCTCATGCCCGCCACCTCGGATCCAGGTCTGAGATATCCGCGGTGAACACGCGCACAGCGTCAACACCGTGCGCATCGAGGGCCTGGCCGGGCGAGGCGGCCTGGCCCCGCTGTTCGAGAGCAGGAGGAACGCAGAGGAGTGCAATGCCGGGATTCATGGATTCCTCCTGTGAAGGGCCGCGTGGGTGGAGCGACTTGACAACTGCCCTGCTGGACAAGCAGTTACGGCTGCCGGGGAGCGATGGGTCGGTCGAAAGTTCGACGAGGGCCGGACCGCCTTGGGGGAACTGGGTGGTGCGACCATGGCGCGATGTTCGATTCACTCGCACAGGGGATCGTCACCCCATCGAGGGATTGCTGTGCTCCGGCTGGCCCGCGTCTGGCCTTGTCACGCCCCGATACGGAACGGGGACCGGCGCAGTCTCAGGGGGCTACAGCCGCAGGACGGTGCCCTTGCGGGAAGTCGGCCCACCGGACTGCGCCCCTTGTGCCTGGCCGTCGCCGCCGTCAGCCGAGCTGGTCCCAGGAGGCGCGGCAAGCAACTGGGCGAGTGCGTGACGTAGCTTGCCCTGGATCTCTCTGGTGAGGTCCTTGCCGTCCGCGGTGACCACGCGGATCGGGTCGATGCCGGCGGGAACGGCGTACGGCCTGCCGTGGCGGCGTCGGCATTCGAAGACCATGTGCATCGTTACCTTCGGAGATGCGAGAGCGATCACGTGGTGGCCCTCGTCGTCCCGCCCGACGTGGACGGTGATGTCTGTCCGGCCACCCAAGCGGTGTTGCAGCACGGCGAGTTGCTGCCGGATCTCCGTTGGCAGTGTGTCGTGGTCGCCGTAGGGAGTCAGGACGGGCAGTGACGCGGTACCGGGAGTGGACTGCCCCTTGGCGAGCGCCCCGTACAGCTCCCAAGAAGGGGTCTCATCGACGGGAACGTTGTTGCAGAACAAGCGGCAGTCAGCTCTTGTCCATCCCCGGCTGCCGTACCGGAAGACCATCTCGATCCGCGCAGTGCCGCTGTCATGAGTGAGCCTGATGGTCGGGCCGTCATAGGTGATTTCCGGCTGAGCTCCCGTTTGCCGGGCCATCTCGTCGGCCTCGCGCTGCACGGGAATGGGAACGAACGACTGCGGTGCGGTCGGGAGTTCGGTGGGGGTGGACACCAGTCGGGTGCTCCTTGTTGTGTAGGCCGCTCGGGATGCGCCGAGCGGTTCGTAGACATACCGCGATCCGTGGGAGATGAGCCCGCCGTGCGGGTCAGGTGACCAGGTCCCAGGCGGCCAGCGGGGGGAAGGCCCGACGCAGAGCTTCGATGAGCTTGCGATGGGAGAGGTCGACGACCAGGACGTGGTGATCACTCAGTCCGGTCATGTCCAGCACGGTGACGCCCAGCACGGCCTGGACGCTCCACGGGTCCATGTAGCCCCGGTCGATCCGGGAGTCGCCGCCCTGGCCGACGGCGGCGAACCCCGCCGTCGGTGCCAGGGCGTCATGCTGAGCGAGTCGCCGCGCGGCGAACCGGGCCGGGTCGTGCATGTTGCAGTCCAGCATCAGGTCGTCCAGCATCGTGCAGCTCCGCCACGTTCCGTCCGCCTGTTTGAGGGCGCGGTGGCGACGGTGCACGAGGTCCGTGACCGTGGTCCAGTCGATCTCCGGTACCGACTCGCCGACGGGCAGCGGGTACTCGTTCGTGTCGCCGAACAGCCAGCAGGCCGCCCGCGAGCGCTCAGCGTCGGCGCCGTGCTGGGCTTTGACCTTGTCCGCCAGCGCCGACAGCTCGTACGCCTCGGCCGCCCGACCGACCGGCGAGCAGAACGAACTGTGGAAGGCGGCCGTCACGATGGGCACGTCAGGCACTTCCGGAAGCGTCAGCGGCACATTGGTGGGGGGTGTCCGGAACACCTTGGGGAGATGGTGTTGACGACCAACGGTGAACGTGGACTCCCTCACCAGGAGACCCGTCGGGTTGCGGCCCTGGCCCATACGGGCGCGGAAGCCGCGCATCCCGACGGTTTGCTGCAGAGCCCGCCATCGCCGTTCGGCGGCCTCCTTGACCTCGGCGCTCGCATCGGGCCTGGCCTGCGAGTACGTCAGCTCCGCCAGCCCCAGCCAGTCGGCCTCCAGCGGAGCCAGCCGCTCCCCGTAGTTCTGATGCCACAGGAGGGGAAGGGCTCCGGGTTCTTCGTCGGGGCCGGCGTCGTTCTTGACGTTCGACTGCACCAGTCGCACGACTCGCTCGCGGTAGGACGCTTTCGACGGGACGAGGGAGGACGGCCGGGCTATCGGCATGGGAATCCTTCGGGGCCAGGGACAAACGGGATTGGGCGCCGGTCGCGTACCTGATGGAAGACAGAACGGGCTGGTCGGCAGAGGCCGCGCGGAGCCGGTGGGCACTGTGCGCGGCCGGGAGACAACCGGTGGTGGTGGCCTCCTGCGGCACAGTCAGCAAGGCACGGTCTCAACCTGCGGTAGGCGATCGCTGGCCCGTGTGCCCCTGGGATTCACGGAGGGGATCAGGAAGCCTTCTTCGACCAGGGGTTGGACGGCGCGGCGGTAGGCGGCAGTGGATACACCGAACTCCTTGGCGAGCACCTTTTGGCGAGGGAGCATGCTCCCGGGCTGGTAGATCCTCGTCGCAAGACGCCGACGGATCGTGAGCTCGATGTGGCTGCGGGCCTGGCCGGGGCTCCGGTGCGGAATCGGAGCAGCAGCTGGGGCATCCGATACCGTTGCGCCTAGATGGTGCAGGTGAACCAAGCCGTTGTGGGCCAGACCGCGCAGGGCGACTGCCACAACGTGGGAGTCCACTTTGTAGCCGCTGGCCAGATCCGCGGACACCAGGAGGACGCCGGACGGGATGATTCCCTCGATGATCGCTTCCTGCAGGCCGCGGTGTACCCGGCCGGCCTGCCCGGCTCGCTTCGGATCGAGCAAGCGCGTCTCGTCATCGCTGAGGTGGGCCGACGCGTTCATAGGGCAATCACCGCATTCGGGGCTATTACGGATGGAGTTGGCCCCACGCCCGGACCAAGGCGGGACGCGGTGGCTAGGAACCACTCCGGCACCTGATGGGTCTGGCAGACGATGACGGCGGCACAGCGCGAGTCCCTCATCCGGTCGTCGCCTCTATGCTGCGAACGGCGGTGACGATCTCGGGGACCGGTAGCCGGCCCGCCGCCGTACGCAGAGCACCGGCAAGGCGTGCGTAGGTCTTGGCGTCGTCCTTCGGGTTCGTGTGCCACAGATCCTCGATGGCGGCAAGGACGGCGAAGTCGCCCAGCAGCCGTCGCTCCCCCTCATCCAGTGACCGGCCGTATCCGTGGGTGAAGGCGTCCTGCAGAGCGGGATACTCAGCCCACAGCAGTGACGGCCGGGCGAAGTCGACCACGGCGGCCATCACCTGCGAGCGCTCGAACCCGGTCAGGGCCAGGGACCGTGTCGCCCGCTGCCATCGCCAGGCGCCGAAACCGAACGAGCCGTGGCAGAAGGCAACCGGTAGCTGTGGCAGGGCCTCGCGCAGGACGATCAGGCGGTGCCCGATGACCGCACGGTGCCCGGCCAGCGCCGGGGAATCGATCCGTTCTAGTACGCGGTCGACGTAGTCGATGTACCGCCGAGTGTTCTCTGCCGCCTGAGCATGCCGATCGCCGGCCCCGAGTGTGCTCTCGTGAAGGATGCGCAGCAGCTGCCCAGCCTGCTCCTGCACGGATTCGCTCAGATGAAGGCCCCTGTCGGGCGCGTCATCCACGCGTTCGCCGCGTGGCTGCCTCGCCAGCAGCGCCCGCAGTCCGGGGTCGAACCCGAGCAGGCGCGGTGCCTGTCCGGCGCCCAGCCGGCCGATGGCGTGCCGGTGCGCGGACACCTCGCGCTGGAGGTCACCGTGGGTCCGGGGAACCCGCAGCTCGATGATCCCTTCCGGCGAGGACATCCGCCAACCGCGGGCACCGGAACTGTCGTTGGGCAGCGCCCACGTCGGATGGCGTCCCACGTAATTGTTGACCCAGGTGGCCAGCTCCGGCGGGAACGGCGCCGGGCCCCCTCGTGATCCCGTCACTGGTCCCTTGCCTCGGCCTGACTCGGTCGGGTCAGGTGTCCGGACATCCGGGGCGCTGCTGACCGGGCTCCTGCGGGCGGATTGCGCCGACGGCAGCGGCGGCGTGGCATGCAGGAGGACGCCGGTGCCCGTAGTCGTCACGTGGAACGGAGGCAGGCCGGAAAGCGCTGTGGCGGGGAAGCGCGGAGAGACGGCGCGGCAGGTCACCGCCTCCACCAGTACGGCGTGAGCAGCGAGTTGGCACCGATTGTCCGCGCCGAACTCGAAGGCGAGCCGCGCAATGGCGGTGTTCACGGGGTCGACGTCGCACTGGAACCGGGCCGCGATGCGCGATGCACTCAACCCGGCCACGATCAGATCGAGAACCTTCTGATCGTACTCGGACACGTGAGGCTGCATGCCGGGCATACCGGGCAGTCGCTCGCTGGCGACCAGGCCATACACGGCGCTGAGAGCTGCGAGATGCTGTCGGCTGTCTGCCGCGAGCACGTGGCGCAGTCGCCGCGTCCGTGCGTCGATCTTGGTGACGCTGTTGAAGGTGGCTCCGGCGATGTCGATACGGCGTCGCCCGGCCGCGATCAGACGAAGGATCGTCAGGTCCTCCTCCAGGAGAACCGGCGCACCGGCGGGCGGCGCCACGGTCGTGGCGCCGGCCGGATCACCAGGCAGGTCGTTGAGGTGTTCGCAGGCTAGGGTCATGAGTTTCGCTGTCGGGCGCTCTCGGTGCGGTCTGTCGGCATGTGTGGCGAAAGGGGGAGGCCAGCTCCGCCCGCGACGGGGGGCACGGACGGAACTGGCGGTCCTGGGGCCGGACGGCTCCGGCGGGGATAGATCAGTCGGTGAGAGCGAAACGGTCATGGTAGAGATCGATGACCGTGTCGAGGCTGTACGTCACGACCACCGTGTGGTGATCGCTCAAGCCCGACATGTCGACGACCTCGACGTCCACCACGGCGGGCAGCAGCCAGCTGGTGGTGTAGACGCGGTCCACACGGTGTGCCGGGCCATGCGTGTCGCATGCATCCACGGTCGGCGCGACGGCCGCCAGGCCGGTTCCGCCGGGCGAAAGGGCAGTGTGCCGGGCGACGTCCTCCAGACCCGCGGTCAGCAGAATGCGGTCCGGCTCGGAATCCATCACCCGCTGTCCGGGAGCGACCTCATAGCTGCGATGGGCCCGGTGCGGCAGGTCATTGATCTCGTCAAGCCGGGGAACCGGCAGCTCGCCGGGGACGAGCCGGTCGGGGGCGATGTAACTGTTGCAGTCCATCCCGATCGCGAGCACGGGGAGCTTCCTCTTCCCCACACCCCGCTCGTTCTCGTACGCCTCGACACGATCAGCGAGCCGCGTCAGGTCCTCGGCCTCGGCCTTGCGCTTGCTGGGTGAGTTGTAGGAGAGGTGGGCGCAGCCCGCCACCACGTCGACGTCCCGCGTACCGCGCAGGCGGAGGGTCATCGCGGTGGGGTGCAGCAGCCAGCCGGGCCACTCGGTGTCCCACAGGGTGATCTGCTCGAACACTGCGGGGTCGTAGTACAGGGCAGTGGCGTGCTTGCCCGGGCCGAGGTCGCCGGCGAGTTTCGTGGTGCGCTTGGACTCACCGAACAGGGTGGATCCGCGCCCGGTCGGGGCATAGCCGAAGGTCTCCTGACGGCACAGGATCGTCGGGCGAAGCCCTGCCAGCCGCTGCTGCATGGCCAGCCACTTCTCGTAGTCTCCGTTGCCGTTGAGTTCGAAGTTGCAGCTGACGACCTTGATTCGCCGAGCAGTTGACATGACCTTCCCTAAGCGTGTGGACCGTTGAACGAGCGTTTACGCTCTGTCGAGCGGGGAGACATCCAGGCTGTTTGGCGGCGGAGCAGTTACCGGGCAAGCCGAACCCTGCGCGGCACCGATGTCGGGGCGTGATTCCCGGCAGAATCCCGGGAACACCGGACGGCGGGCACCCGCCCCACCGGCGTACGGGAAGCGGGACTTCCCAAGTGCCCCAGGGCAACCGCGACGCCGAGCGCGTGCACCGAAGACCGGTGCGTCAGCACGGCTGCCCGGGGCGGTACAACTCTGGCCGAAGGTCCTTATCGCTGCTACGCGGCAGTGGGATCGTTCGGCGGTCGTTTGGGTGAAGCGCTGTTCAGAAGAGCCCGGCAAACTACTACTTTCCGCCTCGCCAGGGATGCTGCGAGATCGGCCCACCGGGCGAAACGACACTTGAACGATTCAACGATGGTGGTGCAACGAAGGCGATAAATCGTCACGGTGGTAGCGCGGTATCACCAACGAGGCCCGGATGAGCGGCGCCGACCTGCGTGGGCCGTGTCCGCCCGGGCCGGTCGCCGGGTCGGCGGGCATCGTGGGAACGGTAGTCGGCCCCCGAGGCCGTGGCCGACGTACGCCGTCGTACGTGCGGGCTGCGGCCGTCGGGGCCTGTCGAGGGAGGTCGTTGGTGTTCGGTCGCGTCACCACGGAGCGCCACGATGAGCTGCGGGCTGAGGTCCGGGCGTTCGCCGAGGCCGAAGTACTGCCGCGAATACCTGTGTGGGAGCAGACCCGGAGCGTCGATGACGAGCTGATCCGGGAGGCTGCCCGGCGAGGTTGGATCGGCGTGACCGTCGATCCGGCTTACCGCGGGATGGGCGCGGGCTATCTCGCGAAGACGATCGTCATCGAGGAACTCGCCCGTGCCTGTGGGGCGATGGGAGCCGCGGTCCAGGCGTCACTGATCCCGGTCGCCATGATCATCAACTACGGCAGTGCGGAGCAAAAGGCCCGCTGGCTCCCGGCCATCTGCCGAGGAGAGTGCCTTCCTACGATCGCGGTGACCGAGCGGGTCTCAGGAAGCCAGATCGCGGGAATCCAGGGGCGGGCCCGCCGGAGACGGGGCGGGTGGCTGCTGAACGCGGAGAAGGCGCACGTGGGCAACAGCCACGTCGGCGACCTGCACTGCGTGGTCGTACGAACTGGTTCGGGGCGAGGTGACCTGTCGGCATTCCTCGTGGAGAAGGAGTGCGACGGCGTCTCCCTACGCCCTCAGGTGCCGGCCCTCGGGCTGAACGGGTTCTCCTTCGGCACCGTGGTCATGGAGAACGTCTGGGTGCCGGAGGAGAACCTGCTGGGGAGGGTGGGCGAAGGCGAGGACGTGGCCGACTCCTCCAGCGTCCTGTACGGGCGGGCGAATCTGGCCGCGGTGTCACTCGGTGTGCACCGGGCGACCGTGGAGGAGACCCTGCGCTTCGCAGACGAGATCGAGCGCTACGGCCAGCCCCTGAGCCAGTTGAGTACCGTGGAGCAGCGGCTGGGTCAGATGGTCGCCAACCTGGAGACGGCGGGGACCCTCGCCTATGCAGCGGCCGACATGCAGGATCGCGGCCTGGCCTGCGACGGTGCGCTGATGACGGCGAAGCTGATGAACTACGAACTCGGCGTGAAGTCGGCGCGGTTGGCCTTGGAGGTGCACGCTGCGTGCGGGCTGTTCACCGACCGGCCGCTGGAGCGGTTCTTCCGCGATGCCCAGCCGATTTTCGCGCCGGCCGGGACTTCTGATGTGCAGCGGTTGCGGCTGGCCCGCCTGGCGCGGGGTGCGACGGCGGGAGCGCAGTGGTCCCAGCGGTTCGCTGCCCCCGCGCCGTCGTGAATCAGGAGAGTGCGTCGATGCGCCGGTCGAGGAGGTACTGGCCCTGCGCCCCGCGCTCCTTCATGTAGGCGAGCATCCGTCGGCCGTCTTCCATCGGGCGGATATCACGGCCGACGACGCAGATCGTCATGAGGGGGATCCCCATCTCCTTGTCCATTAGCCGGATACCCATGTACGTGCGGATGCCGACCAGGTCGACGACATCGTTGCCCGCGAAGTCGGGCTTCATGCAGACGTCGGGAAGGATCAGGGCTTTCGTCCGGTCCAGCGTCTCGGGGCAGTAGCCGTGTTCCAGCGGCATGACCCGTCCCACGGCGGCGGCCAGGGCCTCGGCCTCGGCGACGGAGCCGAGTTCGTCTGCCGAGGGCAGGTGTATGCCGGTGAAGAACTGCCGGTCCGAAATCGCGTTGGACATCGCCAGTGCCCCGGGGATCCCTGAATCACGGGCCAGGCTCTTGGTGAAGCGGTCGAACTCCTCGTCGGGACGGTCGGCGAGGGCGAGCTGGTACAGCCGTGCCATCCGATGCGGAGTCTGGGCGTGCAGGGTGCGCTGGGTACGTGTGAGGTCAGACATGCTGTCTCCGGGCGGGGGAAGGAGGTGAGTGGCGTGCGCGGACGGCGATAGCGTGCGCGTGCTTGACCAGGGTGATCAGCACATGTCGGGCCGAACGGGAGTCACGGGCGTCGCACCCGACGACGGGTGTGCCTGCCTCAAGGCGCAGTGCCGTGTGAACCCAATCGAGCGGGTAGCGATCAGCACCCTCGAACAGGTTGACGGCGACGATGAAGGGCAGGCCCAGCCTCAGGAAGTAGTTGATGGAGTCGAAGCAGTCCTCCAGACGACGGGTGTCGGCCAGGACCACAGCGCCTATGGCGCCTTCGACGATGTCGTTCCACATGAACTGGTAGCGCTCCTGCCCCGGGGTACCGAAGAGGTAGAGGGCCAGGTTCTGGCTGTCGAGGCTGATGCGGCCGAAATCGAAGGCCACCGTGGTGGTGGTCTTGCCCTCCACACCGTCGATCTTGTCCGTGCCGATCGCGGCCTCGGTCAGCTGTTCATCGGTCGAGATCGGCTCGATCTCGCTCGTCGTGCCGATGAGGGTGGTCTTGCCCGCGCCGAAACCGCCGGCGATGACGACCTTCAACTGGCTTAGCGGCTGGTCAGAGGGCTTCGAGACCTGCAAGGACTCTCCTCAAGGTGTCCGGGTCTTTGGCGTCGGCTTGTTGGGCCGGGATTTCCATCAGGAATTTCTCGGTGATCAGGTCGGCGACGAGGACCTTGACGGCCTGCACCGGCAGTCGCATCCGTCCGGCGATCTCGGTGATCGTGAGTTTGGTCCGGCACAGCGCGAAGGCGTCCGAACGTTCTGGCGCCCCCTGGGGCGGATGCGGGGCGGTGCGGCACGCCTTGACCAGCGTGGTGCGCTCCAGGTCCAGACGTGGGCGGGTGCGGCCTTCATTGACGGCGTACGGACGCAGCCTGGTCGGACCGCTGCCGGAGAGCTGTGGAGCGTGCTCGGCGGCCGGCATCAGCCGGCCACTGCGGTCCGCACCGCGGTAGCCAGGATCGGCGCGGCCCGAGTGGCCAGCATCCGCATCTCGTAGCCGATCACGCTCACGTCGATGCCCTTCGTACCGAGTACCGCCAGCACGCTGTTGGCGCCTACTCGCGCGGCGAACATCATTCCGGCCTCGGTCTCCATGATCACCTGGATTCCCAAGCCGCCCTTGGCATCCGGCAGGAGCGAACTCACCTGGCCGCAGAGTGAGAAGGCTCCGGTTGCGAGCGCACCCAGCCGGTCCGCGTCGTCCTTGCTGATGCCGTAGTAGTGCTTGAGCATGCCGTCCGAGGACGACACCGTGGCGGCGGTCGCCGAGGGCACGCGGTCGACGAGGTCGGAGAGCAGCCAGTCCAGGCCGCCGTTGCCGTCGGTCGAGGTGTCCGAGGTCACTGTGATCTTCTCCTTGGATCAAAGGGTGGGGGGTCAGCTGGCGGGGGCAGGGTGCTCGGGTTCCCCGCCTTCATCCGGCGCCGAGTGCCATCCGCTCGTGAATTGCGCGGCCAGCTGCCAGTTGTGTTCGGTCGGAGGCGCGTCGCGCCGCACAGCGCCGGCTGGGGAGGGTTCCAGCGGTTCGGTCGTCTCGGGGGCCGATAGATCGTCGGGGCGTACGGGAAGTGGGCGCAACGCCCTGGCTCCGCTGTGCGTACCGCTGTCGACGAGGTACAGGGTGGCCGTCTCCGGAGGACCCGATACCACATCTCCAGGTGCGTGGCGGGCGGGCCGATCCGCCGACGTGGGCGGGTGGGCGGCAGAGTCCTGACCGGCTGAGGCCGCGGAGTTCTGACCGGCAGGCGCTGTCGCTTGCGGTCGGAATGCGGGGCTACGGGGCACCGGCGTGCGAGAGGCTTGCCGCTGTAGCTCGGAGACCTCCAGGTGGCCGTCCTCCAAGAGCGTGCGTGGCACGATTACCGCTGCCTGTATGCCGCCGTACATGTTCTTCCGCAGTTGGACGGTGACGCCGTAGCGGCGGGCGAGGGATGCGACGACGAACAGTCCGTTCTGGCCCGCCGTGATCAACTGCGCGCCGACGTCCGAGTGTTCGTGGTCGGCGAGCAAGGCGTTCATCTCGGTGAGCCTCTCGGGCTCCATGCTCACGCCCTTGTCGTCGATCTCGACCAGCAGTCCGGAAGGAACGAGCGAGGCGTTCACGTCTACCCGGGTGGACGGATTGGAGAAGGCGGTCGCGTTCTCCAACAGCTCGGCCAGCAGGTGGGTCACCGAGGCCACGGCATATCCGGGAAGGTAGGCGACCGGAGCCGTGACCACCTTGGCCCGCGTGTAGGTGTGGATCTCCTGGATGCTCAGCCGGAGCACGGCCTTGATGGACTGAGGGCCCTCGGCGCGTGAAGACGGGACACCGCCCATCACCGCCATGCTCTCTGCCGCCCGTTTGATGCGGGTGATGTCGTGATCCACGCTGTACAGGGCTGCGAGATGGTCGGGCTCCTCGACGTCCCGCTCCACATCGTCCAGTTTCGCCAGTGCCGCGTTGCCCAGGCTCTTGAGCCGATCGGAGAAGTTGACGAAGACCTGCACACGCTGGCCTGCGGCCTGCGTCATGGCGTTTCCCACCACTGTCCGGTAGGCATGCAGGTCACGCGCCAGCTGGGCGAACGGGTGGTCGCCCTCAATGGCAGACACGGCAGCGGTCACGACGGGGCGCTGCCCCCTCTGCAACCGGACCGCCCCGAGACGGGCCTCCTCGCCACCTGCGGCTACTTGTTTGTCCAGGTACTCCAGCCACTCCGCGACGAGTTGGGTCTCTCCGTCGACTTCCCTGGCAACGGTGGACGCGCGGTAGCAAGCCGCCACGAGTGCGATGGTGCCAGCCGCTGCGAGTCCCGCGATTACCAAGGTGCCTGCCTTCGGGGAGGAGGGCTCCCCACTGATGTACAGGCCGGCGACCACCGTCAGCAGGAGCACGGAGCCCGTAGGAGCGACCGCCAGCCAGATCAACCGGCGGCGCAGCTCCCGGGCTCCCGGGGCTGGATCCTTGCGAATCCGGCGGTGCCGGACTCCCTTGCGTACCGGGCCCGGCGAGTCGGCAGCGGGCGAGGTGAATGCAGACATCGATGTCCTCGAAACGACAGGATGGATTGAGCTCCGGCGCGGTGCCGACGCATTGCTGACCAGCCTGATGCCGAGGAAGCTCTCTGCCGTGCACCGGACTTGCTGACGGCATCAAAGTGCCGACCGGGCAGGGTCCGGCGGACGACACTTGGACGCCGCCACGCCGCCGAGGTCCGAACGACATGTCTCCTCGGCAACAGCCAAATGGCCCCGCAGGAAAGCCTGTTCCCAACGGCATCAGGAGTAACGAAGAGCCTGCTCGATTCAACCGGTCGTCGCTACACCTGGAGCAGTCGTTCGTGAGTCGTTTCAAGGTGCACGTGGACGCCCGGCCGGGCCGCATTCGGGCTTTCCGAATAAATCGGCGTGTCGGATCAGAGTGAGATGGCCGGGACGACACGGCAACGATGCGGATGTGGTGCCGGAGTTACTTCCCCGGCTGGGCGGAAGTGTCCTTCGGCTGGATGACTCCCGTGAGGACGGGAGCAGGGCGTGTGTCGGCGGTGGCGCTTGATTACCGGGCCTGCTCGGAGTGTTCTGCAGCTTCGCTGCCTTCGTCGAGGCGCCCGATGTCCGTACGTCCCTGTTCCGGGGCACAGATTCAACCGAAGGCTGTGCGGGAGAGGGGCGGCCAGCAAGCTGCTGCGTACGACGGCGATGAGAGTGCACGATCAACCGCTGCGGAGTACGCCGCGCTGCACCGCACCTATTCCGGGTGCAGGGGGCGCCGTACACATCGTTGGCTCTGTTGGTGCCAAGTGGTGCCGCGGGTCATGGTGGGGCTTGCGCTTCAGGAGGTGAGGTCGAACTCTCCGACAAAGCGCAGTACCCGGTCGATTTCCGCTGTGTGGATCAGGCGGCTTCGTGCCCGCAGCAGGCCGGCGGTGCCGCATGAACCGAGTTCGCGGCAGCGCTCGATCAGTCGGTTCCAGTCCTGGCCGAGGCCGAGGTAGTCGGCGAACGCGTGTATCCGCTCGGCGGGCGTGGCCCCGTCGGCGATAGTGCCTGTCTGCGCATGCTTGATCGCCTGGGTGAAGGCGTCGGTCGCACCCGTGCCCTCGATGCTCTCCACGTTCCATACGGCGTCGGCGCCGAGCCAGTCGGCCACAATGACCCGCCGGTCCGAGGTCAGGTGGAATTCCGGGAGCCGAGCGTAGTCCTCTTGTGTGCAGACCCAGACGGTCAGGCCGTACGACTCCATCAACGCGACCATGAGAAGCAGCAACAGCCGTTCATACGGCTCGCTGCCGTGCACGGCGGATTCAGGCACGCACAGCGCGCATCCGGGTGTGCCTTCGAGGCCCGCGGAGCGGTCACGCATGGACTGAAGAACACGGTGGCGCTCGCGGAACAGGAGCCATCCTGCGGCTTGTTCCCCGAATTGGGCCCGCGACCACATAACAGGACTTACATCGCCGATATTCAGATGCCGCTCGACGAACGCAGCGCAGGCATGCGACCCAAGCCACAGGGATCCAACCTGAGAAAGATCCGAATAGGCAGTTCGGGCCGCAGCTGAGCGGCCCTGCTCAAGATGGAAGTCGAGCCGTTGCTGCTCGCTGTAGAGAGCAGCGTCATCCGCGAGGAGACTGTCGTCCAGGTTCAAGCAGGCCCACAGCAGAGCGTAGGTCAACTCATCGAGCCGGTACGGCATGGGAATCGGTAGCCGCTGCACAGGCATCGCAAGCTGACGGCGTGCGTGCGCCGCATCCAACGCATAGAGATCGTCGGCTCCTTGGGCACCGAGGGATCCAAGGAGCAAGGCCCGGCGCGTGGACCGAGTAAAGTACCTCAGGTGCTCAAGGTCCTCTGCACCAATCACTACCGAGCCGGGCTGGAGGGCTGCCTCGTACATTTGGACCGCGACAGACGTCCCATCCAGGATCCGCAGGCCGTCCATGTGCCACACCCCGCCGGCTCCTGGCGCAGGTGCCGCGACGGACAGGAACGAGGTGTCGAACCTGATGTCCAGCCGGTGCGCGGCAGCGAGGGAGGCGTCATGGGGGCTCCTGGCGAGCACCAACTCCCGCTCCGGTGCCGGGCCGAGAAGCTCCTTCACGCTGTGCCCGAACCAGAACTCCATGACAGTGGCCGTGTCACCACGCGGTTCCTGCGTACCGGCGCACCACCGCCCGTACGTGGTCTTGGTGACACTCTTCACCCTGGCCAGACGCGGATTCTCATAATGCTTGGCCGCCCTGGCTCCAGCACTGGCAAGCTGCGTCACGAATACCTCGTAGCGCCGCCACCCTCGCTTATCGAGGATCGCATCGAGGAGCGTCGGGTGACGCATGAATTTCCTTTCACTGCGCGAGGGTGAAACCATCGCCTTGGTCGAAGTCCTGAGTTGGCCATCGCGGAGAGCGGGGCATCCGGTGACCGGACGGTTCTCGCTCTCCTCCGGGTGGAGTCAACCCGGCAGGGCTGGCGGTCCCGTGGTCGCTCGACAATTCAGGCTGTGATCAATACCGGGATGCGCCTACTGCTGCACGGTGACCTGGTGGGAGGCGAGCTTGGGGACCGGAGCAGGGTCGTGCGCACGGCTGCGCAGGATGGTGAGAGCCCGTACGAGATCCTCCGGCGTGTCAACGGCTATGCCCGCGTCTGCGACCCGAAGCATCCGAACGCCGAGCCCGTGCTCGATGAAGCGGAGCATCTCCACGCCCTCGGTTTGCTCCAGCGGCCCCTGTGAGAGCTGCCGGAACTGCCGGAGAGCCTCACCGGTGAAACCGTACAGCCCCAGCTGCCGCAGATACGTCGGGCGGGCCGCTCGCGGATAGGGGATCGGTTGGCGCGAGAACATCAGGGCATCTCCCCCTGTTGTCAGCACGACCTTCACGACGTTGTGGTCCAGGACGGCGCCGGCATCGCCCAGTTCCGTGTAGGCGTTCACCGCGAGGGTGCCGGCCGCCAGACGGTGCAGAGCGTCGGAGACAGCGTCGATCGCGGCCGGCGCGATGAACGGCTCATCGCCCTGGACGTTGATATAGCCGTCAGCAGGCACGCGCTGGGCGCACTCAGCGACACGGTCGGTGCCGGTGAGGTGCTCTCGGGTGCGCATGCACTCGATCCCCAGACGGTGGCAGGCAGCCTCAATGCGTTCGTCGTCCGTCGCGACCAGCACACCGTCGAGACGCGTGGCCTCCAGGCATCGCTGATACACATGCCACAGCAGAGGCTTGTCTCCGAGCAGGGCCAGCGGCTTGCCAGGGAAGCGCGAGGCCCCCCACCGGCAGGGGATGACCGCTACGTGGCGGCGTACGGTGCGCGATTGTGCTGGTGAAGCGTCAGACATGGCAAACCCCCGGATGGTCGGCGTGTCAGGAACGCGCAGGGCGCGCAAGGAGCGCCAACTTGGCGCGTACGGTCGGGGCGGCGGTCTCCTGGAACGACCGCCAGTCGTAGCCGCTGACTTCCTCGGTCTGGAGCGTCACCGCGTGTGGCGCGGTGAGCCGGAAGACGAAGCGGAAGTCGACGTGCTGGTGTGCCGGTTCGCCTTTGGCGGGGTTGGCGTCGATGCCGTGCACGTCGATGTCCAGCGGAACCGCCTCGAACCCGGGGAGCGGGGTGACCGCGTCATGGGGGATCCCGGCCTCCTCGCGGAGTTCGCGGAGGGCGGCGTGGACGAGGTCCTGGTCGTCTTTCTCGACGTGTCCGCCGGGTGCGAGGTACTTGCCGGTCGCGTTGTGATGAATGTGGAGCACGCGGTCGGTGGCGTCGAGGACGATGGCACTACAGGTGACGTGAGCAGGGAAGTTCCTGCGGTGCGTGGGATCCTGCATGTCGTCCAGAGCGGTGAACAGCGAGTCGAGAAGCGACTGTTCACCGGGGTGGCGGCTGAGGTACGCCTGGGCGGTGGCCCGGATGTGGTCGGGGGACGGCGGCATGGAGTTCACCTGTCGAAGTGGTCGAGCCAGATGCCGGCGATGGCCTGGCGGTCGGTGGTGGGCATCGTGTGCAGGCCGGGCTGGAAGCGGCCGTGGCTGAGAGCGGCGGTGGCGGCAAGGATCTCCGCCTGGACAAGGTGGATGTAGCTGCCGACAGCCGCTCCGTGGACAAAGTTGACGGCGCCGCCGTCGGCGAGCACGTAGAAGTAGTGACCGGTGACCTCGTAGCGCGTCAGCTGCTCTCCCGCCGGGACGCGCTGGTAAAGCTCGTGGAGGGACGCGAGTTCCAGCTCGTCCTCCGACGAGGTCACCGACGCGAGGTAGGCGCCGTTGCGCAGCGCCTCGAAGTCGCGCTGGCGCAGGGCGAGGTTCCCGGTGGCGCACAGGACGAGTTCGGCGTCCCGGACCGCCTCGGCGGTGGTCGCGGTCGTCCGGAAACCGTGCGAATGCGCCTGCACGCGCCGTATGGGGTCCTTGTCGTAGACGGTGACCCGCAGGTCGTGCCCGCGCAGGGTCTGCGCGATGGAGCGGCCGACCTTGCCGAAGCCCAGGACGCAGGCGTTGCGGCTGGTCAGGATGTCGCCGCGGGCACGGACCAGAGCGTCGGTGGAGAAGACGATGGACCTGCCCACGAGGTGGTCCTCGCAGTCCTTGAGCGGTGAGCGGGCCACCGAGATGACGGGGCACTCCAGTTGGTCGAGCGCCGCGTACCGCTGGTGCCCGTTCTCCGTGTCCTCCACCACGCCCAGGATGCGGCCGGAGAACTTCTCGACGAGCGTGCTGAGAGCGGGGGCGAAGTAGCCGCCGATGTCCGCCAGGACGAGGTCCTGCCCGGCTGCGGCCTCCTCGATGTAGTCCAGTGCACGCGTCGAGTCGGCGAACAGCTCCCGGCTGAGGTCGTGGACGGGGTAGAGGCCCTGGACCGCTTCGAGCGTGGGCTGGTCGATGGACTTGGGCTTGGGCAGCACGGCGGCGATCGTCGAGGCGGCGGCCATCGCGCGCAGGAACGCCGGCCGCTCGGAGAGCAGGTGCGTGACGATGAGCGAGGTGACCGGACCGGCGGCGGGGAACTGCTCGGTGACGTGCCGGAAGAAGGCGTCGAGCCGCGCTCGCTCAGGACTCTCCACAGCAACTCCCTTCAGACTTCCGCCGGTTAGGCGGCTCGGCCGTACACGGCGGGTTCGGAGGCGAGGAACTCCATGTGGGCGCGCATGCCGGTGGGAAGGTCGACCTGGGGCTTCCAGCCCAGGACCTCGTGGGCGCGGCCGGGGTGGGCGCGGGTGATGAGGACGTCGCCGTGGCGTGGGCTTTCGTGGCGCAGGTCGATGTCGCGGCCGGTCAGGCTGTTCGCGATGCCGACGACTTCGAGGAGGGAGGCGTTGGAGCCGCCTCCCACGTTGATCACTCCGTGGACGTCGGGTGTGGTGGCCGCAGCGATGGTCGCGGCGACTGCGTCGTTGATGTAGGTGAAGTCCCGGCGCTGGTGGCCGTCCCCGTACAGGCGCAGCGGCTGTCCGGTCAGCGCGGTCAGCAGGGCGCGGTGGGTGAACATGTCGGTGCGCTGGCGGGGGCCGTAGACGGTGAAGTAGCGCAGGGCGACGACGCTGATGGTGCTGTGGGGCTGCGCGGCGTGGGCGAGGCAGAGCTGTTCCTCGGCGAGCTTGGTGACGGCGTACGGCGATGCGGGGTGCGGGTGGTCGGTCTCGATGCTGTGGCCGCCGTCCGTGGTGCCGTAGACGCTGGAGGAGGAGGCGACGACCAGGCGGGGGACGCGGAGGCGGGCGGCGGCGTCCAACAGCCGTTTGGTGGCAAGGATGTTGGAGGCGACGTAGTCGGTGAACTTCGGTCCCCAGGAGGGGCGCACTCCGGGGATGCCGGCGAGGTGGAAGACGGCGTCCGCGTCGATCAGGAGGGGGTCGATGGCGCAGCCGACCAGGTCGGCGGTGATGTGCACATAGCCCGGGAGCGACAGCAGAGGGCCGAGGTTGGCCGCGGCAATGGGGTCCATAACAGGGTCGCGGCGGTCGACCCCGATGACGGTGGTCCCGGCCTGGACGAGGGCGTGCGCGAGGTGGGAGCCGATGAAGCCGGCCGAGCCGGTCACGACGGCGCGGCGGGGCACGGGGGTGTGCTGCGAGCTCAGCTGCTGTGTCACGGGGTGTCTCCAGAAGCGGTGGTGTTGACGGGTCAGTGCAGCCGGGCCAGCACGGTGCGGCCGTGGGCCAGGAGGGCGAGATCGTCTTGCTCGTGTCCGCGGACCAGGGCGGTGATCGCCTCGATGGCTCCGAAGGATTCGAGGAGACGCTGCTCGGTGTCGGTGGGATGCCTGCCGTATCCGGCGTAGAAGGCGTTCCGTAGCGGGGGTATTGCCTGCCAGCGGCGGAACTCCAGACGGGCGAAGTCCCTGATCCGCGCGTCGCGCCGCATGTGCTCCAGGTCGTACAGGCCGAACGATTCGCCCAGTATCCAGTTCCGGGGCTGGTAGTCGAGGTGGCACACAGCGCTGTCCATGAGCGTGTTCGCCAGAACCTCTTGATGCGCGGACAGCAGTCCGCGCTCGTCGGCGGTGATGAGGCCGGCCTGCTCGGCACGGCCGATCCAGTGGGCGAGGCGGTGCGCCAGTTCGGGGCCGACAGCTCCGGAGCGCGGGATGAGGGTGACCTGGTGCAGCAGCCGCAGGATACGGCCGGCCTCATGATGCGCGCGTTCCTCGTCGGGCGAGCCCGGGGCCACGGCGTCCGCCCGTGTGCCGTCCAGCGCGGTCACCAGCAGCGTGTGCGTACTGTCGTGCCAGCCGACCAACTCCGGTGCATGCCCGGCCAGGTGGCGTGCCCAGGTGCCGTACGCCTTGACCTCCTGGGCGTACCGGGTGCGGGCGGTGTGCTGTTTGGCGAAGTACCGTCGCCCCCGGCCATCTATCAGTTGGAGCAGCCTGGGCGGAAGGCCGGGATCGGGCAGGACGCGGACGGCGCCGAGCGTGTGACGGGCCAGTTCGAGGCGCGGATCGACGGAGGCCGTGATCACGAAGCCGCCTCCGTCGCCGGGAGAAGCTGGTGCGAGGTGTCGTTGTGCCGGTCCAGGATCCAACGGGTCTGGTCCAGCCGGTTGCGGTGGTGCTGCCAGCAGGTGAGGGAGCCGTGGGTGACGCTGAAGCCCGCCGGAGCGCCGAGGGGGATGCCCAGGAGCAGAGTGTGGGCGGCGATCACGGTCTCGCCGTGCGTGGCGAACAGGACGCGGTCGCCCTCGTGTTCGTCTATCAGCTGCGACAGGAAGTCGCCGGCGCGGGCGAGGTACCCGTTCCAGGTGTCGGATCCCAGCGCCCAGGGGGTGTCGGGGTGGGCGTGCGGTCCGCCGTCCGCGGCGGTTTTCACCTCCGGCCAGGGCTTGCCGTCGGCATCGCCGTGGACAGGCCCGTCGAGCCGCTCGTCCATGGTCAGGGGGAGGCGAAGGGCCTGGCTGAAGATCTCTCCGGTCTGGATCAGGCGCAGGCGTGGTCCGCAGTAGAGCGCGTCGAACGGCTGCTCCTGGTGCTCGGCGGCGAGCCGGGAGGTGGCCCGCTCGACCTGGTCGTATCCGCGGTTGGTCAGTCCGGTGCAGGTCCGCGGCCCGCCGACCAGACCGTCGACATTGCACTGGGCCTCGCCGTGACGGACGAAGACAAGTTCGGTAGTGATCATGATCAGCCTCGGGGTCGGGGGCAGTCGGCGGGCCAGCCGTAGAGGTAGCCGTTGCGCCCCAGGTACGGCGCGGTCAGGACGGCGTGCAGGGCGAGAAAGTCGTCGAGACGCTCACGGTCCGTGACACCGAGCGTGACGTCGTGGCGTGCGGCGGCCTCGTTGTAAAGGACCAGGGCGGCGTCGATGACTGTGGGCCGCAGAGGCCCGTACGTCAGCTGCAGCGTCAGGACCAGCTTCGCCAGGTCGTACGCCGCCGGGGCCAGGGTGAGGTCGTCGGTGTCGATGGTGAACAACACGCCCGTCTCGGCGATCAGGACGTTGCGGGGGTTGCTGTCCTTGTAGAAGACGGCCGGTCCCTCTGCGGTCTTCTCCAGCAGCGACAGCATCGCGTGCAGGGCGGCCTTGTTGGGCAGGTATCCCTGCTCCAGCCGTACTCGCAGTGCGGCGGTGCGCGGGCTGAGGTAGTCGGCGAACTCGGTTCCGTCGTCGAAGCGATGCGGTACGTGCAGGTCGGCTGTCTGGAGGTCGCTGGCCCAGGCGGTGCCGTCGGCGTCGCCCAGAAGTTGTGCCAGGCGGGGCAGGTCCTCTGGTCGGGCCGGGCGCCCCTTGACCCACTGATAAGTCACGCTGTTCGACCGGATCACCTGAAGCATCGGCAGATGCAGGGGGTGTGCGTGCTCGGTGAGCCACCAGTGGTGGCGAACGGCGGCGGCGACCCGGGAGGAGTCGGTGTAGTGCTTGGTGAAATGCCCGCTTGTCACGCCGCTCCTCCCCCCGCTCTGGCCACGATGTAGGTGATGGTGGAGTGGGTGGTGACCGGCCGGTCCGGCAGGAACTCGTGCAGGACGGCGGCCACCGCTTGCGGGTTGCCGTACAGGCCGGGGGCCAGTTCGTATTTCGGGTTGGTGGCCACGTACTCCGCGACGTGGTCGTGACCGTCGAAGGTGAACAGGTGCTCCTCGTCCTCGGTGTTCACGACGTCGAGCGCGGTGGCGGCGAGGTCGGCGAGGTTGCCGCTGTGCGCGGAGATGTACAGGCTCTCGTGGTGCTCGGCCCTCGGGTCGAGGCCGGATGCGGCGACCAAGTGGTCCAACTCCCGGTAGCTGTCGAGGGACTTGGTGACCAGCACGGCCAGTCCGCCGGGGCCCAGTACACGGTTGATCTCCCCGACCACGGCCTGCGGGCGGGTGGAGTGGTAGAGGCAGAACGCGGCGACTGCCAGATCACACGAGGCGGTGGGCAGGGGCAGATCGTGGAAGTCTCCCTGGAGGAAGCTCACCTGCACGCCGGGCAGACGCCGAGTGCGTGCGCGGGCCTGCCCGATCAGGGCCGCGGAGGCGTCGAGGCCGACGACCCGGCGCGGGCTCAGGAGTTCGGCGAGGGTCTTGCTGCTCGTCCCGCGACCGCAGCCGACGTCGAGGACCACACCGAGACGGTCGGCACGTCCGTGGTGGGCGCGTACCAGCTGGACGATCGTGTCCGGTACGGGACGGCCAGAGGTCTTGGCCCGCATCAGGGCGTTGGACCGTCCGGCCAGGCGTGAGGGTTCCCCGTAGAGCTCCGCCTGCCGCACGGGATCGAGGAAGGGGTTGGCCTCGGTCATGCCGCGCCCTCCCCTCGCGGGCGCGGAGGGCTCAGCTGCGTTCGGCAGCCACCTGTTGCAGCCAGCGGCGCGTCTGGCGCCGGTTGGCCAGCAACACCACGTCGGCCCGACCGGAGGCGAACTGGTCGATCTTGGCCATGACGCGGGGGCGCATCTTGCGGCGGTACGTCGCCACGTACCGGATCACACCCCAGTGGATACGGTTGTGCACCCCGTTGCCCTTGTGCCCGGCCCCGTGCCGGAGCTGCCGGGAGAAGATCCCGTACAGCGCGGAAATCGTGGACACGTCCATCAGGACCACGGTGTCGCAGGCTTCGAGCCGCGTCTGGAGCGTCGAGTTGTAGTTGCCGTCGATCACCCATCGCGGCTGCGCGACCAGCTCCCGCTGCAGCTCGGTGAACTTCTCCGTAGGCAGCGCGGTCCACTCGTCGTCGTAGAACGCGGCGTCCAGGTGCGTCACCGGGGCGTCGATGATCTTCCCCAGTGTGCGGGCCAGGTAGGACTTGCCGCTGCCCCCGCAGCCGACGATGGCGACCTTCTCCATGGTGCTCCAGCCTAGAGTCGCTCGGGCGCCCGAGCGGACGGGCCGCCGGAACGCGTTCGGATGACCCGGGCACGGCGGCCCGGGTGGTCTGTCGCATCATGCCGCTCCTCGCTCGGTCGAGGGGGCGACGATCGTGTTCAGCACGGTCTCCAGGGCGTCGACCTGCCTGCTCAGGCGGAACAGGTCCAGGTGGTTAAGACAGGCCGCGATCAGATCCGTGTGCTGCTGGCTGCCGGCGATCCGCCGGAGGAAGGCGAGGCGCTCGATCACCTCCTGGCTGGAGGACACGATCAGGTCGGCGGGCACGAACTGCTCGGCGCGGAGGATGTCGGCCGGGGCCAGGGGCAGGCATCCGGCCAGTACCGCTTCGAAGATCCGCTGGGTCATCTGCCCGACGACGGCGTACCGCTCGGGCAGCATGAGGACGGTGGCCAGGGACCTGCTGTACAGCTCGTGGGCTTGTGGGAAGGGGATCCGGCCGAGGAAGTGGACGTGCGGCCAGCGCTCGGTCCGGGTCCACTTGCCGCCGACCTGGTGTGAGCGATGGGCGGCGGCCGGGGCGAAGTAGTGGTCGAAATGGTGGTCGCGGTCGTACTGGTTGCCCACGTAGCCGAGGTCGAGGTCGCGGGGTGCCGTGGCGAGCGCGTGCGGATCCGCCTGGGCCAGGAGCTGGTCGTCGACGGGGAAGAGCAGGCGGTGGGCCCCGGGCGAGGGGGCGAGGGCGGCTTCGCACACGGCGGTCCGCGGAGCGCGGCGCCATATGCTGTCGATCCGCAGTGTCCGGTCCTTGTCCCAGATCACGGTCGGCATGCCGCGCCGTACGGCGTAGTGCATGAGGAGTTCGCCCTGGCGGTGCAGGTCGCAGGTGTGCCCCTCGGTGCCGCATACGCTGGTGTTGCGTCCGCTGATCAGCCAGCGCCACTCCAGGAGCAGGACGTCGATTTCCGGGATGCCGTTGTCGAAAACGTAGGCACCGCCGAGGTCGTCGCCTGCTTCGAGCAGGTCGCGGTTGGCCTGGAGGAAGACGATCTCGTGCCCGCGGGCGCGGAGGGCGTCGATGAAGGGGCGACGGTGGCTGCGGCCCCCGTCGGGTGTGTCGGTGATTCCGTTGCCGAGGAAGCCCCAGAAGCTGTACCCGATCCTCATTTGGTGATCCACCGGCTTTCCAGCAGCAGGGCGTCCAGGCCGGAGCCGGTCAGGCAGTCCAGGGCCATGGCCGGTGTCCCGCAGATCGGCTTGCCCTTGATGTTGAGCGAGGTGTTGATCAGCACCGGGACCCCGGTGCGGCGGGCGAAGGCGGTCAGCACCGCGTGCATGAACGGGTTCTGCGCGGCGGTGACGGTCTGCAGACGGGAGGTGTTGTTGGCGTGGACGATGGCCGGAACCCGCTCGCGCGCGGTGTCCGTGACGCCGGAGGCCATCGACATGTAGGGGGCCTCCTGACCGAGGGTGAAGAACTCCTTGGCGCGCGCGGCCAGCACCATCGGGGCGAAGGGCCGAAACGGCTCCCGGTACTTCACGGTCGCGTTCAGCCGTTCCACCACTCCCGGCTCCAGGGGCGAGGCGAGGATGGAGCGGTTACCCAGGGCGCGGGGGCCGGCTTCCACCCGGCCTTGGAACAAGCCGACGATCATGCCGTGGGCGAGCTGGTCGGCGAGGAACTCGGCGGTCTCGATCCCTAGCGTCTTCTGCTGCAGCCCGGGCCAGGCGGTGAGGTCGAGGGGCTGGTTCTCAAAGGACGGGCCGAGGTAGCAGCTTCGCGCGATGCCCGACAAGGGGCGCTGGTTGCCGCTGTCGATGTGCACGGCGACCGCGGCACCGACCGCCGTGCCGGCGTCACCGGGGGCAGGCGGCACGAAGACGTCGTCGAAGATGCCGGCCTCGATGATCCGGCCGATGCTCACACAGTTCGTGGCAACCCCGCCACCCGCGCACAGCCGGCGCGAGCCGGTGATCAACCTCGCTCGGCGGGCCAGGTGCAGCATGACCTGCTCGGTGCGCTCCTGGAGGGCCGCGGCCAGGTCCTGATGGACGTCCAGGACCGGCTCGGCCGCATGGCGCGCAGGACACGTCTCGGCGAGGAAGCGACGCGAGATCCGCGGGTAGCCGGAGGACAGCGTGCGCGGGGGGAAATACGAGGGGTCGACGTAGAAACCACTCTGCGTGGTGCGCACGGCCCGCGCGAACAGGTGCCGGAACCGTTTCGGGTCGCCGAGCGCGGCGAGCGCCATCACGGTGCCTTCCTCATCACCGCGACGCCATCCCAGATGCTCGGTGACCGCGCCGTACACGTAGCCCAGCGAGGCCGGGTCGTAGAGCGATTCCAGGGTGCGGGTGCGCGGGCGCAGCGCGTTGTGGCCGTGGGCGATGGTGGTGGTCTGCCGTTCTCCGAGGCTGTCCACGACCAGCACCGCGGACTCCGTCCACCCCGACCAGGAGAAGGCCGCCAGCTGGTGGGCCCGATGGTGGAGGACCGGCACCACGCGGGCGGAGGGAAACAGCCGGCCCAGGGCGCCGACGCGCCGCTGGGTACGCAGCCCGACCTTGGCGAACCCGTGGGCCCTGGGCAGCGCCCGCTCGCGGGTCGTCGCCGACAGAGCCAGGCGCAGCGCGGCCGGGGACTCGACCAGGTAGTGGGCGGGATGGAAGTTGTAGGCGACGGCGTCCACGTCGCCGGGGGTGAGTCCGGCTTCCTTCAGCAGCCAGTCGACCGCACGCTGCGGGAACGCCTTGGTGTGTTTGTCCTCGGACAAACGCTCTTCCTCGACGAATCCGCCCAGCTCCCCCTCGACCAGCAGGGCGGCGGACGAGTCATGGGTGTAGGAGCACAGGCCGAGGACGACGGCAGGGGTGTGGTCCATGGCGGTTGTCACCTGGCCCCTGCCGTGGTGCGGGCGGACGAGGATGCGGCGCGGCGGTTCAGCTCGCCGTACCAGGACGTCAGCGCCGGGCCGAGAGGGCCGTCGACCTGTTCCGCTTGGCGCCGCGCCGCGTCGCGCAGGTCGTTCTTCCACAGCTGGTAGCTGCGCATCGTGGCGGTCATGGCGTCCCAGCCCGGATGCCCGGTCAGGTCCAGGGCCTGGACGTGCCGGAGCAGTTCGTCGAAGCCCGACCAGGGGGTGCGGAGGTCGGGCATGATCTCGCTCGCGGTGAGCGAGGTGAGCTGGTCGGCCTGGTCGAGATGGTCTTCGTAGATGTGCAGGGAACCCACGTGGTGGTGGAAGTCGCCGAGCTCGGCGCCGAGCCACCCGGCGACCAGCTCGTGGAGGACGGTGTAGAAGAACAGGTCGTACGGCATGCCGATCCACACGTCCTGGCCGCGCATGGTGGTCGTCATATGGAGGCGGCCGGCGCGAAGGTGGAAGCCGAAGCCGAGCGTGCAGGGCACGTCCTTGTGCCCGGCGGCGTCCAGGGCAGGGTCGTACAGCTGGATCAGAGCCCGGCGGGAGTCGGGATCCGCTGTGAGGATTTCGACGATCTGGCGCAACTGGTCGACCTTCCCTGCCCAGTTCCGCATCCGTGGCCCGTACGCGCCCCGCAGTACGCCGTCATCGGCGTACTGCCTCAACCGGGCGTTGTAGTCAAAGATCCAGTCGGCATCGGAGCCGGAGAGGTGCCAGACGGTCTCGGCCACCGCGAACGCCGGATTGAGGATCCTTGACGGCGGCGCGGACAGCAGACGGGCCCGGGGCTGGGTCAGCAGCATGTGGACGTCGAGGACCTCGCGGGTCGCCATGCCGCGCGGCGCGACCTTCACGCCGCTCTTGGCCAGGGTGACGGCCCCGGCGAAGAGTTCGGCGACGCTGTCGCCGGTCAACTGGGTCATCGGGCACGGACTCCTTCGCCCCGCGCCTGCGTGCGATCAGCGCCGGGGGCATCGTGGTGGACGGGGGCAGGCCGCGCGGCGGTGTCGGCGCGGCCGAGGATGAGGTACGCGATGTCGGCAGCGCTGCTGCCGCGCCACCGGCACACCGCATCCGGCACCGTCAGGGCGACGGGCTGGCCGGGCCGGGCCAGCGCGGAGAGAACGTCGGCGACCTCCCCGGCACTGGTGCAGCGCGAGGCGAGGCCGTGGTCGGCCAGCCCGAGGGTGCGCTCGCCGACCGCGCCGATTTCGAGGACTGGCACGTTCAGGAGGGCCGCCTCGATACCGCAGGTCGAGTACGCACTGGCCAGAGCATCGGCACCGGCAAAGCACCCCCGGGCCCCGACCTGTGGGTCGGCCACGGCCACGAGCGGTCCGCCGTTCTGCCGGGTCAGGGAGGAGAACGCGTCGGCGCTCTGCGCGGGGTGGGGGGCGATGACGAGTCCCCAGTCGCCGTCGCCTCCACGGAGTCCGTCCATGAGCATGTCGGCCTGGGCACGGAGTCGGTCAGGACCGAAGGGCTGACAGGCCCAGACCGCGATCCGCTCGGGCTCCCTCCCTGTGGTGGCGGTCATCAGCCGTTCCAGATAACGCCGTTGGGTCTCGGGGTCGAGATGAGACAGGCCGTCGAAGCGAGGCTGGCCCAGGACGTGGACCTCGGCGACAGGATGCCGCGCCCAGGTGTTCGCGAGGGCGACGTCGCGTTCTCCCATGACGACGATGTGACGGCTGTGCAGGGCAGGCCACGCGACCGACTCGGCCGTCCACGCACCGTGCTGAACGTGCACCGTGCTGATGCCGCGGCGCTCAGCCGCGTGCACGGCGAGCGCTCCCAGCGGGCTGGTGTCGTTGCTGACCAGCAGAGTGTGCGGCCGGGCAGCGGTAAGGACGTCGTCCAGCCAGGCTTCCGCTTCCACAACGGAGCGCCACGACGGCTGGGTGCAACCCCCGCTCGTCTCCAGCAGCACCGACAAGAGCAGGAGCAGCCGGTCCAGCAGGACCTTGTGCTCCTTCACCCGCACGACGGCACCGTCCGTCGACGGCAGCCCTTCCACGGCACCGCTCAGCCCGAAGAGTCCATCCGGCGGCGAGCACAGTCTCACGTTCTCGGAATCTGGAGCCGGACTCCGCTCCGCCGCATCGGTGGCGAGGTCGATCAGAAGGCTCCTTCGCCCGTCACGCGCGAGCACGTCGAGCACGGGGAGCAGAGTGGCCGCGTGACGCGACGACCATGACAGCGCCACCACGTCACTGCTCAAGTTCCCGCAAACAGCCGGGACAGCAGCGGCCACCTCGGGAGCGGGAAGGGTTCGCAAGGGCGCGGACCGCAGTGGGTTGTGCGGGGCTGCCGCGCCTAGTACGAAGGCCACACCGGACCAGCTGACGGTGTAGGACCGGTACTCCCGCGAGCTGCTCGACCGCACCCCGACGAGCCCCTCGTACGGCGCGAGTGCCATCGAGCCCGGGGCCTTCGCGAACGGTTCCCAGGCACTGAGCGCCGAGAGCTTGCGTACCAGCTGCGCCACCAGGCGCCGGGCTGGCACATGCTGCACGTGGAGCCAGTTCGCACCGCCCGGTGTCGCCACGAGGTGCGCGCCGTGTGTCTCAAGGGCACCCATGATCCGGTCGACGTGTTCGTCTACCTCGCCCGAATTCAGTGGCAGAGCCTGCAGGTCCCGAGTGGTGATCTGCTCCGCCCGCATGTGGGCGAGAGAGCCCTCTCCTACCAAAGCCCACAACGACTGGCCCGCGGCACCGGTCTGCACGAGGCCGAGTGCGCTGTGCCCAACTGCCTTCACACCAGGCCCCCTTCGATGAACGGGGCCGGAGCGGCGGTGACGCCGAGGAGGTGTAACAGTTCCCTGGGCGATTCGGCGACCGCGGTGGACGGACCGATCGGACGGCCATATCCCCAACCCGCGTGGATATAGGGGACGCCGGCTCGGTGTGCGGCCTCCTGGTCGACCGCCATGTCGCCGACGTATGTCGCCTTGGCCGGATCGCTGCCGAGCTCGATCAAGGCGAGCAGGATCGGGTCCGGTGCCGGCTTGCCGCGCCCCGGCCCGTCGGGCCCGCGAACCACGGCGAACGGGCAGCCCAGCTCCGCGAGAAGAGGCGTTGCCCGGACCAGCGGCTTGGACGTGACGACCCCGAGCGACCAGCCGGCGGCAGCGACGGCGAGCAGCACGTCTGTGATGCCATCGAACGCTCGGGCCAGGTGGGCCACGGCCGTTGACGCTTCGGTGTATGTCCGGTGAATCGCCTCGGCGTTGGCCAGGCCGAGACGTTCCATGATGGCGTCGAAGGGGCGGCCGAGATGCTCCTGGTACGCGGTGAACGGCACATCGAGACCATGGGCCTCCTGCACCGCGTGCCACGCGCTCTCCATCACGGGAAGTGTGTCGACGAGGACCCCGTCCAAGTCCAGGAGAAGGCTGCGCGGTCCCTCGGAGTCGACGTCGGCGCTGCTCCCCGTCGCGGGGGACGAAGTCAGGGAAGGTAGCTGAGGGGGCATGACGGAGGGCTCCAATGAGATCAAGGGGATGACGAGGATTCAGGAAGCGGGAGCCGGCTCGGGGCGCCTGATGAAGGCGAGCACCCGCTTGCCGGTCCCGTCCTCGGTGGGACACGTGGTCCAGCTGTCGGCCGTCGCCGACACGAGGTGGAGGCCGCGCCCGCTGATCGAGTCCTCGTCGGCAGCCTGCTCCACCGGGACGTGAGGCGAGTTGTCCTCTACCTCGATCGTCACCACATCCGCCTGGACCATGAGCGTCAGCGTGATCTCCTCGTCGCGCTCACCCTGTCCCGTGGTCCGGTCTCTCGCGGGAGCCTCGCTGGACCGGCCATAGCGCTCGGCGTTGGTGGTGAGTTCGCTGACGATGAGCACGGCATCGTCCAGGAGGTCGTCCATCCCCCAGGCGCTGAGCGCGTCCCGTGTGAAGGAACGGGCCATCCGAGGAGCATGGTCGTCAGCGGCCAGGGTCAGACTCTTCTGGTGCTCGGGGGAGTCGACCCAGTCGTCTTGGGCCTGAGATTGATTCATGCCCGGCTCCTGACGGCGCGTCCCTCGGCGGACGGTGGCTCCCAGCCCTCTTTCGCCTCTGAGGCGGCGGTAGCGGTTGTCGAGGCGCTGGGATGGGTCCTGGCGTCGGCACCAGACGTGTGGCTGGTCTTCACCGGATTTCCTCCCGGGCAAAGGCAGATGGTGGTTTCGTTGGCCTTGAGCGAACCGTGAATGACGGCGAGTTGGTATCCCCGGCCGGTCCTTGATGCCGTCAAACCCGTCAAAGATTGTTCTCTTGTGAACGGGGACGCAGGATGGCACGCAGGAACGAACAACTGGCCGCTGTGATTGCGGAGACCGGCTGGTCGCAGCCCAAGGTGGCCGCAGCGGTAGTCAGGGTTGCGGCGGAGGTTGGCGCGGACGAACTGTTCAGCACGAGCCGTTCGCACATCGCGATGTGGATCTCCGGAACCCGCCCCACCGGCAGGGCGCCCCGTATCTTGTGTGAGACGTTGTCCCGGAGGCTGCAACGCCCGGTCACGCTGGCGGAGATTGGACTCTCGGGATCGACTCCCGAGGCCGCCCCGGCATCCGAATGGCGCGTCGATACGCTGACCGCGCTGGTGGATCTGGGGAGGAGCGACGTGGACTTGGAACGCCGCCAACTGCTGGCTGGGGCTGCCTACTCGGTAGGTGGTCTGGTGCTGCCAGGGCAGCAGTGGTGGGACGACGCCCCCCAGCGAGCCAGGTCCCGTCCGGCGGCGACCAGCCGTCGGATCGGCGCTAGCGAGGTCATCGCCGTCCGCGAGATGACCGAGTTCTTCTCGAAGCGAGACCAACGACATGGCGGGATGGACGGCCGTACAGCTCTGCGGCAGTACATCCTCGATGACGTCGCCGGATACGTGGGTGGGGTCTTCACGAGCGAAGAGACACGCCGAGACCTTCTCGCTGCCGCCTCCGAAGCCGTGTATGTGGCCGCGTGGATGAGCTTCGACGCCTCTCAACACGAGGCAGCGCGCCACTACTTCACCCTTGCCCTGAAGCTTGCTGCCGAAGCCGACGAAGCCCCGCTGGCGGGTCACATTCTGCGCGCCATGGCCCATCAGGCAACCGACTTGGGCCACCCCAGGGCAGGAGTGAGACTCTCGGCGGCTTCCGTGGACCGAAAGCGATACACCCTGGCCACACCCCGAGAGCGCGCGCTGCTCGGCGTCGTACAGGCACGCAGTCTCGCGACTGACGGACAGAAACGCGAGGCGATTGCAGCCCTTCTCCGTGCCGAGGACGACCTCGCTGCCGCTCGGCCCGGTGACGAAGATCCCCACCGGGTCTGGTTCTTCCAACAGGCGTCGCTGGCTCACGAGACGGCACGCACCCTGTGGACCCTCGGCGACCTCGAAGGAGCGCTCCGCGAGTTCAATAACAGCGTGCTGACAAGGAAGGCCGAGTTCAGCCGGACCCACGCCGTAACACTGGGCTACATGGGCACCGTCCAGGCCAAGCAGGGCAACGTCGAGGCAGCCTGCCACACGTGGGCCCAAGCCCTGGACGCAATGGAAGGCGTCCAATCGGGAAGAGCCCGTGAAGCCGTCGTGAACATGCGCCGTGTGCTGTCTCCCTTCCGGAACCGCGGAATCCACGCAGCAGCAGAGATCGACGAGCGAGCCAAGGCGGTACTCGAACGAGTAGCCTGACGGCACCGTGGTGGCGAGGATGAGCACGGTGCAGCCGTGCCTCCCGCTCTGCTCGAAACCGAGAAGGGGAAAGCCGTGTCCGCAGCGTCCATCGAAGTGCCTGTGATCGCCACCGTGGTTGGAGGCCACACCGGGCGGCTCGATGATTTCAAGGGCGGCGTGGAATCGATCATTCGGTTGCACCCGACCTACCCTGTGGAGACGCTGCAGGGGATCGAAGACTTCTCCCATCTCCAGGTCACCTGGTTCTTCAACTTCGGGTCCCCCGACGACGTTGCACTCCACGCTCGCAGCCCCCGTGACAATCCGGCCTGGCCGGCAACGGGGACCTTCGTACACCACAACCACCGCCGGCCCGCCCGGCTGGCAACCTCCTTTCCTCGGCTTCTCCGTGTTGACGGGCGCGATCTGCACGTGACCGATCTCGACGCAGATGAGGGAACAGCGGTGGTGGATCTGGTGGCGGTGTTCGAGGAGATGCTTCCTCACGGCCCCGTTACTCAGCCCTCTTGGCCGAGCGAGATGCTGGCCGACTACTGGCGAGACGCTGCCGAACGCTGAGGCAGCAGTACCACTGGGACCCGATTTGATCAATCGTGCGAGGCGGCGCCCATTGAGCGTGCCTTGCGAGCAGGCGTGTACGGAACAGGTCATCACCACGCCTCCTTGGGGTGTCCGGAATCGATCAGCGGCTCCCACGCTTGGTAGCGCCAGCGCCCCGCCATACGACGGTGTGTAAAGGGCCAGTCATGGCCTGACGGCTTGGCTGCGCTGCAGGGTCGCCCACTCCTGGGCCAAGTGCTGCCCGCCAGGTTGGTCCCCCTCGCGAGCGGGATCGGTGCCACCCTGCGGAACATCGTCATGGGTTCATCGCACCGTGTGCCTCAGCCTCGGACCAGGGGAAGCGGGAGGGGGAAAAACTTGTCAAGGGGGGAAACGGGAGGGGGAATTGAGGCCATGATTGGATTCCGCCCACCGACAGAGGTCAGACTCATGCCAGATCCGTTCGCTGACTTGCTCCTCCGGCTTCGGCAGGATGCGGGCAGGACGCAGGAGGAGCAGGCAGAGGCGATCAACGTTGTCTCCGGCCGCGACACAGTGACCCGCCGAGAGATCAGCCGTTATGAGAACTTTGAAACTATTCCCACCAGCCACACGATTGGCCATATTGCGGTGGCCTGCGGTGTCCCTTTCGAGGAGCTGCAGCGGGAGGCCAGGGCAGCCCGCACTCGGAAGAGAAAAGGGCATGCCAAGGCGGGGGAGGGCCAGGACGTCGTGAAGCGCCGCACGTTGCTGGGGGGCGCCGCGATCGGCGTGAGCACAGCTGCCGAGCCCTGGGGACGCCTCGCATTCGCTCTCCGCAAGGGGGCCAAGATCGATAGGGTCGCTGCCATCGCGCTCATCGATCGGGCCGCTGATCTGCACGTTCAGGAACTCAGCCTCAGCGCCCGGCGGCTGCAGAACACGGTTGAGTCGCATCTTGACGCGATCACGGCGGCCTTACCTCATGCCGGCGAGTACGAACGCGCGCTCACCATCGCGGCCGGGGAGACCGCCGCCCTGGCCGGATGGGTGGCCTGGGACCTGGGGGAGCATGGCAAAGCCGACGCCTACTACAAGGTCACGTCGCAGTGCGCGTCGACCGCTGGACACCCTCCACTCCGAGCTCTGGCCTTGACCTACACCAGCTACGGCATTTCGACTCCGAGTGCGAAGGCTGAACTCCTCTCCCCGGCTGCAAGGGACGTGCGAGGCCATGGCAACGCAACGGCTGCCGCCTGGGTCCTCGGCAGGCATGCCGAAGAAGCTGCGGCGGTCGGCGATGAGACGGAGGCGCTCAGGGCGTTGGAGCGGGCGCGGTTCGTCTATGACTTCGCGGATCACACGAGCGAGCAGGCGTAGGTCCGGTTTGTGACCCCGCACCGTATGGACTCGTTGGTGCTCTCCGTATAGGCCAGCTGGGGCGCCCCGAACTCGCGTCCACAGCTGACACTGCACTCGACCGCCTCGGAAGGGAGCTTCCGGACGGAGGCGTCGTGGTTCTCGGTGATCTTGCTTCAGCTCTTCTGCGCGGCGGCGACGTCGACCAAGGCGTCTACGTGTCACGTCAATTCGCCGTAGCGGCTCAGGCTAAACCCAACACGATGGGGAAGGAGCGCGCGTCAGCCATCGCCGCGTCCCTCCCAGCCAGCGAACAAGAACTAGCCCTTCACCTTGCACAGTTCGCAGCATAAGCGCCTCTCTATGGGCGACGCGGACGATCTTGGGCAGCGAAAGCCACCGTACGGCGGGCTCGGCGCTACTCAGCCCGGAGCTGTTTCCTGAGCAACCCAGGAGAGGTACGTCTCCGACCCTCCGGTCACGGGCAGCGTGATCCACTGGGGGACGTCGTACGGGTGCTTCTCATGCAGCCAGGCTTCCAGTGCTGGGAGGCGGTCTGTTGTGGTCATGTACGAGATCCGCCACTCCTGCGCTGCCGCGATCTTGCCCTCCCACCAGTAGTACGCGGCGACCGGCGCATCGATGTGAACGCCGGCTGCCAACTTGCTCTCAACCGCGCCCCGGGCCAGCGCCTTCGCCACCTCCTCGTCGTCGCTGGTCGTCTGCGCGATCACGATGTCGGTCATGTCACTGCCTCTCAAGCCGGGGGTAACCCGACCCTATCCAGCGGCGTTCCGTGGGCGTGCAGCTGCCAGGCTCTGCCGCAACCAGAATGGGTACGGCCCTGATCGAGCCTCATGGGTGGGACGAGGATGTGTCGTGTTGTCCCGGTGCCTCAAGGTCGAATGCGAGATGGGGCGGCATACCCGCGCCAAAGGGTCGTAACTATCTACATCTCCTCATCGTGAGCTAGGGATTCGCCCACGGCAGACAAGGATGCGCGCCGAAAAACTGGATAGTTGCGTCAGGGCTATGTCAACGTACAACGTCCCGCAAAACACCAGGCCAGCCGGTGCCTCCGTTCGAGTGCGATCCGGATTCCGAAACTGCTCGGAATTACGCGTCGCGAGGATCGGTCCTCTCGTGTGGCTGCTAGTTCGGAGGTCTTCCTGTCTGATTCCGCTATCCGATCTGCCCGCTTCACTCCACCCGTGCTCTTTGCCCTCGGAGGGCTGAATGCTTGGTTCGATCAGGCGGCAGGCAACTACCTTGCGGTCTCCACCGGACTCTGTGTCCGCGTCTGTGCGGCTGGCCTTTTCGGCGAAGACCTATTGCACCGAGGGTACCGGGGCAATCGTGTCGTCCTTGCGTACGTGGCACAGGCCCTCGGAATTGCCGAGCGCCGCGGCACGGTGAATCTCGACCGGCTTGCGCGGGCGACGGTCTTCTAGTGGTCGCCGCGGACAGCGAGCCTGGAGCCTTGCGGTCGTACCTTCTTCCCCCCTCCCGATGGTGAGCCCAAGCAGACGTCGGGTACGTGACGGGGCGCGCAACATAGCCGACGATCGCCGGTTAGCCAAACCGGCGATCGTCGCGACTATTGAGGTGTTCGCTTTTCGGCTGCGCTTGGCGGTGGAGTCGGGGCGGACGCAGGCAGCTTCGCGTTGGCAAGAGGAGGCGCGGGGCAGCTTTGCTACGGCGCCTTTGCCGTAGGCAGCGCGTGCCGCCGGCGGGCGGCAGTCCTTGCGCCGACCGCGCGAGGTGATGCTGCCGCGCTCCTGTCGCTTCTCGCTTCCCAGCAAGGAAACCCTGCCATGCGTCGATCCGGGATACCCCCTGCCTTTTTCCACTCCGAGATGTCGCTGAGCCCTGCACTCGGGGTCTGCGAGGTGACGGCGTGGCGGTAGCGGTGCGGCCCGGGGCAAAGCTGACAGTCGATGACGTGTGTGAGGAGCTGGGGATATCTCGATCCACCTTCTATGACTGGCGGCAGAAGGGGCGAGGGCCGCGTTGTATCCGACTTCCCAACGGCAGTCTCCGGATACGGCGCAGCGATTTCGAAAACTGGCTTAGTGATTGTGAGGATGCCTCTTGATTGATGGCACGTTTGACGTACGAATCTACAACATCGAGCGCCGGACGCGAGCGAACGGATACACCTACAAGGTAGTCTGGAAGGTTGGCACGAAGAAGCACAGCAAGACATACCCGACCAAGGCACTCGCGGATGCCCGACGCTCCGAGCTGTTGACCGCAGTCAAGCGTGGCGAGCCTTTCAGCGCCGAGACCGGTATGCCGATCTCGTACTCCAGCAAGGCGGCGGATAGCAACTGGTATGACTTCGCGGTCGAGTTCGTCGACAAGTCCTGGCCGCATTTCTCTGCGAACCAGCGGAAGAACGTGGCAAAGGCGATGACCTCCGCGACCGTCGCCTTGCTCCGGACGCCTCCGAAGCAGTTCGACCCGGTCAGGGTGCGTACGGCGCTGCGCGAGTGGGCCTTCAACTCCAAGCGCCGGACCAACCCGGAAGAGCGGATACCCGACGAGGTTCGCGTCATCCTCGACTGGGTCCAGCGGCAAAACCGGCCGCGTGGGACCGCTTTTGGAGGAGCCCCGAGACAAAGTGGAGGGAGGAGACGGTAAACCAGAGATC